>JAZUKC010000162.1:0-61438 GCA_045643065.1 Prevotella sp.
TACGTCGGGTCAGATGTTTGCCTACGGCTTCCTTCAGATTCCACCTCACGATGGACACCCTTGCTTTCGGCTGTAGCCTTCCCACTGTCAGGGCGGCTTGGGGACTTGCACCCGTTAGAATACGTTCGTGCTGGGCGAACCCAAGAAAAGGAAGCAGACGGTTTTGCCTGCTTCCTTTTCTATAACATCATTGAAGAGATGTCTTATTGCTGAAACATCTGCTTATTCATAATCGCTTTCCTCATCACCGAAATCGTAGAATCCACCGAAAGGACGTGCGAGGGCATTTTCTCCATTTACAGGAGTATCATTTTTAACAGAAGAAAGGCATCTCCTCGCACCGTTAAAATAACGTGTTTACTGCTCGGTTGAAGACCGACAACACATTAGCATGGGGCATCGCCCTATGTATATTCACCCCCCACAGCTAACGCCGCATCGCGGCATAACAAAAACTGTGCGGATCTTTGTTGTGCTGCGATGCAGCGTCGTACTATAGGGAAACTATTATTACATAGGGCGATGCCCTATGCTAATGTATTATCGGCCTTCAGCCGAACAACAATCGTATATTTCAAGTACAGGTCAAAAAAACTCTGTGTACTTTGTGTCTATGTGTACACCTTAATAACAGGTTGTAAAGGTGAGGTCAACCCTATACACTATACTCTATACCCTATACAATATACACTATACTCTATACTCTATACACTATACTCTAATCACCTTATATAATAATGCATTCTGGAGCACGAGGGGACGATGATGCGAGAAGAATACTACTCCATCGTGGGCACTGCGAATTACTTCCAACTCATGACCATCATAAGCATCGAGGATGCGAGCCATGACATCACCAGCCTTTACCCTGTCCCCGGCACACAGTTCACGAACGTATATACCAGCATGATGCGCTGTAATGGTCACAAGATTCTCCTCGTCAAGGACCACAGGCCTATAGCCCGGCGTCATATCACGACGCACCGTGGCACCGATTTCGCCAAGGAATCGCATCACAGCCTCTACTGCCTGCTGCGAGTCTTCCGTATTTATGCTGTCCGTTTCGCCTGCATATAGACTGAAAGCACTTGTGTTCCATATCTGCCAGTTATAGTTGAGCAAGGTCGTATCGAATGGCAACGGCTCGCGAAGCGTAACGTATGGCAGGCCAAAGAGCTGAGCCGACTGCACATCCTCATAGCCAGTGCGAAGCATACGGACATGAGGGACGAACTCTCCCGGCACATAAAACGATGCCAACTGCAATCCGTAGCGGAAGCCTTCGATATGCTTGAAGATGGCAGCAGCAATGCGCTGCGTTGTCTCTCCCTGGTCATAGCCCGGGAACATACGGTTGATATCCGTGCCATCCATAGCCCAGAAGCGTCTGCCTACATTCATTGAGAACGGGTTGCAGGAAGGAATGACGAGTATGCTCTTATCGTCACACAGTCCGCCATCTGCCTCAACGGCTTTCAGTTCGCGCACAATCTGCGAGCAGACATACTGCTGCTGGACCTCATCTCCACGCATCGGACCGACAATGCAGACGGTCTTCTCACCACTACCGAATCTATATCCCTCTATCTTGAAGTCGTCCCTGTAGGTTGACTTCATCTGAAACAATATCTCTTTTTTCATCTTTTGTATATTCTTGCCATTAAGGATCCTTCGTAAACAATAGGGTATGCACGTATCGTGAACAGGAAACCGTCGGTCGGAGACTTAACATCGCTGAGCACAGTACCTGTCAGAGGGTCAACAATCTGCCCGATGGACTGTCCCGTACTGACGTCGCAACCGGTGCGAAGATCCGTAAGAAACACTCCCGAACACTCCGCATTGAGGAACTCAACCTTATCGCCCTTGCAGACGATGCTATCTTCCCATGCCGACGTATCAGGCGCTTCGCTCCACATTCCCATCTTGTTCATGAGATTGAAGATACCGCTGACAAGTCGCGAACACATCTTATGGTTGATGCGCTGGCCAACACCCATCTCCACAACAAGACATGGCGTGCCGGTAGAGTTGAGCGAATGGGCAAGCGTTGCCTCAAGAACGGTCGCAGCATCGTGCACCCATACGAACTCCACTCCTAACTGAATGGCGTCAGGAACAAGGCGTTCCTCGTTCAGAACGTTAATGCGCACCTGTGGCGATTCGCGCAGATAGAGGTTTGAAGAGTGGATATCGAGCACCATGTCGGCACCCTTCAGGTCCTTGCAGATGCGGAAAGCAGCCTGCTCGGCCATAGTGCCATGCTCGTTACCAGGAAATATTCTGTTCATGTCGAGGTCGAAATTAGGTATGCCTCGCTGTATGGTGTCTATGCCAAGCGGATTGAGTGCCGGATAGATTTCCACCGTTCCGTCCAGCTTATCAATGTTCTGCTGAACGATGCGAGCCATCTCGTAGCATACCATCTGTCCCTCCAGTTCGTCGCCGTGAGTACCGGTGACGATGCAGAACCGCTTTTTTCCCTTGCCGTTTCTTATCACATTCTTACGGACAAGAAACCTCTCGGCAAGTGGCAGTTCCGTGTTTACTATAGTTTTTATCATTTTATTTTTGTGTTATTGGTTTTCACCTGTATTATTATTTCGTCACGTTTCCACCGTAACCTTTACGTCTGTCGTTTGCGTAGTGATGCCAAGATACGTCCCTCTGCTTACCGGACAGTCCTGTGCATTGCGCCCATGGGCCAGCTTTATGTAGCCGGTGGCGATGGCAGTATCATTGGTTGGGTCGAAGGCATACCAGCATTGGCCGTCATGAACCTCAACCCACGCATGCGTCTGACCTTCACCTGCCATCAGTCCGCAGACGTATCGGGCCGGGAAACCTGCCGCACGGCACAGCGCAACCATGACATGTGCGAAGTCCTGACATACGCCCTGGCGCTTCCGCAGCACCTCTTCGACGCTGGTATGCACATCAGTCACGCCCGGACAGTAGTCCAGATACTCATGTACGGCATGCATAATGCGCAGGCAACGGTCAAGAAACGGCTCCTCCCCTAGCAGACTTTCAGCCAGCATTTCTCTTGGAAAAGAAAGCGAAGAGGGGAGAAGCCTGAACATGGGATGTGGTTCGGCATCGGGAATGCAATACGTTGTCTGCTCGACAACTCCGCTGCTTGTATATTGTAGTGTGGAATGCGGTTGCACTGTTCCTCCCGATATTATCCTGTTGCCCAATCCGTCATGTCCTTCTTTTACCCAGAATGCATCGCTCATATAGACCGTTTCGCTCAGGATTCTTTGGAATATCTCGTCGGCAGGCTGACATCTTAGCAGTATGTTATGCCGTCCGACGGCGGGGCGAAACTCCACTCGCGTGCTATAATTGTATCTTAGTTTCATATTTTCACCTTATCCTAGAAGTTCTATACAATATTATTGGTGTCCGGTAATAGCCCCAAAGCGGGCGACATTCTACAGCGTAGTGTGTAAGCGCTACGTTTTAGGCAAATCATAAACCAAAGCCCCAACGTGGGCGACATAATGCTATATTCATTGAAGGTTACAGGATGTCGCACCCTTGGCGCTCTATTATTTGATTGCATTTTAGGTAGCGCTTACGCACTACCCTATAGGATTTCGCCCGCGTTGGGGCTTACAAATTACAGTAGTTTGGTATTTTGACGGTTATATACGTTTACCGGACACCAATTATACAATATAGAATCTCTAGAAAACCCAGACAGTAGCGACACTTCGTTGCTAACTGTCAACTGAACAAACGCCTACGCTCTGACCACGCTGTTGATGTAACTGCACAGCTTCCATCTAAAGGATTCGTCAGCGTTGGCATACGACTCTGGCTTGAGCATCTCCGTAATCTGAGCGTCGATGTTATCGTCCAGCAGGTCTGGCCACTCCTTTGCCCAGTTCTTCAGCATGTAATACTGAGTGGCGATGCGATCGTAACAGTAGCAGAAACGCAGCATGATGTCCATCTTTTCGATGATCTGACCGATGGCGATGATGCTGAGCACCTTCGGTTCCTCTATACGCTGGGCTGCCGAACCACGCAGGGCGAGCATCCAGTCGGTAACGGGTTGCAGATTCGTTACGTTCGACATGGCGTTCTTGCGGCACTCCTTCATCAGGGCGATGCTCATCTCTATGTACGACATTGTCTCCGACTTGATGTCCTCGCGAAGCATGATGGCATTGTCCATGGCACGGTTCAGCGACGAGATTACCGAGCCTGGGTTTTGTTCGTCGTACATCATTCCGAGCGTGAACTCGCCTGTTGACGCATAGCTGTCTGTCATATCGAGCTTCTGCCAGAACGATTTGTAGTCGGCAGGCTCACCATCTATCATCTTGTCATACACCCTACGCAGCAGGTGCAGCGTCATATACACTCGTTCAACATATCTGCCCATCCAGAACAGTCTGTTGGCTTTCATTGCAGAAATTACCATATTCCTTTATATTAATCTCTTAATTTCTTAATCTTTTAATTTCTTAAGTTTTTACTTCATCATTACCCATGTATCCTTGAATCCGCCACCCTGACTTGAGTTGACAACGAACGAATCTGGGTTACGCGAGAAGCGTGTCAGACCGCTCTTCCATACCTTTGTCTCGCTGCCAGTCACTACGAATGCGCGGAGGTCTGCCTTGCGTTCCACTATCTCGTTGCCCTCAAGCAGTTCGAGATCCTTAAAGTCTATCACCTCCTGTGCTATCCATCGGCGAGGCTCGTCCTCAACCATCTGCTTCATTTCGGCAAGCTTTGCGGCATCCATATCACTTCCGAACATCACTCCATAGCCACCAGCCTCGCTGACATCCTTTATGACAAGGCGCTCCAGATTGTCCAAAACGTAGCGCTTATCCTGCTCGAAGTAAGGCAGATAGGTAGGAGCGTTCTGCAGAATCGGAGTCTCCTTGAGGTAGTATTCCACCATTTTCGGAACGAAATAGTATATACCCTTGTCGTCTGCCACACCGTTTCCGATAGCGTTTATGAGCGCAACGTTGCCTGCTTTGTAGGCTTGCATGACGCCAGGCACACCGAGTAGCGACGATGCTTCGAACGTCAGAGGGTCCATATACTCGTCGGACACGCGGCGATAGATAGTTGCCACGCGTATCTTCTCCTTAAACATACCTGCGTAATAGACCTTATCGTCTTCCACAAAGAGGTCTCCCGGATAGGCCAACGTTGCTCCTGTTTTCTCTGCAAGGTAAGAATGCTCGAAGAAGGCTGAATTGTAACGGCCGGGAGTCAGTATGACATTGATGACTGGTTCCTCGCCCTGCGTGCTGACGCTGGCTGCCATACTCTGCATCATTTCCTTCAATAGCTCATTGTAATCGCGGTTGTCTGCCACCGAATTGGAAGCAAACGTGTTAGGAGACACCTTGCGACAGAGCTTGCGTGCTATCATCGGATAGCTTGCTCCGCTCGGAATGCGGAGGTTATCCTCAAGCACATACCACTTGCCGTCCTTTCCTTCAACGAGGTCGATGCCGGCAATGTGGGCATAAACCTTACCTGCAGGCGAGACGCCTTCGCACTCCGGCATGTAGCCTTTACTGGAATATACAAACTCCTCAGGCACCACTCCATCCTTGATGATGTTCTTTTCATGATACACATCCCACAGAAACATGTTCAGCGCCTTTACGCGTTGCTTCAGTCCTGCCTCCAGATAGTCCCAGTCCTTCTTAGGAATGACTCGCGGAATAGAGTCGAAAGGGAACAACTGTTCGTTAAACACGCCATGTTTGTAAACACCAAAGCGAACGCCAAACCGTTCCATCCACTTGTTGACAGCATCACGCCCGTCCAACAGTTCCTTTAAATTAATGTACGCCATATTATACCTTATGATATATTATTTTTACTAAACAATCTTACAGTCCTTCAGTCCTCTTGCCGTAATCCTTACAGAAATGGCTCAAGAAAGGTCTCTTTGTGTCATTATGTTAGATATCCGTTGCAAAGTTACTACATTTTATTTATATACACAATATATCACTTTCAATATGTTAGTCAAAAAGAATTATTGCTTACATAATGAAAGACAGAGGCAATGTAACATACATAAACAGTCAGAAAATATACATTTTTACTTACAATTCGTAACCTTCTTCAGTTTTAGACTTTCTTTTTGTAAATTCATTTTGATATATTCCGTAATATGTGTAACTTTGCACTCGAAAACGAACAAGACTATTCTTGTGCGTGCAACATGCCAAACGATGATTTCGTTAAGTTTTTATAGTTTTATTATTTTTCACCTATTACTCGACGCCGGAGTGTCTTAGTGAAGACATCCGGCGTTTTTTATGCCTGCATTTCGGCATGTCTGCCGCGCTGGTTCTCACTGGTTCGTAATGCGAATCGTAGCGTTTCATGATGTGAAAAGCATTGATTCATGATGCGAATGGTATTGATTCATGATGTAATTACTGAGTCTTTACATTGTAATTACTCAGTCTTTACACCGTAATTACTCAGTCTTTACACTGTAATTACTGAGTCTTTACAACATAAACTGCTACGATTCGGACGATGAAAAGCATCAGTTGGCAACGTGAACCAGCACCTTTCCGGTCTTGAAACGCACCATCTCCCCCTCCCCCAAACTACTCAGTTGTCAGTTAACAGTTAACAATTAACAGTCAACCGAGCAGGCATCTCTTGCCGAATCCTGACGGAAATATCGCAGAAGAGGATGAAAATTCAGTCAAAAGAGAGTAGAAAAACACCAAAAGGAAGTGGTAGAGCGGTCATTTTTTGATACTTATTTTGCAAAGTATCATACTTTTTAACGATTTTAGCGGAAAAGTTTGCATATTCCGTTTGAATTTGTTAATTTTGCATCGAAACTTTATGTGATATACTAAATTTAACTTATTCCTGCTGCTCAAATTGTTAGTTCAGAGTGTAGATCGTAGCATTTAGAGTAGTATTTCAAGTTTGGAGGCTATCTAATCTTCGTATTAGGTAACATTCTGCTTTCAAAATACTATTAACTAACCATACTATTCTAAACTCCAGACACCTAACTCTCAACTAAGCAGAGCTTGCGGAATTTATATACTTAACTAACAACTACATTCCATACCCTCGCTGTGCTGCGGCGAGAAAGATGATGTAACTGAAGATATTAAAGATGTTTCTTAGGACAGAAGGGGCGATGAGCTCCTCGTAAATGTATTTTTGAAGACTAACTATTATTCATAACTAACAAAAAAAACAACAATTTTTATGGACCTTTTTTCAAAGAAGGCTCCACTGTGTGCTAGTGCGTTTGCACTCTTAGCATGTTTTGGGGTTTCTATGCCTTTACCTGTATCAGCTGCCGACAATAGCGTTGTCGCTGCACAGCAGGCAAAGAAGATTCAAGGTACTGTCGTTGACGCCAAAGGTGAACCTGTCATCGGTGCTACGGTACAGGTAGTTGGTAGCAAGGCTGGTTCTGTAACCGACCTTGACGGACACTTCTCGCTCGACGCAGAACCGGGTGCTACTCTCCGCATCAGCTATGTGGGCTATCTGACCAAGACGGTCAAGGCTACTGCCGGTGCAATGAACATCACTATCGAAGAGGACTCTCAGTCGCTCGACGAAGTGGTTGTTGTCGGCTACGGCACGATGAAGAAGAAACTTGTGACAGGTGCTACGGCACAGGTCAAGGGTGACGACATCGCTAAGCTGAACACAACAAACCCTCTGCAGGCTATGCAGGGACAGATGGCTGGTGTCAGCATTCAGTCAACCTCAGGTCAGCCTGGCTCTGACATGAAGGTACAGATTCGTGGTCTCGGTACTGTCGGCAGCTCATCGCCACTCTACCTCATCGACGGTATCGGCGGTGATATCTCTAACCTGAACCCTGCCGACATCGAGTCAATCGACGTTCTGAAGGATGCAGCTTCTGCAGCCATCTACGGTGCGCAGGCAGCCAACGGTGTTGTCCTCGTGACAACAAAGAGCGGTAAGGAAGGCCGTTCGCAGATTACATTCGACGCTTACAAGGGTTGGCAGAGCGCTGCTCGCAAGGCAGAAATGCTCAACTCTTCTGAGTATATGACAATCATGGACGAGCAGCAGATAAACTCTGGCAACCAGCCTTACGACTGGGCAGGCATGAACAGCATCCGCGACGCTCACGGCAACCTCATCAATACCGACTGGGTTGACACCATGTTCAAGGACAACGCAAACATCGAGAGCTACACACTCGGTATCTCTGGTGGTTCAAAGGCCTCTACTTACGCTATGTCTATGGGCTATATGTCACAGGAAGGTATCGTAGGTGGCAAGGACGTTTCTAACTATGCACGCTACAACTTCCGTATCAACTCTGAGCACACTGTCATCAAGGACCTCCTGAAGGTTGGTGAGCAGGTGAGCTTCGTATATAAGAAGAGCAAGGGCATCGGCGTTGGCAACCAGTACAACAACGACCTCCGCGGTGCCTTCGGAACATCGCCACTCGCACCTGTCTATAACGACGTATATGGCGAGAACGCTTCTTCTTACCAGTATTACGATAGCCCATACAATGCTACCGATGCTTCTGACTGGTATCCATACGATGGCAACCCATACGGATCGATGATGACTCGCGTGAACAACGAGAACAAGAACGGTACCTTCAATGGTAATGTCTATGCAGAACTCACCCCACTCAAGGGCCTGAAGCTCCGCACAGTGTTCGGTACTGTCTATGGAACATCGGAGTATCGCAGCTTCACTCCATTCTACCACTTCTCTCCTTATACATATAATGATACACGCACGAGTGTGAACCAGAATATGAACCACGGCCTGACCATGACCTGGACCAACACCGCACAGTATGACTTCAATATTGCCGACCACGCATTCAACGCTCTGCTCGGTATGGAGTCAAGCCGCTATGAGGGCACATACGTTGGTGCAAACAACGGTAGCCTCAAGGAAGGCTTTGACGATTGGAACCACGCTTACGTTAGCAACGGTACAGCATCATCGTCAACTGACGGCCTCGGCGCAAGCGGTTCGCCTAACGACGAGTCACGCAACGTCTCTTACTTCGGTCGTCTCGGCTGGAACTGGAAGGAGACTTACATGGTCAACGCTACTCTCCGTGCTGACGGTTCAAGCCGTTTCGCTCGCGGACACCGCTTCGGCTACTTCCCTTCAGTATCAGCAGGTTGGACCATCAGCAACGAGAAGTTCATGGAGAATACAACCTCTTGGCTCGACTTCCTGAAGCTTCGTGCAAGCTGGGGCCAGGTAGGTAACCAGAATATCTCTAACTACCAGTATCTTGCTCCTATCAAGAACTCTAACACCCACTACCTCTTCGGCACAACAGCATGGGACGATGCTACATCAGCATCTAACCTCGCTAACAACTGGGGTGCATTCCCATCACGCGTTGCTAACCCAGACGTGACATGGGAGACATCAGAGCAGCTCAACATCGGTATTGACGCTCGCTTCCTCCGCAGCCGTCTCGGTCTGAATCTTGACTACTATATCAAGACTACTAAGGACTGGCTCGTAGCTGCTCCTATCCTTGCTACAACAGGTACTGGCGCTCCATTCATCAACGGTGGTGACGTTAAGAACACCGGTATTGAGTTCAACCTCACATGGAACGACCGCATTGGCAAGGACTTCAGCTATAACATCGGCGTGAACGGTGCTTACAACAAGAACGAGGTTGGTAACATCCCAACTGAGGATGGCATCATCCACGGTACTACAAACATGCTCTACGACAACGCTCCTGTGTTCTATCGCGCTCTGAACGGTCACGCTATCGGTTACTTCTGGGGCTATAAGACTTGCGGACTCTTCCAGAACCAGCAGGAGATCAACGAGTGGATCAGCAACGGTAACGGCGTTCTCCAGTCAGACGTTAAGCCAGGCGGCGTTAAGTACTATGACATCAACCACGACGGTCAGATCAATGACGACGATAAGGTTGACCTTGGCAACGGTGTGCCAGACTTTACTTACGGTTTCAACCTCGGTTTCAACTGGAAGGGACTTGACTTCTCTGTTCAGGCAAACGGTTCTGTAGGTCAGCAGATTGTTCAGACATACCGCAACCACGCTAACTCACAGGCTAACTACACCAAGGAAGTTCTTGGTCGCTGGACAGGCGAGGGTACAAGCAACACTATCCCACGTGTAACAACAACAAACATCAACTGGCAGTTCTCTGACCTTTATGTTCACGATGCAGACTTCCTCCGCATCTCTAACGTAACTCTCGGCTACGACCTCTCTCGTATCTGGGACAGCAAGGTTTGCTCGCAGGTGCGCGTTTATGTTCAGGCACAGAACCTCTTCACATTCACTAAGTACAACGGCATGGACCCAGAAATCGGTTACGGTACTGATGGTTGGGTGTCAGGTGTTGACGTTAGTTACTACCCACGTCCACGCACATTCCTCGTTGGTGTGAACGTGAAGTTCTAAGACCCACCCCGGCCCTCCCGTCAGGGAGGGAGATGAGAAATGTGTGGGTAAATAATTTTTTAATATTTAAATTTTTCAATATTTGAATTTTCAAGAAATGAAACTACATACAATTAAATATTGTGCCATCGCATTGCTTACAATGGGCATGACAGCATCTTGTAGTGAAAGTTTCCTTGATGTTAGCTCAAAGACAGAGTCTAACACAGACAACTTCTACAAGACACAGGGCGACGCTTGGCGCGCACTCGTTGGCTGCTACGATGGCTACCGTCAGACCTCTTCAAATCCTACCGTTGGCTTCTTCGTAGCATCGGAGGTGATGGGTGCCGAATGTTTTGGTGCTACGGGCACAGGCGATGGTCGCGGTTATCAGGCCATTGACCGTTTTGACATTACACAGTCGTCAGCTGACCAGAACCTCTATGAGGGCGACTGGGCACGCTACTATGAGGGCATCTACCGTTGTAACGAGCTCATCAAGTATGAGGAGCAGATCAACTGGAACGACGAGAAAGTTCGTCAGACATACATGGGTGAGTGCCACGCACTCCGTGCCATCATGTACTTCGACCTCGTTCGTTGGTTCGGCAATGTGCCTCTGCTTACTGTTGCTACACAGGACAACGTGCCACAGGCAGAAGCTGCTGAGGTTTACAAACTGATATTCGAGGATCTTCAGTATGCCATCGACAATATCCCTGCTGATGCTTATCCAAAGAGCAAGGCATCGGAGAACGACGGTCACATGACAAAGTATGCTGCTGAGGCTCTCTATGCACGCGCATACCTATATTATACTGGCTACTACGGAGCACAGATTGAGGGTGTGACAAAGGAGAAGGCTCTGGGTTACTGTGAGGATATCATCAAGAGTGGCGAGTACGATCTTGTGTCAGAGTATAAGAACCTCTGGCCTGCTGCTTCGGCTGGTATCGCAGAGATTGGTGACGCTACTACCCTCCTTGGCACATACGCTGGCGACGGCAACATTGAGACAATCTTCGCACAGAAGTTCACCAACACTCAGGACTATAACGGCAACGCTGACTCAAACCGTTGGCAGGTTATGATCGGTATGCGTTCGCTGAACCATGCTCCTTACGGCAAGGGCTGGGGTGCTATGACTGTCAACCCAGAGTTCGTAAACTCTTATGAGGCTAACGACAAGCGTCTCGCTGCTTCTGTCATCGACATCGCTAACGAGGGCGTTGCTTCTGAGGGTGCTTTCCAGACAAGCTACAAGGACTGGCGTGAATATACTGGCTTCTGTGTTAAGAAGTACTCTCCTGTTTGTTTCGCTGATGGTACATCGGCATCAAAGATTGACGGCTCTGGCGACTTCCAGACACAGAACCATCAGGATTGGGTCATCATGCGCTACGCTGACGTTCTGCTCATGGCAGCAGAGCTTGGCTCAACTAACGCAGAGCAGTATCTGACAAAGGTACGTGCACGTGCAGGTCTGAACCCTGTCCCTGCATCTGTTGCCAACATCATGAAGGAGCGTAAGTATGAGTTTGCTTTTGAGGCTATCAACTACTGGGACCTCCTGCGTCAGGGTGTTGACTACGCTGCACAGCAGATTGCTACTTCTGGCATCAACGTGAAGTCTGGCGGCATTGACGATAAGATTGTCATCAAGGCCGAGAACATCGCAAGCAAGAAGGGTCTCTCGCAGATTCCTTACAACCAGATTGTCCTTTCAAACGGTGTGCTGAAGCAGAACGCTGGTTGGTAATCAAAGGAGAATTCAAAAATTATATAATTCAAGAATTAAAGAATTGATAGGCGTTCAATCAGGAACAATATTTTTTTGAATTTTTCAATATTTCAATTTTATAATATTAAAAATAAGATGAAACATAAGATATATTCGCTTCTGGCATTCATGCTCGTCCTCATGGCAGCAGCATGTTCTCCAGAATCAAATAGTCTGGGCGACGTTGATCTGACGAAGGCCCAGATAGCAGAAGGCACGGGTTTCGTGGTCAACGTTGATCAAGAAACCAACTACGTGACCTTCGAGAGTAAGTTGGCTTCCAGCTACTCTGTGTATTGGGAGTTTGGACCAAAGCCTGCAGCTGATGAGAAGCCTGCCATCTCTGGTTCAAGCACAGACAAGAGCTACCGCGTAGGTATTGCCTTCCCTGGCACATACTATGTTCGCATGGGTGTGATGACACGTGGTGGCATCATTTATAGTGATCCTGCTTACTTCGACCTCAACCAGATGAATCCTAACCTCATCTCTGACCCACTGTGGACAATGCTCACAGGCGGTGTTGGCAAGTCGAAGACATGGGTGCTTGACCTTGACCCTAACGATGGTTCTGCTCTGAAGTTTGGTGGTCCTAAGTGGTTCTTCACTACTGGTCAGTGCTGGGACAGTTTCCACAATGCTGCTGGCGAGAACTATCTTGACGCTGATTCGTTTGATCCAGCATCTGCAATCGACCCAACATACGCAAGCGAGTGGTACTGGGCTGCAGACTGGGCAGGCAATGGATGGATATGTGGTCTTGCTGATTACGGCGAAATGACATTCGACCTCATCAATGGTGCTAACGTTGAGGTTAATGGCACAAAGGGTTCGTTCAACATGGATGCATCGGCACACACTATCTCGTTCACAGGTGTCCTTCCTCTGAGCTGTGGCGCGGAGGGTGACATCGCATCGATGTGTCCTGCTGGTAACTATAAGATTGTCTATCTGACAGAAAACGCCATGCAGATACTCTTTGATAGTGGCAGTGAAAATCCTACTCCATTCACAATGAATTACATCTCTAAGGAGTATAAGGAGAATTACGTAGCACCTGTTGTTACAGAGATTACCCTGCCTGAGGGATGGCGCAACTACATAGAACCATTCAACCAGAAGACTACTAAGTATAAGTTCATTGACGACGATCCATTCGGATGGTTCACACTCGCTGGTGAGGAAATCGCCCGTTCTGGTTTCGGACCTAATGCAAACATCACAGAGGCTTCATTCGAGTTTAACTCTGAATCAAAGAGCCTGAAGATTGTTGACATCAACGGTGATGAACATACTGCTACATACGATCTTGATGACAATGGTAAGTTCCACCTCTCAAGCATGCCTGCATTCCCTGTAAGCGACAACGAGAACATCAAGTTTGCTAACCGCAACAACGACCTCCAGATTCTCAAATACGAGATTGACGACATGTCTGGTGACATCTCTGAGCTCTGGCTTGGATCTCTTCAGTATGATGATCAGGGCAATGCCTACGAGTATCTGGCATACCACCTGAAGAAGCAGACTGGTGGCGAGGAGAAGGAAGCATTCAAGGTTACACTTGGTTTTTCTGATTCAGCTTGGAACTTCATTGTTCACGATCCTGTTTACGTTACTGGTGAGGGCACAGTTACATTTACTCTGACACCTGACGGCGTATGCAACACTCAGGATCCATTCCTCTATTACATCGATGTTCACAAGCTCCTGAAGAAGTATCCTAATGCTGACATCACCATCACCAGCGTGAAGGCTGACGGCGTTGAGAAACTTGGCACAATGGAGGGCTTTGATGATGAGACAATCTCGCGTGGTGGTGCAGACAGTCCTGATGACGGTCGTCGTTACCTGCTCAACCCATGGAACGAGGTATCAGTTACTCACACTCCTCTCTTCGTGTTCAGCAACACACTTGAGGTTACAGTCAAGATTGTATATGACTGTGGCGAGAAGAAACTTTAAAAATTAAAGAATTAAAAAATTAAAGAATTAAAAGTTGAGGAATTTTTGATTTTTTCAATTCTTCAATATTTAAATTTTACAACAATGAAACGTACAAAATATTGTTTAGGCATATTCATGGTAGCAGCCTTGGGTCTTGGCACCATGTCACTCAGCTCTTGTAGTGACGAGGTTAACTACCAGGAAAGCACTGCAGCTGTCGTTACATCTATAACGACAGGGGATGCTACTGTGACGGCAATATCTGCCGTTACTACAGGTAACGTGCAGAACCTCTCGACACTGGCATCGAACACATATCAGGTGGGTACCATCTTCAGTACAAATGCTGATCCTACCGTTGGTGGCACACGCCAGTTGGGCAGCATTGATGAGGCAGGCAACGTCACAGCATCACTGTCAAACCTCATTGAGGGTACTACTTATTATTACGCTACTTATGTCACCCTGCAAGGCAAGGTGACTAAGTATGGCGAGGTGAAGTCGTTCGTTGCAACTGATGCCGACGTGGCAACAGCAGGCGCAAGCAACGTTACTGCATGTAAGGCTACATTCAATGGTCAGGCAACAGGCGTTGACGAGATTGTAGCGACAACAAAGGTTGGTTTCAAGTATGCTCTTGATGCTAATGCTGTTCAGGATGGCATCGAGGTGGCTATTGCTGAGCCAAGTGCTTCGTTCAGCAGCACCGTTAAGGGTCTCATCCCTGGCAAGACATACTACTATGCTGCCTACACTAAGGTTGGCGATGGCTACATCTATGGCAACACACAGGAGTTCACAACTGCAGCCCAGACCATGGAGTATGTTGACCTCGGCCTTTCTACAACATGGGCTAAGTGCAACATCGGTGCTGAGGCAGAGGAGGAATGCGGCGCACTCGCAGGCTTCGGCGATCAGTTGTTCTTCTCTCACTCTGCAAATCCTGACGACTACATGCCTTGGGACATCGCAGGCACAGAAGAGGACATGGTCGCTGGTCTCTCAATTGACGGTGACTTCCCAATGAGCAGCAAGATGCCTACCATCGCTCAGGTAGAGGAACTCATCGCTAAGACTACTCAGAAGGAGGAGACTGTCAATGGCGTTAATGGTATCCGATTCACCGCTGCCAACGGCAACTCTATCTTCCTCCCAATGGCTGGCTACCGTAACGGCGACGAGATTGTTGAGAATGACGAGGCTTACTACTGGACAGGCAACGTCAGCGAGATTAACGACACTTACGCTAAGACACTGAAAGTTTCTGCTGACGGTGCTGTAAAGGGCGTATCTGCACGTGCACTCGGTATCTGTCTCCGTACAGTCCGTGACTATGCTGTCATTACTCCTATCCCAGGCAAGTGTGTCGTAGGCGACCTTGAGAACAACGGCCGCATCCGTATTGAGATATACAACGAGTACGGCAGCACAAAGGGCAATTGTGGCATTGATCCTAACAGCATCAAGTTCAAGCAGAACATGGTTGTTACATTCAACATCTCTGGCATCGACGGCAACATGAAGGAAGGCAGTCCTGCTTACCACGTGGCAGGCCTTGAGTACTCTGACCCAACATGGGGTCCATCTTACTGGTCAGGTCTTGACATGGGCAAGTATGAGGCTGCCATCACCGGCGACGGCACTTATGTTGTATGGTGCGAGGCACAGAACGCTAACGGCGCTATCGTCTTCTGCATTGACATCAAGGACCTTTCTAAGGATGCTATCGACCCATCGCTCATCAAGGCTGACGTAGTGAGCATCAAACTCGATGCTGACGTTTCGCCTGTAGTCAACGACGCTAAGAACTTCTATCAGGGCGACAACCCTGCTGACGGACGTATCCAGGTGTTCAACCCATGGAACGGTCTCAACATTGAGGGCTACTACGACGACGGCAAGCTCGACTACACTGGTATGTTCATCGTTGACTTCACCATCACCGGCATCGACGGCAACCTCAAGGCAGGTGCTCCAGCATCATTCAAGGCAGGCCTCTCGTTTGCTGACAAGAACTGGGGCAACGGCTACTGGGGTGGCAACGACTACGGTAATGCAGAGATCATGGGCGACGGCTCTTACTCTACATTCTTCTACAACCCAGGCAATTCTGAGGGTATCGTATTCTCTTGCGTAGAGCTATACAACCTCTGGGAGAACCTCGTTGACCCATCGCTGGTTAAGGTAAGCGTAGATAAGATAACCGCACCAGGCAGAAAGTAATCACGTCGAGGACGTGAAGTTAAAGAGTTAAAAAGTTAAAGAGTTAAAGAGTTAAGGAGGGGGGCTTCCCCTCCGCTCCTTGCCTTCTTAATTCTATAAGGTGGGTTCTATTAATTACCACCTTAGGTTTACGACGTTTTGTCAAAGCTAATTAATAGAACCCGCCTTAATTCTAAATTTCACTTTGAAGAATTTTCTTTATCTGGCATTAAGCATTGTGCTCTTTGCCGCTTGCACATCTCAAAAGGAGAATGCCGCACGCCATTCGGCAACAGAGATTGTCGATAGCCGTGAGGGCACCGTATGGCAGCACGAGACGTTCAGCCAGCTGCAGGCAGAAGGCATCGTTCATCTCGTCGTCTTCATACGCGACTCCACCGCCATACACATTGATGGCTGTCCTGTGACACAGGGCGATCCGCGCATCACCATTACTCATGATATGCTCACCGTCGCAGCACCCGATTCGCTGCCTGAGCACCGCATCCATGAGGTGCGCATCTATACCCCGAACCTTACCTCATACCGCATCAATAACTGCGGCGAGGCAAACATCAGCGGCGATGCCGTTGTAGCATCCCATTTCAATCTGGACATCAACAATTGCAACATCTTCCGTGGCAACGCCGTCATACGCGCTGACCATGCCGATATATCTCTCAACCACATGCTTATGGCTAAGCTGAAGTTCGCCAAATCCAGCGTCTCCCTCAACGCTAATAACCTGCAGTATGTTGAGTTGAAAGGAACAACAACCTCGTTAAGCATTGAGGGCAATGCAAAAGACAAGGTACAACGATATAACCGATAAACAAATCATACCTATATAATTATGATAAAAAAATCGTCACTTTTCACTCGCATTCTTTTTGCGTTACTTTTCACTATCAGCTACTCACTTTCCACTAACGCTCAGAATGCATCCGACATCGCTAAGGAAATGTATCCTGGTATAAACCTTGGCAACACCCTTGAGGCAGGCAACAATGCCAACAACTGGACCAACAATGGTGGACTTGATGCCGAGGTGTATTGGCAGAAAACCAAGACATCGCAGGAAATCATCAATTACTTCAAAGACCAGGGTTTCCGTTCTGTACGCGTGCCAGTAGCATGGGTTATGGGCCACATCGCCGATAAAAATGCCGTGAGCATAGACGCAAAGTGGATGGCACGTGTAAAGGAAATCGTTGACTACTGCATCAAGGACGGTCTCTACGTCATCATCAACGACCATTGGGATGGTGGATGGCTTGAGGAGAACATCACGACCTATGATGCCACCCGCGCAAGTCATCTGAAAGCACTGTGGACGAACATCGCCAATGAGTTCAAGGACTATGACCAGCACCTCCTCTTCGCAGGTCTCAATGAGCCAAATGCCAACAATCAGGCTATGACCAATAACCTCATAAAGTACGAACAGGACTTCATCGACGCTGTGCGTGCCACCGGCGGCAACAATGCCCAGCGCATCCTCATCGTCCAGGGACCATCTACCAATATCGACAACACATATAATTTCTACAGCGCCATGCCTAAAGACCCTGCCGGCGCAGGCCATCTGATGATGGAGGTACACTTCTATCCATTCCGTTTCTGCATGATGGATAAAGACGAAAGCTGGGGCAAGCAGGTATTCTTCTGGGGCAAGGAAAATCACGTCTCAGGCACGTATGCCGCCTATAATGGCGACGATTCTGTAGAAGAGGCTTTCGTACTTGACCAGATGAAGAAGATGATGACAAAGTTCGTTGACAAGGGCTACCCTGTCATCCTTGGTGAGTACGGTGCCATCTGGCGTACACTCAAAAACAGTACACCTGCCATCACTAATAATGTCTATCAAACCAGGCACGACAGTTCTATCAAACTCTTCCATCACGTAGTCAACGAGTACGCTATCAACCACGGCATCGTACCATTCGTATGGGAGACCAATGGCAAGGGCAACAACTCGATGGACGTACTCGACAGAGCCACACTCGGTGTCTTCAACAAACACGCACTCACAGGCATACAGGAAGGCGTAAAGGCAGCAAAGTGGGGCAAGGAGACCTCTGGCATCGTAGATGTCATAAGCGATCCACGCCCACAGGACAGCAGAGCCTTTAACCTTGCCGGACAGCGTGTTTCAGAATCTGCCAAGGGAATTATCATCTCTGGAGGCAAAAAGCATCTGAAGAAATAGTCATGAACAAAGCGTTAATATACATATCGTTTATCACCACTCTGTTTCTCACTGCCTGCAAGACTGAGAACAAGAGCCATCCGCATGGTATGCTGACGGATACTCCTGTCGATTCTACCACCGAGATACTCTTGCCCGATGCTTCAGGTGAATCGCGCTCTATAGAGCAGTTGCGTGGTAATGTTGTTGTAATGGACGTACTACTTGAGACGCCCAAGGAAGGTGACCGCCACATGGCCCGTCTTCATTCTATCTACCAACGCTATCACAGCAAAGGACTCGAAATATACCAAGTCTGCCTTGACACTATCCCTGAGCGTTGGCGTGCGGTAGCCAAGTCGTTACCTTGGATAGCTGTTTATGATGATAAGACTCTACAGTCGAGTTTGCTTGAGAAGTACAAAGTGATGAATATTCCTTCTACTCAGATATTCAATCGTGATGGCAAAAAGACGAGTAAAGGGTTGGGAGAGATTGACACTCTGTTCTAACTCTCACTCTAAAAACTGATTACCGAGTAGCTGTCATGTTGAGGTGTTATACTTAAATAAAGTTAAATTTAACATAATTGCTTAGGTTCATAATTCGTAATTCACAATTATTTAGTACCTTTGCAAATGTTCAGTGGAATGGGAGGTCAGAACAGACCTCTCATTCTTTTATTATATTATATAATGTATATATGATAGACAAAAACATTGTAAAGACACTTGTCGATGAATGGTTGGAACAGAAGGAATACTTCCTCGTCGACGTTGAAGTGACACCTGACGACCGCATCGTTGTGGAAATCGACCACAAGGATGGAGTGTGGATTGAAGACTGTGCCGAGCTTAGCCGCTTCATTGAAGAGCACCTAAACCGTGACGAAGAGGACTATGAGCTGGAGGTGGGTTCTGCTGGTCTGGGACAGCCTTTCAAGGTTGTACAGCAGTACGTGAACTGCATCGGTGAGGAAGTGGAAGTGCTGCAGAAGGATGGAAAGAAGGTTTCGGGCATCCTGAAGAGCGTTGACGCACCGGCATTCGTCGTAACCACGAAGGAGAAGAAAAAGCTGGAGGGACAGAAACGTCCGCAGATGGTTGAGACTGACGTTGAGTTCTCAATGGACAATATCAAGCACTGCAAGTACGTTCTGAACTTCAAGTAAAGCCCCCTCCCACCCTCCCCGAGGGGAGGAGAGTAAAACAAAGCATAAGTAACATAGTAATTCGTAATTAACAATTCGTAATTTATACAATCAAATGGCAACAAAATCAACAGTCCAGCAGCCATCGATGATCGAGGCTTTGAAGGAATTCAAGGAGACGAAGAATATCGATCGCACCACGCTGGTCAGTGTTCTTGAAGAGAGTTCGCGCAACATTATTGCAAAGATATTTGGTAGCGACGAGAACTTTGACGTCATCGTGAACCCTGATAAGGGCGACTTTGAGATATATCGCAATCGTGTAGTGGTAGAGAACGGACAGGTACAGGACGATAATAAGGAGATAGAACTGCAGGAGGCACAGAAGATTGACGCTTCGTATGAGGTCGGTGAGGATGTGTCAGAGCCAGTAAACTTCGCAAGCTTCGGTCGCCGTGCCATCCTTAATCTGCGCCAGACACTGGCATCGAAGATACTCGAACTGGAGCACGATTCGCTCTATAACCAGTACAAAGACCGTGTAGGCGAACTCATTTCCGGTGAGGTTTACCAGACATGGAAGCGTGAAATACTCGTCATTGACGACCAGAACAACGAGCTGATTCTGCCTAAATCGGAGCAGATTCCTAACGATGTGTTCCGTAAGGGTGAGACAGTTCGTGCCGTGATAGCACGCGTTGACAACGAGAACAACAACCCTAAGATCATCCTTTCACGCACTTCGCCTATGTTCCTCCAGCGTCTTCTGGAGCAGGAAGTACCTGAAATCAACGATGGTCTTATCACTGTCCGCCGCATTGCACGTATCCCTGGCGAGCGTGCTAAGATTGCAGTGGAGAGCTATGACGACCGTATCGACCCAGTAGGAGCATGTGTTGGCGTTAAGGGTGCACGTATTCATGGCATCGTTCGTGAGATGAACAACGAGAATATCGATGTCATCAACTACTCGGCAAACACCAAGATATTCATTCAGCGTGCACTGTCGCCTGCTCGTGTCAATACCATCACACTCGACGATGAGAACAAGAAGGCTGACGTATTCCTCAACCCAGAGGAGGTAAGTCTCGCTATCGGCCGCAGCGGTCTTAACATTAAGCTCGCTTCTCTCCTCACAGAATACACCATAGACGTATATCGTGACAGCAACGGTGCTGAGGAAGAGGAGGACATTTACCTCGAGGAGTTCAACGATGAGATTGACGATTGGGTTATCGACGCTATCAAAGCCATCGGCCTTGACACAGCTAAGGCTGTGCTGAACGCTCCACGTGAGATGCTGATTGAGAAGGCTGACCTCGAGGAAGAGACAGTGGACCACATGCTTGAGGTTCTGGCTAAGGAGTTCGAAGGAGAATAATCAAAGCCCCTTCCCTGCCTCCCCAAGAGGAAAAAATAAACGGTAAATAGTAAATAGTAAAATAGTAAATAACATAGATGAGCATCAGATTAAACAAAGCAATCAGAGAATTGAACATAGGAATTCAGACGGCAGCTGACTTCCTTGGAAAGAAATATGGCATTGAGGGTGCCGAAACAAACCCAAACCTAAAGCTCACTGACGAACAGTACGAAGGACTCACCAAGGAATTCAGTACTGACGCACAGGTGCGAACACAAGCAGAGAAACTCTCACAGAAGACAAAGGAGAAGAAGCCTTCTATCGAACTTGAGGCTCCGGCTAACAATGTCGTGGAGACAACTGCTAAACCACAGATTAAGGTTGTCGGAAAGATAGACCTTGAAGATAACAGCAAGGCTAAGACAACAGAAGAAAAACCTGTTGCTCAGAAGTCAGAAAACAAGCCTAAGGCTGCTGCCGTCAGCCAGGCAACACCACCTGTAGCCAAAGAAGAACCTAAGGCTGAGCAGCCAAAGGAGGAGAAAAAGGTGGCTGAACCTAAGGTTGCAGAAAAGAAAAACGATAAGAAAAAGGAGCAGAAGGCTGAGCCTAAGAAGGAGGAAAAGAAAACTCCTGCTGCGCCTGTAGAAAAGAAAGAGCAGCCAAAGGCTCAGGAAAAGCCTGCCGAAGAGAAGCCAAAGGCTGAGGAACCATTCCGTCTCGAGAAGAACAAAAAGCCTCAGCAGACGCTCAATGTGCTCGGAAAGATTGACCTTTCGGCTCTGAATCAGAGCACTCGCCCTAAGAAGAAGTCGAAGGAAGAAAAGAAACGCGAACGCGAAGAGAAAGCTCAACAGGCTCGCGACGCTCAGAAGAAGAAGCGCGTACGCATAGGAAAAGAGCGCGTTGACATCAACGACGTTGCCAATCAACCTTCTGACAAGAAGAAGAAAAACAAGAATAACGGCGGCGGAAACCAGAATAATAATAATGGTGGAAACGGCCAGAACAACGGCAACGGACAGGGAAACAACAAGAAGAACAAGAAGAAGAACCAGCGCAACAACCAGCCTCAGGAGGTTGATGACGAGGCAGTTGCACGCCAGGTAAAGGAGACTCTTGCTCGCCTTACCAACAAGCAGTCGCAGAATAAGAAGGGTGCTAAGTACCGTAAGGATAAGCGTGACGCAGCCGCTGAGCAGCGTGATGCAGCTATGGCAGCAGAGGCAGCAGAGAGTAAGGTACTCAAAATCACGGAGTTTGTTACCGTTTCGGAACTTGCTACGATGATGGATGTTCCTGTAACAAAGCTTATCGGCACGCTGATGTCTATCGGTATCATGGCTTCTATCAACCAACGCCTTGACGCAGAAACTATCAACATCGTTGCAGAGGAGTTCGGTTACACCACCGAATATGTTTCTGCCGAGGTACAGAATGCTATCACTGAGGAGGAGGATGAGGAGACCGATCTTGAGTATCGTGCACCTATCGTTACCGTAATGGGACACGTTGACCACGGTAAGACCTCTCTCCTTGACTACATTCGTAAGACAAACGTCATCGCAGGTGAGGCTGGTGGCATCACACAGCATATCGGTGCTTACAACGTTAAGTTGGAAGACGGACGCCGAATCACATTCCTTGATACCCCTGGTCATGAGGCATTCACTGCCATGCGTGCACGTGGTACTCAGGTAACTGATATCGCTATCATCATCATTGCTGCTGACGACGCTGTCATGCCGACAACGAAGGAGGCCATCGCTCATGCTCAGGCAGCCAACGTTCCAATGGTGTTTGCTATCAATAAGATAGACAAACCGGGTGCAAATCCTGACAAGGTGCGTGAGGAATTGGCACAGATGAACCTCCTTGTTGAGGAATGGGGCGGTAAGTATCAGTGCCAGGAGATCAGCGCAAAGAAGGGAATCGGCGTGGAAGACCTTATGGAGAAGGTGCTTCTTGAGGCTGAAATGCTTGAGCTTAAGGCAAATCCTAACCGCAAGGCTACTGGTTCTGTCATCGAGGCTTCGCTTGATAAGGGCCGCGGATATGTCTCTACCGTACTCGTAAGCAATGGTACTCTGAAGGTTGGCGACATCGTTATTGCCGGTACTTACTTCGGACGTATCAAGGCAATGTTTAACGAACGCAACCAGCGCGTTGACCATGCAGGTCCTGCAGAGCCAGTAATCATCCTCGGTCTTAATGGTGCTCCAAGCGCCGGCGACTCCTTCCACATCATGGATACAGAGCAGGAGGCACGCGAGATTGCTAACAAGCGTCTCCAGCTTCAGCGCGAACAGAGCCTGCGTACAACAAAGACACTGTCGCTCGAAGAGATTGCTCACCGCATTGCTCTTGGCGAATTCCACATGCTCAACCTCATTGTCAAGGCCGATACACAGGGTTCTGTCGAGGCACTTACCGACTCTTTCATCAAGCTTTCTACAGAGAAGGTGGAGGTAAAGGTTATCCAGGGTGCCGTAGGTCAGATTTCGGAGAACGACGTAATGCTGGCTTCTACAGCAGAAAACGGTATGATTGTTGGCTTCAACGTACGTCCTTCAACAGCTGCAAAGAAGCTTGCTGAGAACGAAGGCGTAGAAATCAACACCTATTCTGTTATCTACGATGCCATCGACGACATCACAGCTGCCATGGAAGGCATGCTTGATAAGATCAAGAAGGAGATTGCTACCGGTCAGGTTGAGGTCAAGGAGGTATTCAAGATCTCTAAGGTTGGCACCGTTGCAGGTGCTATGGTTACCGAGGGTAAGGTTCATCGCACCGACAAGGCTCGTCTTATCCGCGACGGTATCGTTATCTTCACCGGTAACATCAACGCCCTTAAGCGTTACAAGGACGATGCCAAGGAAGTGGCAACAGGTCTTGAATGTGGTATCTCTCTCGTCAACTGCAACGACATTCAGGCAGGCGATATCATCGAGACATTCACAGAAATCGAGGTAGAGCAGAAGCTCTAATCCGCAAAATACATATAAAGTCACGCAGGTTCTACAATGGCCTTGCGTGACTTTTTTCGTAGTTAACCGTTATATACAAATCTCTCCACCCCCACATACCTTAGGTGTCTCTGGAAAGAGTAATACTTTGAAGAAATATCAACGTTGTTGTCTTTGCGTAAATCCCCGTTGTTTTTACAACATTTAACGGCAGAGATACATACAGTTTGAAGAAAAAAGTGTAACTTTGCAAACAGAAGTAGGCTTAGCTTATTTCATAAATCGGCTTTGAATGGTATAACAAGACGATAAATTATGTCAAGAGAAGAACATAACACCGTAGGCTATGTAGTGGCTCTCGTCAGCGAGTTCGCTTCAAGGTATGGCATCATGCCACGTCAGGCATACGCATACCTTAGCAGATTCAAAGGCCTTGACCATTTGTATAAGCACTATAATGTCCTTCATACATTCTCGTTTGAAGATGCTGTTGATGCCGTATCGGAGGTGTGCAGACATAATGGAGGGAAACTGCAGTGAAGCTATATGTCAAGACTGAATGAACAATAGATACAGACGATGAAGGAAGAACTGGCGGTAGAGTTGGCCGACTGGCTGATGGAAACATACGGTTATTCTCCACGCGAGGCACTTGACATTCTCTATACCTCAGAGACCTTCGATCGTTTACAAGATACCAATACCAACTTCTACTTTCAAAGCGTTGGCTATGTTGCCTCATTCCTGAAAATTGAAGTTGAAAATGCTGTGTTCTGTTAGAATTACATATACTAGTGGACTATAACAAAAAGACACCAACGACAAAGTTATCGCTGGTGTCTTTTTATATAGCTATTTTCTTTCAGAAGTGTAGCATTTATCTCCTACTCAATTATGGGTTTCCTAATTGCTTATTCGTCAAGTGGAAAACAGGGCGAATACTCATTCCTACTCCTCTACCGGTATGTGTTGGAATATTAAAATCCGTGCTAGATTTAGAACCACAACGTGCAAAAGCTGAATACTGGCATGCCCAATCTGCGAAAAGGTTTGAGGTTAGGTAATTACCATTAACATAATCTGTATCTCTTATGTAAGTAATAGGGTTCCCTGGTATAAGATTAGAAATAACTCCTGCTAGTGGTAGGAAGATGTGAGGGTCGTTTATATCGTATTGAGATGAATAATCATACCCAGTACCCTTAATAAAAACTCTGTTTTTGTGTGAAGCATCTTTAACTTTGTAAACAATGTATCCCTCAATGCCAGAAGATTTATAATTGATGGTGTGTAACCAATAAGTGTTGTTCTTCAACTCTAGGATTTCTTCTTTTGTTGGCATACGCCATTCATATCCCCATTGGTAGGTTGCAGCATCATCTTCTGGATCAAGAACCATTTTAGCAAGATCCTCAGGATTAGCACCCGGAGCCTGAAATGTTGTACTTGGTGCGTACTTAGTCCAGTATGGTCCTTCCCCTTCATTTATGTTATTTGCTAAGTGGAACGGAGCATTACGATATGTATTTTCTTTGAGTTCTGTAGCCCATTGACATTTACCTGTACCATGCGTAACCCAAGCTTTATTATCTTCTTGGTCGTACGAAAGTAACTGTGGTGCTGTTGCTCCCCATTGGTAATAGTCGCCATATTCCCATGGCTCCATAGCACCAAGGTTTGTAGTAGCCCAAAGTGTTCCACTTGGCAGGCCGAGATCAACGTACTCCTTTGCACCTTTGCCGTATTCATAATAATGCTGACAAACGTGTTTGTCCTTTTCTTCCCAACCATTGGTTGAGCCAAGGTTGACTATCTTACCACGGCTGAAAATTGATATACTTTTGTCGTATTTCTTAACCTGTTTCATTTCGCTGTTGGTTTTAAAACACTCAACAGTGAATCCTGATGCGAGAGTTTGTGGAAGTATGCCTATGTGATAGGTTCCTGCTTCAAATGATGTTAGGCCTTCTGTAGGCATAAGGGTAACCGTTGTTGCTCCGTTGGCGGTAACGGTGTGTGTTGGTATTCCTTTTTCTCCGACATTCAGGTTCGTAGTACCTGCGAGACTTTCGTTTCCGTTAGCGGTGAAGACTATCTTGTCGCATTCGTCTGTGGTGGTAATTTTTACATAGCAAACTGCTTGCTTGAAATAGAATTTGCCATCGGTAGAAAAAGCTGTCATGATGTTTGACGTTGGGTCAAAACCATTCTTCACGGCTTTCTGCTCTGCCGGCATCAATATGCCAGAGATTGTTCTTTCGGCAATCGTTGCATTCTGAAAATATGGGTAGAGAGCTGTGTTCTGCAGTGTAGCGTTGGTAAGAGTTCCGTCAAAATGACCGACGTTAGTGCCTGCACCTTCACTAAGGGTAAAGGCGTTGTTCGCGTTATTAAAGTCGAATACACTGATGGCATCATCGGTTACCCAGTTGACAGAGACTCCGTTCGCTGCAAGTGCAGAGCGTGAACCGCCATCAGCTTCGGCAGATGCTGTGAAGGTCATGGGTATCAGGTTTCCTAAACCTTCGTTATCATTTTCCTTATTGCTACATGAGTTGAGAATCATTGCACATGTTATAGCGATGCAACTCAGAAAAGAACTTGTTTTCATTTTTAAGCGTTTTATTTAATTGTTTCGTTTGTTCTGTTTTTATCTTAAAGTTTTCTTTCCATGGCTGATGACTATACCATGTTGGTTGTTTGAGGTGCGACGGCCAGAAACATCAAAGACTGTTGCATTTGTATCGTTTGCTATGGACTCCAGTTTTGTTGTTTGACTTCTGGTGATTTCTATCTCAGTGATGTATAGACGGCATTGGTAAATGTCGCGAGCTAAACGTAGCGAGGCACATCCTTCAGCGTTCTCATCTACGACAAACGAATAAGTACTCGGGAAGGCTGAGATTATTTCAAGGTCTTCGTTCCCTGGTCCCATGCGTTTTGCATCAGTTGTTATGCCAGACTCAACTGTTGTTTCGTACAATTGCCCGAGATTGTTCCAGATGTTCTCATCTTTGATAGTGACACCATTGTCAAACTGCATGAATAGTGTTGCACAGGCTTTCGTGTCAGTGGTGTTACGCATACCGCTAACCGTTATGATGTCTCCAGCACGGAATGTATTACCAGCATCAAGGGTTATTTCCATGTACTGTCCTTTTTCGCTACAGTCGTTGTTGATGATATTTTCACCTCTGCCAAGTAGTGTTATGACGTAGTAACCACTGCACTCATTGTTGATGCGTGACACGGTGGTGGCATTGTGCTGTGCGATACTGCCGCCTGTCTCTGATACATTGCCATTGTCTGAGGACCAGTGATATAGCACTTGCTGAGCGTTAACTGCTAAGGTTAGCATGAATAATGCTAATATAGTTAATAATCTCACCATCCTATTGTGTATGGAGTGTATATTGTTGTTCCTAAATGTAAACTATCCTCAGATTTCTCTGTATCCTCAAAGTCAGTCATGTCTATCTGACGTCCTTTTTTTGCAGCACTCCAATTGAACTCTATTTCTTCAAAGTCTTCTGTCCATGCGCTGCCTTCAAGTACGTCGTCTTGAGTGTCAATAGGAATAACTTCCATCTCGGGAGTGGTGTATTCTCTTTTTATTGTAGCTTTCATGTTAGTTGGTTGTTTTTGCTCAATAATAAAAACTTGTGTTGGTCGTTTTGTCTCTTGCCTATTCCGAATAGGTGCAACATTATTGACAACAAACTATTTATCAATCACATATAGATGTCCTTATGTCAAGAAAACCAGTACAAAACCAACTTATTTTTAAAAAAAACGGGCATTAACTTGCATAATTCCAATAAAAAATGTAATTTTGCAGCAGATAATTACTAAGGACCTCACCTATTCGGAATAGGTGAGGTCTTGATCTTTTTTATAATCTGCTTGTTTATCCTTGAAGTTTTTCTCGCTGGTTGAGGCTTAATGTAAGTGTAAGTTATTTTAGTGCTTGAATGACCTATGGCGTCTGCAACGAGCTGGATGTTACCACTTTGAGTGTAAGCATGAGTGGCCCATGTGTGGCGAGGTACATAGGAGGTGATATGGGAAGAAAGGTGCAACTTCCGCTCTATGTGGAGTAACTGCTTATTGTAGCGCGAAATAGCCCTGCGGTAGTTTTCATGACTTTCGTCGTCAACTATTGGAAACAAGTACTTACTCCCTCTCTGCTTATATCGTTGGATTATAGCTATTGCCTCTGGTTCAAGGTGTACTACGATTTCTGCTCCTGTCTTCCGCCTTTGGTAGGTTAAAGTATCGCCATCTATCTGGCTCTCCTTTAGATATACAATGTCTATGAATGGCATACCCATGCAGTACATTGAGAAAAGAAATATGTCGCGGGCAAGCATAAGGTCGCTTCTTTCGCTTTGAAATAGCATTATACTATGAATCTCGCTGAGGGATATTGCACGGTGACGTGTACGTTGCGTCGTAGTGGTAACATTCTTAAAGGGATATTTGTTGTTACGTCTGCCCACCACCTTATTATATAGCGCGCGTAACGAGCGCATGTATGAAGCTGAGGTATTCATGCTAACCCCTTGGTTGTGTAGCCATTGTTCGTAATTGGAAATAAGTTTTGGAGTAACACTTTCTATGGTTATGTCGTCAGTTTCCAGAAATCGCTGTAGTGAGTGTAAGGCTGTCAAGGCATTTTCTTTTGTTTTTATTTTCACGTTGGACGACTTTAGTTTACGCTCACACTCATTGATAAACATTTTTCTGATCTGCGGTTTACTCTCTTGTTTCCTTGTTTTGAAAAAGTTGAAGATAAAATTCATCATAGCTAAAGTTTATAATAGAAATAAAGTTGTTTTGACGCCAACAACGGAGTGTTGGAATACTAATAGCGGAGCCATTTGATAGTAGTGGCTGAGTCGTTCAATATTTCCAACTAGTTATTTTGGCGAAAAATTTTTGATTTTTGGCGAAAATCCTTTGCTTGGGGTATAAAAAAACATCCTCATGGGCATCGGATTGATTGCCTATGAGGATGTGAACGGGGTGTTATCTTTACCTTAGCCATTCGGCAAAAAATAGATTGTGGTTTGTTTATCCGAGTCGGCTGAAGTAGGTGATTATCTCTTCCCAGGTCTTGAATGTGTCGCTGCCGTACTCTATTGTCGTTGCCACTCGGACGTCAGATAGTATTGCTGACGAACTAGCAAAACTTGCGAAATTAAAATCAGACGGCATATTGGCTGATAAAGAATTCCAAATACAAAAATCAAAAATCCTCGGTATATAATTAAAACGTCAACGGTGCGAAGCCCTGTAGTATAACAGGATTTCGTACCGTTGGCTTTCTTATGTATATGTAACTATTGCTGTCCGATAAACATATATAACCGTCAAGATACCAAACTACTGTAATTTGTTAGCCCCAACGTGGGCGAAATCCTATAGGGTAGTGCGTAAGCGCTACCTAAAATGGTATCAAGAAATAGAGCGCCAAAGGTGCGACATCCTGTAAACTTCAATGAATATAACATTATGTCGCCCACGTTGGGGCTTTGTTTTATGGTTTGCCTAAAACGTAGCGCTTACGCACTACGCTGTAGAATGCCGCCCGCTTTGGGGCTTTTACCGGACACCAATAATATCCAATGCTTAACGCGCTGCCGACAGTGGCTTTATTGCCACCATTGTCAAGTCATCGCTTTGCACGGCGCCATCTGCGAATGCTGTCACTGTTGCCTGAACGTTGGCAGTAAGCATCTTCATCGACGTGCAGTTGCTTGCTGCAGACACAGCCTTCAGGGTTGCATCATTGCCAAAAAGCTCACGATTCACATTCTCAGCCTCATTGAGTCCGTCGGTATAAAGGAAGAGAATATCATCCGGTTTCAGATACATCGTCTGCGACTTATAATGCATCGTGCGATCCACACCTAACGGCATGTTAGCCTCAGGACTCATAAACTCAGCCTTACCATCATGAATCAGGATTGGCGGATTATGGCCAGCGTTGCAGTAATCGAGGCGAAGCGTGCGCAGATTAAGCACACCTACGAAGATGGTACAGAACATATTCTGGTCGTTACGCTCAGAAATTGTAGCGTTAATCGAATTGAGTATGCGGCGAGCATTGGTCGTTCGGCGACTCATATTGCGCACCAAGTGCGTCGTAACGGACATGAGAAGACTTGCAGGAATGCCTTTTCCTGACACATCACCGACACAAAAGAAGAGATACGGATCAATGATACCGAAGTCATTACTTGCCTTACGGATAAAGTAATCGTACAGATCGCCACCGACTTTCTTAGCAGGTTTCAATCGTCCGAATACATCAACGAGGTTCAAACCATCAAAGTCCGTAGGCAACATGCCCTGCTGAATGTGGGCAGTAACCTCAAGATCGCCCTCCATTCGCACCTTCTGGTCGGTAGCGTTGCGCAGATCTACGACATACTGCTTTAACGAATCCTGCATTCGGACGAAGCTATCGCGAAGCACTTTAACCTCAGTATGCTGGCGTATGTTTGGCACTTCCACATCAAAATTGCCCTTTGAGATGGCCTCAGCAGCTTCGGCTATGTGCGTAAGTGCATGCAGATGCAGACGCACAGTAAGTATAATGCAAGCAGCGAGTATGCCGAAGATGAGATACATCATAGACATAGAGATGCCTATAACATACTCAGTAAGTTCCACGTTAGCACCTTCCGGCAGTTTCGCCAGCTTTTCAACGAAGTAGGCAAGGCCGGAAGTGAAGAGGAAACCGAGTACGGTCATCACTCCGAACAGTATGAGGTTGATGCGGAAAGAAAGCGAATGTAATAATTTTGTTTTACGAATCATCTACACTATTTTAGTGAATATTGAATAACGAATATATACTCAGCCCCTGCTGTTTTTAACACTGAGACACTGAGAACACTGAGAATACAGAGTTTTTTGGAGGACTATGCAGAACGTTATAATTCAAAAGACACTCCAAATTCGTAATTGTTAACTGTTAACTGATACTGATCCCTTCTTTAATTGCAACAATGCTGGGACAAAAAGCAATAGAGAAAGTGCTATTGCTCCTGACAGACGGAGATATGAATCGCCAAAGAAATCGATGAGGTTCATATCGTATGACTGTGGATAAACCTGATAAAGCACGAAGGCAAAGCTATTATTAATAGCGTGAATCAATATGCCCGGCACGATACTTCCAGTATGGAACGCCAGCCATCCGAGCAGCAATCCAATGAGAAACGCATGTGGCATCTGGGCAGGATTGCCATGAATCGCAGCGAAGAGCAATGCCGTAAAGGCAATGGCATACCACGGTTTGCCTTTCCATGTCTTAAGAAGCACATTCTGAATGGCACCGCGGAATATCACTTCTTCTGCCAACGGAGCCATAACAGCTAACGCAACGAACGCCCAAGGGTTGCCGAGTGTTTCCTTAAACACATCTGCCAGGACATCCTTAGTGAGCGCTTCAGGAATCAGTTCCTCAATAAACTGCGAAGGAATGAGCATGCCTATCGCCATGATCGTTGACCAATAGAGCGTCGTCCAAGGCTTAGACTTCAGGTAATTGAACGACAATGGATGCCACTTTGCTATGGCAAACACCGCCACAGCAATAACGTTGCTTAATACGGATGATATGATTATCTCGCTGGAACCTAACATTCTGCCTGTAGCATTGGCTACAATTTGGAATGGAGTGGCTACAATCAGCTGAATACATACATAAGCCACAAAATACAATAATACTTTCTTCATCTTATATACCTTTATTTATAACAACTAAAATCACTCAGGTCTCTTGTTCTTTTTTTAACAAAGAGACACGGAGAACACAGAGAACACGGAGTTCTTTGAGGACTATGCAGCACGTTTTTAATTATTCATTATTAATTAAAACTGCCTCTGTGTTAATAGCAACTGAGCAGATATCATAAGGCGTATGGTCCCATTTCACCCCGCAACTCCATCAATGACAATGCGTCATTCACTCTCCCCTCGCCTATCAGTCGGCGTATGAGAGATGACGAAATGGGAGCGTTCTCGAAGAGTCCACACTCTTCCGGACGTGGTCCTTCCTGCACATCAATGCCCAGTTGGCGACCATATTCCACATAGGAAAGGAACGATTCATCCGGATTACGCCTGCCAAACCGATTGTCATAGCCAATCAACAGCGTTCCGACTCCTAACCTATCGCGAAGCACATCCTTCATAAAGTCATACGCCGTCTGCTGCATCATCTCGCGAGTGAAGTTCAACACCACGACCTCATCTACGCCACAAGCCTTCAAACGCCTAACTTTCTCATCGGCATTCGTAAGCAGTTGCGGCACAAAGTCTGGCCGAACGACCTCCAAAGGATGATTTCCAAAGGTCACGACCATTGTCTTCATGCCCTTACTTGCAGCAAGAGCCCTCAGCCGATGTATGACCTGCTGGTGTCCGAGGTGCACGCCATCAAAGAAACCTATGGTTGCAACGTACTTCATTTGCACTTTATTTTTCTTACAAATTCACCAATCAGCATGACAGGCGATGTGCCTAAGACAATTATTATCCACTCCTTCAGCGAGAGAGGAACACAGCGGAACATCTCGCCTCCGAACTGAACGATGACGAATTGACCAACGATTATCGCCACAAGCACTACCAACAAGCCACGGTCGGCATAGAGACGGTGCAGCGAACTATGGCGCGAGCCAATGCATTTCGCATTGAACAGGTTCCACATCTGCATCATTACGAACGTCGTAAAGAACCAAGTCAGCTCGCGAACATCTACTCCCACCGCGTTCCTATCATGCACTCCGAAGTCGATACCGTGCTCACAATAGAGCAGGAAGACAAACATTACGGCAAACATTGACACTCCCGTCAGCAGTATTGACCTCACAATCGAACGGCTGAGGATAAAGTCATTCTGGTCGCGTGGTGCTTCTTTCATCACCTCACGTGATGGAGGCAGGGACGAAAGTGCCAAGGCTGCCAGCGTGTCCATGATGAGATTCACCCACAATATCTGCGTAACGGTCAGCGGCATCTCTGTTCCCACCAGTGCTCCGGCTATGACAAGGAGCAGCGCACAGACGTTGACGACGAGCTGGAAGAATAGGAATCGCTGTATGTTCTTGTACAACGAGCGTCCCCACATCACAGCATTTGCAATCGAACCGAATGAATCATCGAGCAGCGTCATGTCTGAAGCTTCCTTCGCAACGTTGGTTCCTGAGCCGAGAGAGAGTCCGACATGGGCATGATTCAGGGCTGGAGCATCGTTGGTTCCATCGCCTGTCACGGCAACGACAGCACCGTTTCGCTGCAGCAGCTGCACCAAACGCTGCTTGTCCTGAGGGCGGGCGCGAGACATTACGCATAGCGAATCAAGCAGTTTTGATGCTTCTTCGTCGCTTAGTTCTGCAAATTCTGCACCCGAAATGGATACTCGTCCCGATGCGTTTTCCTCCGAAACGATACCTATCTGGCGTGCTATCTCCATCGCAGTGGCATCGACATCGCCCGTAACAATCTTCACTCCGATGCCTGCATCCTTACATTGGCGGACGGCACCTGCTACATCCGGGCGTATCGGATCGGTTATTCCGAACACTGCAAGCAACGTATCATCAACGGCAACGGCAAGAGTTCGCATCGCCTTGCTCTGATATCTGCGCAGTTCGCGCATCACTTCGTCACGCATTTCGTCATCAATACGGCACTGAGACATGACAATTTCGGGTGCGCCTTTTATGAAAGTCAACGTCGTTCCGGCGGCATTTCCGTCACTCACGACTGTTGTTTTCATCTGCTTTGTCTCAGTAGAGAACGGCTCCTGCGATGCTATCTCTGCCTTGTTTCTCAGCATGCGATAGTCCGTTCCGTTCTTCATGAGCCAGCGAAGCAATGCCACCTCCGTTGGGTTTCCTATGCCATTGCCCTGCTCGTCAAGCTCGGCAGTAGAGTTGACAGCTATGGCTGAGAACACGATGTCCTGCAGATTGCCGAACGCTTTAGCACCAGTGTTCTCCCAGACCTCCTCCACCTCCATGCGGTTCTGGGTGAGAGTGCCTGTCTTGTCGGTGCAAATCACGGTGACAGCGCCCATGGTTTCGCATGCGTGCAGCTTACGAACAAGGTTGTTACTCTTAAGCATACGGCGCATATTCAGTGCCAATGCCAGTGTCACAGCCATAGGCAAACCTTCCGGAACGGCCATAACGATAAGCGAAACTGCCATCATGAAGTAGCGCAACACTATGCTCAGCATCTCCAGATAGTCTGCATCAGGATTGCCAATGGTACGCCACAGCGGATTGACCAGTATGTCGTGGCCAAGGAAAAGCACTGCAGCGCCGATGGATAGTGTAAAGCCGAACTTGTTAATCAGACTGCCTAAGCGGTTCAACTGTAGGTTCAGCGGAGTCTTTACCTCTGTTGTCTCGGCCGAAGCACGTGCCACTCGTCCTATCTCCGTACTGTCTCCGACGGCCGTAACGAAGAACATTCCGCGGCCATTCATTACCATCGTCGAGCGCAACAGCATGTTTCGTGGGAATGCGGCCTCGCCCTTACTATCCTGGTTCGGCATCCCTTCTTGTGAAGATACGGGTGAAACGCCCTTCGTAGTAAGCGGTTCGCCGGTCAGCATCGACTCATCTACCTGCAGCGAAACTGCCTCTTGCAGCATTCCGTCAGCAGGAATCTCGTCGCCGGTCTCTACTATTACGGCATCGCCCACCACTATATCCTTGCGTGCAACAAGCGTAACGTGCCCGTTGCGGATTACCTTTACCTTCTGGTCCTCGTTCAGTTGAGTCAGCACATCAAACTTCCTCGCGGCGTCCATCTCAAAGAGGAAGCCCACCGTCGTTGCAAGAAAGATGGCTGCGAAGATGCCTATCGTCTCGACGTAGTGACCGTTTATCACTGCCAACACCAACGAGATGACAGCTGCCACGAGCAGAATCTGGATGATAGGATCCTCGTATTTCTCTATATACAGTCGCCAGAGCGGAGTCTTTTTCGCAGGAGTCAGGATGTTCCATCCATTTTCTCGTCGCGAGTCAAGCACTTCGCTGTCTGTCAGACCATTAATAATATGTCTTTCACTCATACGCATGTTCCATATTAATGATTACGGGTGCAAAATTACTCTTTTATCTTAATATGGCAAAATAAATACTCATAATTTTATCTTACTATTGATTAATGTTATCTACTTGCCACAAACCGAATCGCTGCACTTAATACAAATCATTGAAACGGCGACTGAAACGCAATGTGAATGATATTGATTCATGATGTGAATCGCTACGTTTCATGATGTGATTTGTATTGATTCATCGTGTAAAGACTCAGTAATTACAATGTAAAGACTCAGTAATTACAGTGTAAAGACTGAGTAATTACAACGTAAAGACTGAGTAATTACAACATAAAAGCCTACGATTCGCATCATGAATCAATACGATTCATGTTTTGTTTAGTAGGGAAACACGCAAAGATATAGTGAGGATTAAGTGGAAAACGAATAACGAATAGGGAATAATACTTTGGTAAAAGCGGCGCAAATTCGTCCTGCCTGTAAGGCAGTACTATGAGTAACCGTGGGCAAAGCCTGCGGACTTAAGCAAATAAGTAATATGCGGCTGGATGCCACTACTATGATACGCTCAGCTGTTTGCACTACCTTTTAACGTATCAAGGTACTGCCTTCCAGGCAGAACATTGCCTTTGTCTATTGTCCGGACACTTTGTGCCCGGTTACTCAAAGTACTGGCCTACAGCCAGAACCGACCTTGCAACACTCAGTTCGGCTCATAACATATACTGAATACTGTTTTTTTTATCTACTCACTAAGCATTATTCACCATTCGTTATCTATTATTCACCTCCGGACCATCTTATCTTCCCTATCTTACTTACTAAAAAAGGGAGCCCCGAAAGAGACTCCCATTGCTGATGATATGTAAGAAAACTACATGCAAGTATATCCGCCATCTACCGGCACTGCTATGCCGTTGACGTAGCTCGAAGCAGGACTTGAAAGGAAGAGAGCTGCTGTGTCGAGCTCGCCTTCGTTGCCATAGCGCTCCTGAGGAATAGCACCCTTGGCATACTCCGTAAACCATTCGCTGTCGAGTGTCTCCTTTGTGAGTGGAGTTACGAAGTATCCTGGACAGATAGTGTTTACCGTAATGCCATACTTTCCCCACTCTGCTGCCAGCGCACGAGTAAGATTGACCACGCCACCCTTAGCAGCATGGTATGGAGATGCTGGCGCTATCTTGTTGCCGACAAGGCCATACATCGAAGCAATGTTAATGATTCGGCCGTACTTCTGTGGTATCATTGCCTGCTTTGCAACAGCACGTGCCACCTTGAACGAACCAAACAGGTCGATGTTCATCTCGTTCTCGAACTGCTCGTCGGTGATATCTTCGGCTGGAGCGACTGCACCTGTGCCTGCGTTGTTTATCAAAACATCGATGCGTCCGTAGGTGTCCATGATTTCTTTCACCATTGCTTCCACGTTCTCTGTTGATGTAATGTCGCAACGAATAGGGTGTGCGTCAACGCCAAACTCGCTTTTCAGCATCTCTGCAACCTCCTGCAGCTTCTCCAATCGGCGTGCTATAGGCACGATAGTGCAACCTTGGCTTGCCAGAGCGCGAGCCATTTGTACGCCAAGACCTGTCGAACAACCAGTGACAAGAGCAACTCGGCCAGTAAGATCAAAATAATTCTTCATAGTTTTTCTTGTTTTTATAAGGTTTGAAACGTTAGTTCTACATGCAAAAGTAGTAAAAGTTTTCGTAATTAATAGCAGTTATAAGGAAAAACATTCAATATTTTTTGCAGTTTAACAGATTTTTTGTAATTTTGCCGTTGCATTAGCAAAAGACATTATACATTATTAAAATAAAGAACGATTATGAAGATTTTCAAAACATTAGCATTAGCTCTCGCACTCGTTGCTGGTATCAATACCGCAAGCGCTGACGAGGGAACACACGGCATCGGTGTAACATTCGGTTACGGAGTTGGTTCGCATGACATGAACAACCTTGGTCTTGGCATACGCTATAACTATATGCTTTCAGACAATTTGCGCATCGAACCAAGCTTCATGTACTACTTCGACACTGACGATTTCCGCGAGAAGGACCTCAGTCTTAATCTCCATTATCTCTTCAACATGTCTGACGACAAGCTCCACTTCTACCCTATCTTCGGCGTGACATCTATCTTCGGCAAGGAGGTTGAGAAGCTTGCAGAGGGCAGTAAGAAGGAATTTGAGACCGATTCTTTCTTCCGTTTGGGTTGCAATCTTGGCGCTGGACTCCAGTATGACCTAACAGACGACTTCTCGCTGGTAGCTGAAGCTAAGTACAAGCTTGTTAAGAAATTTGACAATGTACACTTCGCCGTAGGATGTATCATGACATTCTAAGAAGTCAACCAATAACTCATAACTAATAACTCATAACTAATAACATGCTTTTCGACCAGATTTCAACAGACATAAAGGAGGCAATGAAGGCGCGCGACAAGGTGCGTCTGGAGACTCTCCGCAACATAAAGAAAGTGTTTCTTGAGGCAAAGACAGCGCCAGGTGCTAACGACACACTGACCGACGATGCTGCAATGAAGATTCTTCAGAAGCTTTCGAAGCAGGGAAAGGAATCGGCTGCCATCTTCGTTCAGCAGAATCGTCAGGACCTTGCTGATGCAGAACTCGCACAGGTTGCCGTTATCGACGGTTATCTCCCTAAGCCTCTCTCTGACGAGGAGATAGAGGCGCAGGTGGCTGCCATTATCGCTGAGGTGGGCGCTACCAGCATGAAGGAGATGGGAAAGGTAATGGGCGTTGCGTCAAAGCAGATGGCGGGCAAGGCCGATGGTGGCAAAATCTCGCAGATTGTAAAGAAGTTGCTGGCTTAATCCGCACTCTCTATGGCTACGACTAAGAGGAAAAAGACCACACGTCGCCGCTCAACGACTCGCTCGTTCTCATGGAAACGAATCCTCGGCATCACTGCCTTGAAGCGTCGTTTCACAAGAGAGACGGGCATTCCGACTACGCAGGCTGGTTTCGAACGTAAGATAGGTCAGTTCCTTCTCTATTTCCTATTCGGATGGTTGATCGGAAAGAAGGATAAGAAGAAGAACGAGAAGGAGACCGAAAATAACGATGTGCACGATTGAATAGGCATGCCCTGAAGGGGCAATAAGTACATAGCCCAGGGCAACGCCCTGGGAACAAACGTCACAGTTGCTGCGCCCTGAAGGGGCAAAAGTAGTGGTTTACAATTCACATAGAGGCAAACTATACTGTTGCCCTTACAGGGCGCTATTACTCTATACTCCTAATACCCAGGGCGTTGCCCTGGGCTATGAACGCAAAGCGACTGCCCTTTCAGGGCGAAAGCATCAATCGTACAGACCGAAAAGTAACATATAAACACACAAAGACCGCAGAACTGACATGGGTTCTGCGGTCTTTGTGTATTTTGTTATAATATGTTTATGCTTAATATGCCAGCACATCCCACAGGTCGCGAATGCGTTTCTCTGGGTCCCATTTACCATCAAAGGTCCAGCTTGCTGTCGTTGTGTAGTACGAAGGCTTATCAGGCAGGGTGTCGGTGTTGTCGTTCAACCATCCGCTATGGCCTCCTTCGCGGGTGCATCCGTAGTAATACACACGGTGTCCCCATGGACATGGGTCTATCTTCTTGCCCTTCGCCAACTCTGGTTGTGCCTTGTAAGCATGGGCGATGTCAGCATCTATGATGTTCTTTGACATTCGGCAGTTCATTATAAAGAACTGAGAGTCGTGGTGATAGCGACCGAGTGGCGTCGGCTTTACTGCGTCAAACTCTGAGTTTGTTACAACAAACTTGTTGTCTTTGCTTGCGCTTCCGTCGTGCCATAGTATTGCTCGGGTGTTGCCAAAGAACTTACAACGGGTGGCATAGCAAGAGCCTCGTGGGCAGATGAAGTCAACTCCTGGACAGCGGATGTAGAGGTCAGCATGGTAATACATGCCACCTTTGCCATCGTCTCCGCTTCCCCAGAGCGACAATGCGTCGTTACCGTCAGAGTAGATGTTGCTGTTTATGACGATGGTGCGTGTCGCTTTGCCGTAGATAGAGAACTGATGCGTGGTGGTAGGATTAACGGTTGTGCCGTAGTTGTTTATCACCGTGAGTCCACTTATGACGCAATCGTTGGCCTTAGAGGTAAGGACAAGGATGCCGTCATGCACCTTTTCACCATTGTGAACGCTCTTCATCGTCAGCCCTTCGGCCTCTGCTCCGACGATGATACAGCTGTCTCGGTTCTCGCCAACAAGCACGATGTTAGGGCGATCGATTATGACTTTCTCGTTATATACACCTTTTTTAATATATATAGTATAAGGAACGTCGGACGATTTTGGTGCTTTTTCTATGGCGTCTTGTATGCTTCCGCCACGCTGAACGATAGCATCAAACTTGCTTTCGTCTTTCTTTGGCTGGGCGAAAAGCGTTATTGTGCCGTTCTCGTTGGCACCTTTCGTAGTGAGACTGATGCTCACCTTGTGCTTAGGATCGTACTTGTTTGCCCACTCTTCGTACTTTGGATACAGCGTCAATGGGTGCTGTCCGTACCATCCGTAGCCGTTTCTGCGCTCAGGACCGATATCCTCCAAGTGGCGGCGTGGCACTCCGTCGCGGTCGCAGACGTATGGGGTTACGGTCTCAAGGTCATAGTATCGTGCCCAGATTGGCTCTGCATTAGGGTCAGCAACAAGCTTTGTGTCAAAGCCTTTCGGTGTGTCTGCCTTTGTGCGTACTATCTTCAGACCGGTCAACTTGTACTTATCTAGCCACGCCATGCCTGCATGTACGGCTGCCTTTACGCGCTTGTCAGGGTTAGGAAGGCTCATCAGCAGGTTGAGAATGCGAGCACTTTCCTGCGGACTATATGACGGAAGTTCGTATGCTCGGGCAGAAGCAGGGAGGAGAGTCTCACGATCATGCTGCTGACACCATATTGCCAGTTCGGGTGTTCTGATCTGAGTGGCGAGGATACATTCTACGCCTTTGTCGAAGGATTTCTTCAAACGGGCCTTCAACTTTGGGTCGCAGAGGTCGCCAGTGTATGGTTCCTGTCCTTCGTAGAGTGCCCGAATCAGTTCCATAGTGTTAATCATCGCGTCGTCGTTGTACGTGATGTGTATCTGATAACCACGCTGAACAGGCCAGAACTGAGGCCATCCACCGTTCTTATATTGTCCGCTTAGCAGGTATTCCACTGCCTTTCGGAATGCGTCGCGGTACTTAACGTCGCCTGTTCCGCTATAGAGTCGGGCGAGGAATGCCATCTGTGTGGTGGTCGCATTGTTATCAATCGTCGAGTCGTCCTGACGTGTTTTGTCTGCCAAAACTTGCTGACATTGCTCCTCGGTCATAGGAGTCACCATGTCAATGTTCTTTGGCCATCCGCCAGTTGTGCGCTGCCAGAGCAGCACTTGGTCGCCAATGCGACGTGCTTCAGCAGTCTTGAAGAACTCAGGATTGGTTTCTCTCAAGGTCTTTTTGCTGTTTTGCTGGTTCTGTCCCAGCATGGTTGTGCAGACCGAGAGTAAGAGAATGAGTAGTGAGAGATGTCTCATTGGGTAGTAGTTGTTAGTTGATAGAATAGTTGTCGGTAGTAAATGAGAGTGTTATCAGTAGCAAATGAAAATTTGGATAATAGCAAATGGGAATGCTATTGGTAGCAAATGAAAATTTTGATAATAGCAAATGAAAATTTTATTGGTAGCAAATGGGATTGCTATTAGTAAATGATGGAAAAACAGCCACCAGCATAGGTTGTTCTCTTCCTTATGCTGATGGCTGTTATTATGTATTGTTATGTATTATCCTTTCTGTGCCTCGACCCACTTACGAGCATTGACAAATGCCTCGTGCCATGGTGTTACCTCGTCTGAAAGGCGGCGATCCTCTGGATAATAGCCACACTGCCATGGGAACTGTGTACGCTCTGGGTGTGGCATTATGGCAAGATGACGACCGTCAACACTTGCTATCGCTGCTACGTCATAGTCAGAACCGTTAGGGTTTGCAGGGTATTCTGAGTGGTTGTACTTAGCTACGATGTTGTAGTTCTGCTCGTCCTGAGGCAGGCGGAACTTACCTTCGCCATGTGCAACCCAGCAGCCTATCTTCTGTCCTGACAGCGAACCGAACATGACAGAGTCGTTCTGTGGGATGGCAAGTGTTACGAATGTCGATTCGAACTTGTGCGAATCGTTGTGCAACATCTGTGCGTAGTCACGAGCGTCGGTTACTGCGTTGTCATTGTTCAGCAAGCCAAGCTCGACCATAAGCTGGCAACCGTTGCAGACACCGAGTGAGAGTGTGTCCTTGCGTGAATAGAACTTGTCGAGTGCTTCCTTAGCCTTTGGATTGAAGAGGAATGCGCCTGCCCATCCCTTTGCTGAGCCGAGGACGTCTGAATTAGAGAATCCACCGCAGAATGCTATTACGTTTACTTCCTCCAATGTCTCTCGTCCGCTGATCAAGTCGGTCATGGTCACGTCCTTAACGTCAAAGCCTGCCATGTAGAATGACCATGCCATCTCGCGCTCAGAGTTAGTTCCCTTCTCACGAATGATAGCTGCTACTGGCTTAGATGAGTTTGTTGACGACTCTGAAGAGTTACGGCGGAGAGGTTCGTTAGCCTTTGCCTCTGTTGCACCAAACTTCCATTCAACAGGGTTCTTAGCATAGTTGGCATAGCGTTCTGCTGCCTTTCCGTTGAACGACTGACGGCGATCGAGGAGGAATGAAGTCTCATACCAAGTGTCACGGAGTGCATCAATGTCAAACTCAAGCACGAGTTCGCGGTTTGCAAGCTGGCTGTTTGGCACCTGAGCGTTGCTCTGATGGCGCTTGATTATGATTGTTCTATCGTCCGAAGGAGTACCAATCTTAGCGTAACCTACACCTGCATCCTCAAGGATTTTCTTCAAACGAGGAGCGTTGGCGTCAGCAACCTGAACGACAATACCAGGGTTTTCGGCGAAGAGAACCTTTACTATGTCGTCTCCGTTTATCTTATCGAGGTCGAGATTGAGACCGCCCTTGGTGTTAGCGAAGCACATTTCGAGCAGACAGGTGATAAGACCACCGGCAGAAATGTCATGGCCTGCGAGGATGAGTCCTTCGTTTACACACTGCTGAACAGCCATAAACGCATCGCGGAAGTATTCTGCATTCTTCACCGTTGGCACGTCGCTGCCCACCTTTCCCTGACTCTGCGCGAAGGCAGAACCACCAAGTTGGAGCTCGTCGAACGAGAAGTCGATATGGTAAAGGCGTGACTTTGCAACGTCCTTGATAACAGGTGAGACAACCTTCTTTACGTCATTGACCTCACCACCAGCACTAACGATGACTGTACCAGGAGCGATTGTCTTTGTTCCGTCAGGGTATTTCTGTGTCATTGAGAGCGAATCCTTGCCCGTAGGAACATTGATCTGGAGCTCACAGCAGAAGTCTGACAGTGCCTTTACTGCCTTATAGAGGCGAGCATCCTCACCTTCCTGTGCACGGCAAGGCCACATCCAGTTGGCAGAAAGCGAGATGCTGTCCATGCCATCAGCCATAGGCGCCCAGACAAGGTTGGTCAACGACTCTGCCACTGAGAGCACTGAGCCTGCCTCTGGGTTAGCCAACGCTGCCTGAGGAGCATGTCCGAGCGATGTCGCAATACCCTTTGTACCAGTATAATCGAGTGCAACGACGCCGCAATCAGACAGAGGTAACTGCAGTTCTCCCTGGCACTGCTGACGTGCAACACGGCCAGTCACCGAGCGATCGACCTTGTTTGTCAACCAGTCCTTACATGCAACAGCCTCCAACTTCAATACGTTCTTGACGTAATCGTTAAGCTCATCGTTGAGAGTTTGCTGTCCCGAAAGACCAGAAAGGTCATAAGTTACTACGTCATACTTACGCTCTACGGTCTTGTCAACCATGATTGTCTTAGGCGAAGAGCCAAACATCTGGTCAACAGAGAGGTCGAATGGGCGGATGCCGTCTGCCTGTTCGAAGGCGAAACGATGGTCACCAGTAGTCTCACCTACTGTGTACATCGGTGCACGTTCACGGTCAGCAATCTTCTGAACGTGCTCAATCGCAGCCTCATCGATAAGCAATCCCATACGCTCCTGTGACTCGTTGGCAATGATTTCCTTAGAAGACAAGGTCTGATCGCCAATAGGAAGCTTGTCCATGTGGATAAGACCACCACACTCTTCGACAAGTTCTGAGAGACAGTTGACATGTCCTGCCGAGCCGTGATCATGGATAGAGACGATAGGATTGCTATCTTCCTCGCCCAAAGCACGTACTACATTGTATGCACGCTTCTGCATTTCAGGGTTAGCACGCTGCACGGCGTTGAGCTCAATACCTGACGAATAGCGTCCGGTTTCTACTGAAGAAACAGATCCACCGCCAAGACCGATGCGGTAATTATCACCACCCATGACAACGACTTTGTTGCCTGGCTGAGGTTCACCCTTAAGACAATCGCGCTTGATGCCATAGCCTACGCCACCGGCAAGCATGATAACCTTGTCGTAAGCGTACTTTTCTTCATGCTCATTATGCTCGAATGTGAGGACAGAACCACAGATGAGAGGCTGTCCGAACTTATTACCGAAGTCGCTGGCACCATTCGATGCCTTAATGAGAATCTGCTCAGGAGTCTGGTAAAGCCACTTGCGGACAGGGAGAATCTGCTCCCATGGCTGCATGTCTGTCTCCTTACTCCAGTGCAAACTGCCGCTTTCTGCAGCCTGAGCCTCATCCTTTCGTGGGTACGAAGTCATGTAAACGGCAGTACCAGCGATAGGCCATGAGCCAACGCCACCACCCATACGGTCACGTATTTCGCCACCAGTACCAGTTGCAGCACCATTGAATGGTTCTACGGTTGTTGGGAAGTTGTGAGTCTCTGCCTTAAGAGAGATAACCGATTCTACTTCCTTTATCTTATAGAGATCTGGCTGTGAGTGGTCCGAAGGAGAGAACTGCTCGATGATAGGACCCTGTGAAAAGGCCACGTTATCCTTGTAAGCAGACAGTATCTTGTTAGGATTCTCGTTCGTTGTCTTCTTTATCATCTGGAAGAGAGATGACTCTTTCTCCTCTCCGTCGATGATAAACGTACCGCCAAAGATCTTGTGACGGCAGTGCTCTGAATTGATTTGAGCAAATCCGAATATCTCAGAGTCGGTGAGAGGACGTCCCAATTCTGTCTCGACCTTATGCAGATACTCAATCTCTTCCTTAGAGAGCGCGAGGCCTTCTGTCTCGTTATACTCCTCAAGATTGTCCACATGCTTGATAGGTTCAGGCTGAATGTTGACTGTGAAGATATCCTGATTCAGGCCGTTATACATACGCTGGAGCATTGTGTCGTGCTCAACGTCGGCATTGGCAACAGGGAAATACTCCTCAATACGCTGCACTCCGCAGAGGCCCATGTTCTGTGTTATCTCCACAGCGTTAGTACTCCAAGGAGTGATCATCTCACGTCGTGGTCCAACGAACCAGCCTTCCAACTCCTGTTTCTCAAGCATGGTGGCATTGCCATAAAGCCATGCAAGTTCCTTTACCTCGTCAGCAGCAAGCTGATGGTCAGCCTGTGTGGCGATGATGTTGTTTGATGGTGTCTGAAAGAAATAAATCATTTCTGTATGTTATTTAGTTTTTTTCTTATTCGGAACTGCCGTTCGATTTTGGGAATCGTTACGTTTCGGGGTGCGAATGCTAACCCTTTATTTTCTGCAAAGTTAACACATTATTTTCTAATAAGCAAGAAATCAGTTGTTACTGATTACTTTTTTACCATTATTTATGTAAATTCCGTGCTTTGCAGGAGCAGAAATGCGCTGACCGCTGATGCTGAACATGCCTTCAGATGGTTTTGGACGGTCGGCACGAAGCATACTGATGCCAGTGGCGTCAGGGTCGAGGAAGCTCTTCATCAGATAGGCAACCATGCCTTCATCAGCCTTAACAGGCCAGTGACCAGTAGTGGTTGTGGTCACCCACCATAGGCCTCTGTTGACCCATGCGCCAAGAACGACGCCATCCATTGTATTCCAATTGGCATAGTCTCCACTTCCTGCCTCCTCAGGGAACCAGTAATAGAGTCCGTCAACATTATCATGGTTAGCGAGTTCGGCAATGAGATCCTTCACGAACTTATACTGTCCGTTTGCCGAACAATCCCAAGTCGAGCGGGTATCGTATGTAACTCCCGCCGTAGGCCAATACTGGAAGTTGTATGCAGTCTCAACAATCTGCACCTTCTTCGATGCGAACGACGTCTTGAGACGCTTCAATGTGGCAGAGAGATCGCTAAGATTGCCATGCCAGATTGGGTAATACGAGAGACCGATTACATCATATTTCGACTGGTCGAGAGCACTATAGAACGCCACGACGTTATTCGTATTCTGCGGGCGTTCTATGTGAATGATAATCTTTGCATTAGGACAAGCCTCGCGAACAGCATCGCATCCCTTCTCGGCAATGGTCTTAAAGCCTGTCGCATTGTCCTTACGCCACACGCCGATGATGCCAGAAGTGATTTCGTTGCCTACCTGTACGAGGTCTGGTTCGGCACCAGCAGCCTTCAGCGCCGTAAGGGTTTCCTTCGTATATTGGTACAGGCGACTGGCCTTTTGGTCAACAGTCGTGCAGTCGCTCCATGCCGAAGGCAGATACTGCTTTGCTGGATCGGCCCACGTATCGCTGTATTGGAAGTCGAGACAGAACTTTGCTCCGGCATCCTTTATGCGCTTTCCGAGTGCCTTAACGTAGTCAAGGTCCTGCACAACGCCTTCATGATTAGGGTCGGTTGGGTTCACAAAGAGTCGCACACGGAATGTATTCCATCCGCAATCGTTAACGAACCACGTCAGGAGGTCTGGTATTTTGTTGCCGTTACCGTCCAGATATCCCGAACTTTTTGCCTCATATTCAGGCAGCATTGAGATGTCTCCACCCACGTAGAGACCATGTTGTGCGCTGGCATTGAGTGCAAAAGCCAGGCAGATGAGAGTGAATATTTTCTTCATTTTTAATGTACTTATATTACGATTTGATTCTTATGCAAAATTACATAATTATATTCATTATTATATATAAGAGCAACCAATGTTATTAATATTTAACAAATAAGCAGTTACCCGCTTTTTTCAACACAGAGACACGGAGGGCACAGAGAGCACAGAGTTATTGGAGTGCTATGCAGAACGTTCTTTATCCGGATGGACCTCAAAAGAACTCAGTGTCCTCTGTGCTCTCAGTGTCTCTGTGTTAAAGAATCCTGGGCTATGCTATCGGGCTGTTTTCACCTTGCCAATAGCCATCAGACGGTCGAAGACCTTATGCAGAATCCATGCCAAAGGAAGCGTAATAACAACGGTAAGGAGGAACGTTGGCCAATAGCCCAGGTGGTATTGCTCCAGCGGTTTAAGCACAAACTCGATGTGAATGAGATATGCTTCGAGCGAGATTCCGCCTATCCATGCCACCGAACGGTTAAACCACGCCGGCGTACGCCTAAAGATTCGGTTGAGCAAAAGCACCGTTGTCACGGTCAGAGGAATGTAGAGCATACGCTCAAGGAATAACGGGAAGCGTCCGTGCAACTCCTGTTCGAGCCATATTCCTGAGCCTAACGTCATGATGAACATTATCCATATCATCCAGATTGACTGTCCATCGAGCGACTCTTTCCTACGAACGGCCTCGCCCATATTTATGCCAAGGAAGAAGATAGGCACACGACTCCAGAATATTTCGATATGACCAACGGCCTCATGGATAGGCGTGATGTACTGAACCAGCACGCACCACATCACCATCACCACCACCAGCCACTGGTAAATAGGGTGACGGCGAATGAGTTCCATATACGGTGGCGCGAAGATATAGAGCATCATCGTGGCTGGAACGTACCAGAACGTCAGTTCGTCGTGTAGCCAGAAGTCCCAGTTTATGAGTATATCGCCCGCAAGATCAATCCAATCCGTGCCGTTGAAACGTGGAATATAGAAGAGACATGCTATGAAGAGCCATGCCGGATAGATGCGTTGCAGGCGGCGTCCGTAGAAACTGCACCAGTCGCGGAGCATGGTTCCGGCATGCGAAGCCTTTGCCCAAGAGAACCAAAGGCCAATGCCGCTGAGGAAAAGGAATATGTCAACACCGAGGTTTCCCATGCGTCGCAAGCCGTAAAAGTCATCGGTGCGAGGCAGAGAAACATGGAAAAGGATAATCATCAGCATTGCCGCGCCCATGTGTTCGGCACGAAACTTACTGATATTGAATAGTTCGATGTCCTTGATTTTCATAGGATTCTCATTTTTTCTTTGCTGGTCGGGCAAGTGGGGTCAACTCAATTACTGCCTTGAACACCAACGCCAGGATGATTGTTGCTACAATGTAAAGGAGCAAAGCAGAATAAACGTCGCCGCGGCGGGCTATCGGTATCAGCACCTTTCGTGTTATCGGGTGGCACACAAACATCATAGACGAGATGGTTCCGAGCCATTCCAGCGGGCTGAGCAGGCACTGTGGCAATGCATAGATGATAGCCATCGTGCCGACGCAGACAGCAAGTGGCACGACGAGTGTCCATGAGGAGTAATCGAAACTGCCGGCAATGACTATCGCGATGCATAGCAACACGACGAGCAGATACTGCCATCGGGACAGCTTAGGCATCTTATCTTCGTTGCGAGCCACTATGATTCCGAACGCCATTGGCAGCATTGCACCGAAGATATTGTAACGGAACCAGTTGAGCGAAGCACCCATTGGGTCAACGCCAAGCACCATTTGCACAGCAAGACATGCAATAGTCAGCACGACAGTCACCCAGGTCTTGGTGCGTCCTACTATCAAATAATAAATAATGTAGAGCTGCATCGTTAGGCCGAAGTACCAGTATGGTCCGGGCCAGATGGCATGATCGGGGTCAGAATAGAGGTTAGAGAACATGCCCAACTGACCGACTACGTTCCAGAACGTATAGTGGCGGGGACCAGGAGTCATATAATCGACCATGACGAAAGCAGCATATCCGAACACCATCATGCAGAACAGTTTCTTGTAATGCTTCCAAAGGAACGACCAACCCTTCTTCCATCCCGAGCCGATTCCCTCTGGTCGGCACTCGTATTTCTTAACTAATCCGTAGGCACTGAGAAACAAGAACACCGGTACTCCATAGTGTCCGAAGAACGAAAACAAGTGAGCCGGCAGGTCAACCGATGGATTCATCATCTCTATCAGCAGCCGTTGGGTGTTATGACGGTTAAAGGTGTATTCGTTTTCCTTTACCATCGGCCCCAGCCAATGGACGAAATTATGCAGCACGATAGCCATAATGGCAATGCCACGCATGCTATTTGTTAACGATTTTGTCATAGTCGGCTTGGTGTTTTAGTATTCGTGGGCGTTTAGCATTATACTGAGGGGAGAGTATGTTAAACTCTTCGCGATAGTATTGACAATGTATTCCGGCAAGGTACATGAGCAGATGCGGCAGTGCATCGGTCATGTACGGACGATTGGCGGCTGCCTTTATCTCTGCCCACAGCTGCGGATGGCGCTGCTGATAGGTAGGAGTGGCGCAGAGCCAGAATGGTATATCGAACTCTTCTCGTGCCAGACGAGGGACGATTTCGGTGGAATGCATGCGGCCGGAGAAGTGTGGAAGCTCGCGCGAATGCACCTCTTCGCCGTGGTCAGGCATATAGATCACGATGGCGTCCTTATCCTTGAACAGTCCTACTATCTCGCTTACGATGGAGTCATTGTAGAGAGTCGCGTTGTCATACCAGCAGAGATTCTTCTTCCATATCTCCTTTTTGAGGTCCGTTCGGTCGGCATAGTCGTCGAGAGTGAAGTGCATTTTCGACTTCGGACAGCGTATTCTGTAGTTCTGATGCTGGCCGATGAGGTGGAAAATGGTAAGGTTTCCCTTCTGCAACGTATCTCCATTGAGTTCTCTTTCCTTACGAATGCCCATATAGTCATGCAGCAATCCTTCGTCGAAAACGTGCAGCTTCGTGTTGCGAACGTCAAACTGTGCCTTCGAAAGAAGCGGGTCATTGATGAAGAAACCGCCACTGAAGTCATAGACAGCCTGCTTGGGTTGCGTCAGGAATTCGTTTGTAAGGAACGTCACATGGTAGCCTGCCTTGCGGAAAATCTCACCGAACAACGGGTAATCGCACCACTCTCCGCGGTCGCCGACGACGTATGTTGACATGAAATGCTTAAAGACATAGCTCGTAAGATTCCATGGTGAGACCACGTCTTGATAGGCAACGAGGTCGCCTTTCTTCTGCATTTCGAGCTGGCGCGGTGTTGTCGGACGGTCGTATCCGTAGAGTTCTGAGTGGCGTCTGTTATACGCTTCGCCGATGATAAGCACGATATTAGGCGATGTGTATGAACAACTATCGACGCGAACCGTATCTGCCACCCGATGGAGTACCTGTATTTGCTTCGCCGTAAGCTGGTTGGCACGGATGCTGAACGCCAGTCTTTGCAGCGGCAGGAACTGCTTTGGGCTGTCCTTTTCGGTAAGACGGTGCTCCACGTCGCCTATGTTTTGTATCTGCATCAGGTCGCAAAAGCCGCTCACATTCTGCCAACTCGCTACGCCACATGCTGTAACAGCGACTGCCGTTATGACTCCGAGAGCCGGCTTTGCAGTGCTCCAGCTGTGCCGGAAGCGGCTTTCCCATTCGCAGAGGGCAACAGGACGGCGCAGCCATCGGTGCAAAGTCCAGGCAATATGAATAGCCATGACGAGCAGAACGAAGCCGACATTCGTCAGGATTATGTCTGGAGAGAGATACGTTGCGAAGAATTCGCCTGCCTCGCGGCTATCGGTTTCGCCTGCCAGCATCAGCATTGAAGGTGTGAGAGGGGAGTCAAACCTGACGTAACATGCTACATCGACGATGCTGACTGCATACGCTATGACGTAGATTATGGCACGAACGACGCGGCGAACAACCTTTGGCAGCAGGGCCAACACTACGCAAACGCCGTAGAGGACGAAGAGAATCTCCGCCCATGCCTTGTCGTAAAGCTTCGCCTTTGCCGACACAACGACGGTACATGCGGCAGCAACGAGGCTTAGCACGTACATGAAAAAGAAGAACGATGAGTTCTTTATGACGGGCGCAGCGATAAGGGCGAGCAGACGTTCTGCCCACGATTCCTTAGCGTTTCCGATGTTTTCGCCCTGCGATGATGAGCTGTTGACAGCTTGATTATTTGTCATACAGGTTGTGTTCCTTAATATATTCTATGACGCTTTCTGCCGTAAGGTCAGCAGCGTCGATGCCTTCTGCCACGCGACGGCGTATCTCCGTGCTGCTGACTTGCATCTGCGGGGCGTCGATAATGCTAAGTTGGCAGCCGCATTCGGCTATGGTTGGCGGTGTGGAGATGTCGCATCCGGGGCGTGGATAGACGGCAATGCGATGGTGAAGCAGTATCTCGCGGTACTCTGCCCAATGGTCAAACTTCTCCCAGTTGTCCCCACCGACGAGCAGGATGAATTCCTTTTCGGGGTAGTCCTGGCGCAGATGGCGCAGCGTCTGGTAGGTATAGGAAGGCTTGTCGAGATGGAACTCATAGTCGCTGGCTATCAATCCGTCGTGGCCTTCGGTAGCAAGGCGCACCATGGCGAGTCTGTCTTGGTCTGGGGACAGGTGGTTATCGGCCTTCCAGGGGTTCAATGGCGAGACGAGAAACCACACTTCGTCTGCCCCCAACTGCCGCTTTGCTGCTTCGGCTAAGGCAACATGAGCGCGGTGGATGGGGTCGAACGTCCCTCCAAAGAGCAGCACCGTCCCGCCGTTTTTCTTCACCCTTCCGTTAACGGAAGGGCAATATTCATGAACGGAAGGGCAAGACTCGCTAACGGAAGGACAAGACATGCCCACCTCGCTGGTGGCTATTGATGAATTCCGTTTGGACATATCAGGGATTTAAGGAGTGGTCTTCAGGAATGCCTCTATTATGCTCAGCGTCTCTGCCTCTGCCTTTTCCAGGTCGTCGTTGACAACAATGTGGTCGAACTTCGATGCGAATGTCATCTCGAACTCTGCCTTTGCGAGGCGCTGCTCAATGACATCCGCAGCGTCGGTAGCACGTCCCACGAGGCGGCGGCGCAGCTCTTCGATAGACGGTGGCTGTATGAATATGCTCAGAGCCTTATTGCCATACTGCTGCTTTATGTTGCATCCGCCCTTCACGTCGATGTCGAACACGACCTGTTTGCCTTGTTCTGTCAGTTCGTCAACCTGCGAACGAAGGGTGCCGTAGAACTTATCGGTATAGACTTCCTCATATTCCACGAAGGCGTCTTCTGCTATCTTCTGGCGGAATTCCTCCGGAGTCAGGAAGAAATACTCCACACCATGCTGCTCGGTTCCTCGCGGAGTGCGGGTGGTACAGCTGATAGAGAAGTGCATGTTAAGTTCTGGATGCTCCTTCATCAGCCACTGAACGATGGTCGATTTGCCACTGCCTGAAGGGGCAGAGAATATTAAGAGTTTGCCTTTCATTTGATAATGGTTTTATGAATCAATGTTATTTATGATGTCATTCGTAGCATTTCATCGTGTCAATCGTATTGATTCATGTTGTAATTACTCAGTCTTTACATTGTAATTACTCAGTCTTTACACTGTAATTACTGAGTCTTTACATTGTGATTACTCAGTAATTACACCATAAACCGCTACGATTCACATCATGAAACGATAGGAAACGGACTATGATTGCTATTATTTCATCCCATCGGGGAGGCCAGAAGGGGGCGTTTACAGTGCATTAAGCACCTGCTCTTTAATCTGTTCCAGCTCGTCTTTCATCTTGACCACGATGTTCTGCATCTCTGCATGGTTCGACTTAGAGCCAGTAGTGTTTATCTCGCGGCCCATCTCCTGCGCAATGAATCCTAACTTCTTGCCAACAGGTTCGTCGAGAAGCATCGTGTCACGGAAGTACTGTACGTGGTTCGTCAGGCGCTGTTTCTCCTCGTTGATGTCCAGTTTCTCAATGTAATAGATGAGTTCCTGCTCCAGACGATTATGGTCGTACTCTGCCTCAGGAATCTTTTCGAGCTGGTCGATGATGCGCTGACGTATCTTCTCCACACGCGACTGCTCGTACGGTTCAAGCTCACGCTGAAGCTGAGCGATATTGTCGAGGTTCTGAGTAAACTTGTTTTGCAATGCTGCTCCTTCCTGACGACGGAAGTCAACAAGCTGATCGATGGCCTGCTGGATAGCCTCGCGCGCTGCCACCCACTCCTCGTCGGTCAGCTCTTCAATCTCAGTGTGACTGATAACGTCTGGCAAACGCAGCAGCGTTGACCAATCCATCGGGAGCGAAATGTCCTGGGTGTAGGCTATTTCGTTTATCTGGTCGTAGTAGAATCGCACCATCTGTGGGTTGATAGGAGTTGCTGTGCTTGCTTCGTCCTTATCCACCCATATCGAGAACTCTACCTTTCCGCGTATGAGCGACTGGGAAATCATCTGACGGATTTCCATTTCTTTCTCTCTGTAAATAGGCGCAATGCGAGTAGAAAGGTCAAGGGCTTTGGAGTTAAGCGACTTGACTTCGACATTGATTTTTTTGTTGTTAAAGGACACGGCAGACTTGCCGAAACCGGTCATTGATTGTATCATTTTCTTTATTGTACGTTAAAATATATGCAAAAGTACAATTTTTTTCAGAAAAAAGTATTAAATTTGCAGATAAATTAAGTTTTTAACAAAAAATATGTCCTGTTTACTGAATATTGAAACAAGTACGAACGTTTGTTCGGTAGCAATAAGCGAGGATGGACAATGTATTTATCATGACGAAGATAGTACTGGTCCTAACCACAACGAACGCCTCGGACGCTTTGTCGATGAAGCCTTGAGCTTTGCCGATAGTCATGCCATTCCGGTGGACGGAGTAGCCGTATCGATGGGCCCGGGCTCTTATACCGGATTGCGTATTGGTGTATCGATGGCGAAGGGTGTATGCTATGGATTCGGCATTCCGCTCATTGCCGTCCCTACTCTTGAGGTGATGTGCGTGCCGGTCTTGCTGAAACATGACGACCTTCCTGAGGATGCACTGCTCTGTCCTATGCTCGACGCACGCCGAATGGAGGTGTATGCCGGGCTTTATACCCGTGCATTGAAGCCTGTTCGTGAGGTGAAGGCGGACGTAGTCGATGCTGATACCTATCGCGAATGGCTTGACAAGCATCCGGTTTACTTCTTCGGCAATGGCGCAAAGAAGTGCATGGAGACGATAAATCATCCTAATGCGCACTACATTGATGGCATAGAACCACTGGCAAAGAACATGTTCCCGCTGGCTGAACGTAAGATGTTGCGTGGCGAAACGGAGGATGTGGCTTACTTTACTCCGTTCTATCTGAAGGACTTTGTTGCTCTAAAGCCAAAGAAACTGCTGTAAACGTCACCACGTGTGGTATTTTGTCATATTTGTTTGCGATTTATTTTTATTTATTTTTCACACCCCTATAGCCCATCAACAACTCATAAATATGGAAATAAAAGGAATGGACTACAACACGCATCGCTCTAAAATGCGAATGCCGGAATACGGAAGAAGCATCCATCAGATGGTGGAACACTGCAAGACAATAGGGAACAGGGCTGAGCGTCAGCGCTGTGCGGAGTCTATTGTGGAGACAATGAAGATGCTACATCCGGACATACGCCTGCAGACGGACTACCGTCAGCGACTATGGGATCATCTGGCTATCATGTCAAACTTTGAGCTTGACATCGACTATCCCTGCGATGTGAGCAATGCTCTGAAGGCAACTGAACGCCCTGCACCTATGGCGGTGCCTAAGCGTCATATCCCTGTGCGACACTATGGAAACCTTGTCTTCAAGAGTCTTGACCACGTTAGAAAGATGGAACAGGGCCCAGAGCGCGACGAACTGCTGCGTCTCGTGGCCAATCACATGAAGCGTGACCTCATGACTTACGGCAATGCGGCTCCTGATAATGATCGTGTCATCTCGGATATTGCTCAATATACTGACGGAGAAATACAAATTGACCCGGATAAATTCAAGTTCGACTTCATCGTTGTAGATAGCAAACGCCGCGAGAAATCTAAGAACAAGAAAAGGAAATAGCCCCCGTTAAGCGTTAAACATTAAACGTTAAACATTACCCTAACCTCTAACCCCTAACCTCTAACCTCCAACCTAAAGAAAATGGATACATTCATCATAGAAGGCGGACACCCGCTTAGCGGAACCATCACACCACAGGGTGCTAAGAACGAGACGTTGCAGGTGGTTTGTGCATCGTTGCTGACATCAGAGCCTGTCAGAATAAGCAACATTCCGGACATCCTTGATGTCAATAACCTCATCATGTTGCTCACGGACATTGGCGTAAGGGTAACGAAACACTCACGCAATGACTATACTTTCCAGGCAGATGAGCTCAATCTTGACTATCTGGAGAGCGACGAATTCGTAAAGAAATGTTCTTCGCTGCGTGGCTCGGTGCTCATGATCGGTCCGCTGTTGGGACGTTGTGGCAAGGCAACCGTTGCTCAACCTGGTGGCGACAAGATAGGACGCCGTCGTCTGGACACTCACTTCCTCGGCTTTAACAAGCTGGGTGCTGAGTTCATTCATGTCGAAGGACGCAACGTCTATGAGCTGCGAGGAGACCGTCTCAAGGGTTGTTACATGCTGCTTGACGAGGCTTCGGTGACTGGTACGGCAAACATTATCATGGCGGCAGTAATGGCTGAGGGTGAGACTACTATCTACAACGCTGCCTGTGAGCCATACTTGCAGCAGCTTTGCCGTATGCTCAACAACATGGGTGCTAAGATTACGGGCATCGGTAGCAACCTTCTCCACATCACGGGTGTTAAGGAACTGCATGGTTGTGAGCATCGTGTGCTGCCTGATATGATTGAGGTGGGTTCGTTCATCGGCATGGCTGCCATGGTGGGCAATGGCGTTCAGATTAAGGATGTGAGCATAGAGAATCTCGGAATCATACCTGACGCGTTCCGCCGATTAGGCATTGAGGTGATGGAAATTGGCGATGACTTGTTCATTCCGCATCATGACACGTTCGCTGTCGATTCGTTCATGGACGGAACTATCATGACTTTGAGCGATGCTCCGTGGCCAGGACTGACGCCAGACTTGCTGAGTGTGCTTCTCGTTGTTGCCACTCAGGCTCAAGGTTCGGTGCTCTTCCATCAGAAGATGTTTGAGTCGCGCTTGTTCTTTGTGGACAAACTCATCGACATGGGAGCAAACATCATCCTCTGTGATCCACACCGTGCCGTGGTCGTTGGACTTAATCATCAGAAGAAACTGCGTGCTGGTCGCATGACAAGTCCTGATATCCGCGCCGGTATCGCCTTGCTTATTGCTGCCCTGTCGGCAGACGGCACGTCGAGAATAGACAACATCGCCCAGATTGACCGTGGCTATCAGGACATCGAAGAACGCCTGAACGCATTGGGCGCAAATATCAGAAGACAGTAAAAGATCCACCCCCTACCCCCCTCCCATTAGGAGGGAGGGGGAGATGAATTGACCTGTACCACATAAGTTTCATATAGCTTGCACACTGTTAACATAAGGACATAACAAATGAAAGATATCCATAATAACGAAACAAATCACATCAACTCCCCCTCCCTCCTAACGGGAGGGGGCCAGGGGGGTGGGTCTTTATACCGCATTGGTCGCATCGGCAAAGCCCATGGCATAAAGGGCGAGGTGCAGATGCAGGTGGATGATGACGTGTTCGACCGCGTTGACTCGGAGTTTGTGTTCCTACAGGTGGACGGAATCATGGTTCCTTTCTTCATGGAGGAATACCGTTTCAAGAGCGATGAGATTTGTCTCATGAAGTTTGAGGACATAGATACGCAGGAGAAAGCACGTGAACTGACCGGATGTGATGTCTATTTCCCTCGCAATCTGGCAGAAGAGGATGAGCATGATCTGACGTATGCAGAGCTCATCGGATATGAGGTTGTCGATAATATATATAATAAGGTAATAGGAAAGATAGCCTTTGTGGATGATTCTACTGAGAATATTCTCTTCGAACTGGACAATGACATGCTGATTCCTGCACCCGAAGAATTGATTATTGATGTTGATAGCGAGAACCATAAGATAACGATGCAACTTCCGGAAGGAATTTTAGACTTATGAAAGATTTAATTAGAATTTGCATATTAGGATCAACTGGCTCCATTGGCACACAGGCTTTGGAGGTAATAGAAGAACATAGAGACCTTTATGAGGTATATTGTCTCACTGCAAACAATCAGGTAGAGCTGTTGGCAGAGCAGGCTCGGAAGTTCCAGCCGGCTGCTGTCGTCATTGCCAATGAGCAGAAGTACGACCAGCTTTGTTCGCTGCTTGAGGATTGTCCTGATATAAAGGTGTATGCCGGTGCTGCCGCTTTGGAAGAGATAGTAGAGGCAGGACCTATCGACATCGTGCTTACTGCGATGGTCGGTTTTGCAGGTTTGAAACCTACTATCCGTGCCATCAAGGCGCATAAGAAGATTGCTCTTGCCAACAAGGAGACGCTTGTCGTAGCAGGAGAGCTTATCATGAAGCTGGCGGAAGAGAACCACTGTCCTATCCTACCGGTTGATTCTGAGCACTCGGCCATATTCCAGAGTCTGGTGGGTGATGCTGATACGGAGATAGAAAAGATACTACTGACTGCCTCAGGCGGCCCGTTCCGCAACTACACTCTTGACCAGATGCAAACCGTTACGGCAGCTGATGCCCTCCGTCATCCTACCTGGGACATGGGTGCTAAGATAACAATAGACTCGGCTTCAATGATGAACAAGGGCTTTGAGGTTATCGAAGCACGCTGGCTTTTTGGCGTTCCTGCCGAAAAGATACAGGTATTGGTGCATCCACAAAGCATCGTTCACTCTGCCGTTCAATACGTTGACGGTGCCGTAAAGGCACAGCTTGGCGTACCAGACATGCGTCTTCCTATCCAGTATGCATTCTCTTTCCCACAGCGACTGCATCTCTCTGGTGAGCGTCTCGACCTCTTCAAGCAGCCCCTTGAGTTCTTCGAGCCGGACCTTAAGAAGTTCCGTTGCCTCGCCATGGCCTACGAATCGCTCCGCATAGGTGGCAACATGCCATGCATAGTGAATGCCGCCAACGAGGTTGTCAATGAAGCGTTCCGCAAGGATCAGTGTGGTTTCCTGCAAATGGGTGACATCATCGCCGAAACGATGCAGAAGGTTTCGTTCATCAAGAGTCCAACGCTTGAAGATCTACTCAATACTGATTCTGAGGCAAGGCGTGTAGCAAGAATGATGATATAACAATTCCTGTAATACTACCAAATGCCTCGTATTCTGATTTTTAATTAACTATCAATATCAAATTTAACCCCTAAAACAAAGAAAGGAACAATAATGCCGCAGACACCAAACGAAGAATCATCGTCGCTTGATGTCTGCGGAATTTTATCCACACAAAAAATAGAGGAAACATTTGGGAGTTTCAAGTATTTTTTGTAACTTTGCCCCCGAACATTAAGACATAGCATTATGAACAATCAGGTAGTTGATACTATTCGCAAGTACTTCGAAACCAGACCTGTTGATAAGGTTTGGATATCACAATACTAACTTATCAGAACAACGATTCAAAAAATGATTTTTGAGGCAAAAGTCTGACACACTGACGCACGAGAGGGGAATAATATTGATAATTAAGATGTTACAAAAACGGTGGCGTGCTGGGTCTGACGCAAAGCTGACGCAGTGCTGTCGCATTTTGTTATGCAGCCTTCTTATATAACACAGATGCAGGGAGGGCACGGAGTTCACAGAGTTTTTTGATTATGAGAAGCAAGAAAACTTATAAAAAATACGAAAAAACGAGGGGGAATGCCTTATATGTTAATTAATTTTGTTACCTTTGCACCCCAAATAATAATATAATAATAAGGTAAATGGAAATTTTTCTGATACGCGCATTGCAGTTTATTCTTGCAATAACAATACTTGTTTTCCTCCATGAGGGCGGACACTTCGTGTTCTCAAAGTTATTTGGCGTCCGCGTGAACAAGTTCTATGTCTTCTTCGACTATAAGTTCCGCCTGTTCTCCACCTATTCAAACTGGTGGCGAAAGCTGCGTGGAAAGGCACCGGCAAAGAAGAATGAGGACGGTGAATATGAGTATGAAGGAACGGAATACGGCATCGGTTGGATTCCGTTGGGCGGCTATTGCCAGATTGAAGGCATGATAGACGAGACACAACATGACGTGGAGAAGCTGAAAGCTCCTGCAAAACCATGGGAGTTCCGTGGCAAACCAGCATGGCAGCGACTGCTGATCATGATTGGCGGCGTACTCGTCAACTTTGTCCTTGCACTCATTATCTACAGCGCAATCCTCTTCACCTGGGGCGAAGACTATATCGCGTTGAAGGACATGAACATGGGTATGAAGTACAACACGGAGGCTAAAGCGTTAGGATTCAAGGACGGCGACGTGCTGATAGGCACTGAGAAGGGCGAGTTCCGTGAGTTTTCTCCAGACGTATTCCGCGACCTTTCCACTGCCCATCGTGCTGATATCATCCGCGACGGCAAGCAGATGTCGCTGAATCTGCCAGGAGATCTCAACCTCCTGAACATGATTAAGTCCGATCCACTCTTTGCCCGCCCACTGCTTCCATGCGATATTGACAGCATAATGCCTGACTCTCCTGCTGCCAAAGCAGGCATGAAGAAGGGCGACAGGATTATCGCTTTCAATGGAAAACCTATTGATTCGTGGAACGAACTGAACTATCAGAGGGGCATACTTGAAGATCGTATGACTGCCGCAAAGACAGAAAAGGACAGCCTTGCAATACGCAACGTGTCTATGGTCGTTAAGCATCAGGGTAGCGATGCTGCCGATACGCTCCGCATGACGCTCACACCAGAGCTGACAATGTTAGTTCTGCAGTCAGCGCCAAGCGACTATTACAAGACCACTCACTTAGAGTACGGACTCCTGGAGAGCATCCCTGCAGGCATAAATTACGGCCTCAACGTGCTGAAAGGATATGTCGGCGACCTGAAATATGTATTCACAAGCGACGGTGCTAAGTCGCTTGGCGGCTTCGGAACTATCGGTTCGCTCTTCCCATCTGTATGGGACTGGATGCTGTTCTGGAAGATGACAGCCTTCCTTAGCATCATCCTTGCATTCATGAACATACTTCCTATCCCTGCGCTCGACGGCGGTCACGTGCTGTTCTTGCTATATGAGATAATCACAAGACGTAAGCCAAGCGACAAGTTTATACTTGGAGCGCAGTACGTGGGCATGGTAATCTTGCTGCTACTCATGATAGTAGCCAACCTGAACGATGTGCTTCGCTGGTTAGGATTGATGTAATCAAAGCCCTCTCCCACCCTCCCCGAGGGGAGGAGAACAACGCAATTTATAATTGAAAAAGCGCTGAGCCTGCATGGTTCAGCGCTTTTTCTTATTTCAACAAAGCAAGTTAAGTGCAGTATCTACCCACCATCATTTTAACACAGAGATACTGAGGACACAGAGGGCACAGAGTTTTTAAAGTTCCATGCGGTGCTTTGGGGGTTATCAACGAATTTCAGCGAATTTAACGAAAAATATTAATCGCTACTTATTCTCCTTGATTGTCAACACCGAAACGGCGCCTAATAGGAGGAAGATGCCTGCTACTACGAACATCATCGACTGCGTTCCTACTACCGAAAGGATAGTACCACCACAGACGGCAGCTACGATTTGTGGCAGACAGATGGTGCAATTAAACAATCCGAGGTAGGTTCCCATCTTCGGAGTACCCTGAATGGCATTGGTGAAAAGCGTGAAAGGCAGAGCCAACATGGCAGCCCATGCGCAGCCGATGAGCAGGAACGACACGAAGAGAAGGTACTGATCGTGGACATAATTTACGCTAGCGAAACCAATGCCACCTATCACGAGGCTCACGATGTATGCCAGACGATAGTTCGTTTTGAAGCGAGGGATGACCATGGCCCATAGCACACTGCCCACTGCCTGCACAGCAAAGACAACGCCAACCCAGTTTCCGGCCTCCTGATATCCTTCAGACTTAACATCCGTTGTGCCCCAACAGTTGTCGGCAATGGCACCATTCGTGTAGGTCCACATATACATGAACGCTGCCCAGCAGAAGAACTGAACCAGTCCGATAGAAAGGAACGTACGTCCCACACTGCCTCCACGAGGTGCAGAAGCAACGTCTTCACTCTCCCCCGGAGCAGCAGGGGCAGGGCTACTGTTATATTCCGCATAAGTCTTTGGATCCCATTCCTTTACCACACAAGTGGTATAGATAACGCAAAGGATAAGGATTGCGGCACCGATGTAGAACGAATAGATCACCGAATCAGGCACAACGCCCTCTGGAGCGATATTCTGAACACCTATCGCCGTGAAGATATATGGGAACAGATAGCCCACCAACGAGCCTGCGTTGCATAGGAACGACTGTATGGAATAGCCCAAACCCTTCTGCTCTTCGTTGACCATATCGCCCACCAACATCTTGAAAGGCTGCATCGCAATGTTGATGCTGGTGTCGAGGAACATCAGCGAGAACAGGCCGAACAGCATTGTTCCGCTCAGTCCCCACATCACAAGCTGAGTGGTAAGTCCCAGCGAACCGGCGTTAGGCAGCAGCGCCATGACTGCCACAGCAATGACAGCGCCTATAAATAAATAAGGTATTCGGCGGCCGAATCGGCACCATGTCTTGTCAGAAAACATTCCGATGATAGGCTGAACAATCATTCCCATCAGCGGAGGCAGTATCCAGAAGAACGACAGTTGGTGCGGATCGGCACCAAGAGTAGCAAAGATTCGGGAGATGTTAGCCGACTGTAAGGCGTAGGCAATCTGCACTCCGAAAAATCCAAAGCTGAGGTTAAAGAGTCCCCAGAAACTCATGTTAGGTTTCTTTTTCATAAGGTAATTGTTTTATCCTATATAGTTTTTAATTCATGAAAGCACAAACTGCACGGCAGAAACTAACGCCCTGAAAGGTAGGGTGTTCAAAATTGAAACAAAAAGCGAGCCCCGTTCGCCTGAAGGGCGATAACACATGTAGCCTAGGGCAACGCCCTAGGTACCAGTGACATACCTTCTATCTACGCTGCAACGCAGCATAACAATACTGGTTGCGTCTGCTGTTGTGCCGCGATGCGGCGTTTAATTGC
>JAZUKC010000163.1:0-16643 GCA_045643065.1 Prevotella sp.
AAGCTCTGATGGCAAGCATGTCAATCCATTCTGCATTGCTAAGGAATCCGTATTCCTGCAAATTGGTACGTCCAGACACCGACCAGACAGGGTTGAACTTAGCATTCTCGTACTGTCCGAACTGGTTTGAGCCGTCGTTTCGGATGTTGAAATTGAGCGAGAAGTAGTTCTTCAGCGAGTATGTGGTAGTCAGATAGAACGAGAGAGTGTTGTTCTTCTTGTCGGTAATGGTAGGGAACGACGTCGCTTTGACATCTCCGCTGCCCATGAACCACTGACGAAGGTACCAGTAATAGCGCTTAGCGTCTTCGTAAGAGCCTGCCCAATAGTTGACGAACGTCTCTCCCTGGTCAGGCATATAGCCCGGAATCAGACCGCTGGCCTGTCCTCTATACTGTGTGGAAGACATCTCATGACCGAGGTCGAAGTTGAAGAAATGGCGGTTGTTGACATCAAAATTGTAGTTCAACTGATTACGCCAGAGCACCGCAAGCTGGTTAGTGTTGCTGTTAGACCATACGCCGCCCTCAAGCAGTCGCGACTGTTCGTAGGCATCGTTGCGTGAAGGCTTGGCGCCATAGTCATAGCCTCGGAGCTGTGCACAATAGAAAGTGCGCTCGCCGATGGCATTTTCCGTGAAGTTGCTGGTAGTGGTAAGACCAACCGTTGTGGTGTAACGCAGGCCCTTCATGATGTCCCAGTTGAGGTTGCCGGTAAGGTTTATTGACTTGTTCTTCACGTTCTGACTGCTGTTGTCCAACTCGTTCAGGATGTTATACTTGCCGTAAACCTTGCGGTGTGTTGTCTGATCTTCGGTTATAAGTTTCTGAACGTAGGACAGACTGCCATCGGAATTGCGGGCAGGGAATATACGGTTGGTGTAGTAAGCCTCGTCGAACACGGAGTAAGACGGATTGTTATACTTTGCATCCTGATACGAACCACTCATTCGAAGGTCAACGCTGACGCGATTGGTGACATGCGACGTGAGGTTCATTCGTGCCGTAAAGCGCTTCAGATTGGTGTTTATCTCAGAGCCGTTGTCATTGTCATAGCCTACGGAAGCATAGTATTTTGTGCTGCTTGTGCCGCCACTCAGGCTCACGTTGTGTGTCTGTGAGAACGAGTTTCGGTAGAGTTCGCCGAACCAGTCAGTGTTGTTCGCCTCCATCTGAGACACTTGCTGCTGAAATTCCGCAAAGCTTATGCGCTTGTCCCAATAGTCCATCATGGCCCCTTCATAGCCATATCGCTCCGGCATAGTCTGGAAATAGAGTCCTTTCTCCATGATTTCGCGGCTGACATCGATACGCTGCTTCGAGGTCATGAGTTCGAAATCGCTGTAGTGTGGGCGTCGTTGACCCTGCGCATTGAACGAATAGTTGATGTGAGTTTTGCCGGCTTCGCCTGTCTTTGTTGTCACAACGATGACACCGTTGGCAGCTCTCGTACCGTAAATGGCTGTGGCAGAGGCATCTTTCAGCACGTCAATGCGGGCGATGTCCTGCGGATTCAGACCTGTAATAGCATTGCCGATGAGGTTGATATTATCCAAAGAGTTGATGTCATCGGCAGAAAGCGGAACGGGATTTTCATAGATAATGCCATCGATAACCCACAACGGCTCGCGGCTTCCGGTGAAAGTGGAGGTGCCACGGAGACGCATCGACGGGCTGGCACCTGGTGTTGCGCTGGTCGTAAGCGTCATAAGGCCAGGTATTTTGCCCTCAAGCATCTGACTGACGCTAAGCGCTCCCTTCAGGTCGAGGTCTTTATCGGTGATGGAACTGATAGCACTCGTGAGCTTGCGCTTGTCTATCGTGTTGTAACCGGTTACCACAACCTCGTCAATCATTGCAGCATCAGGCTTAAGACGGAACACATAATTGCGCTTGCCTGCCTTGACATACATCTGCGCTTCCTCATATCCGACATACGAGGTGTACAGTCTCTCCTCGTTGCCGGTTAGCGCAAACGAGAACGAGCCTTCCATATCGGTGGCTGTATGCGACTCAAGTCCGCTTCGCATTCTTACCGTAACGCGTGCGCCAAGCATAGGTTCACCCTTCTCGTCGAGCACTTTTCCTGTCAAAACATCAATAGGAATGCGCACGCTATCTGCTGACTCCGGAGCGAAAGCAGCGGCATCGGCAGGGATACATGTAACGAAGCAAAAAAATAAAAATAACAGTATTCTAATAGTTAGTTTTTTTCTCATTATCTATTTTTTAAGCAATATCTACTGCAAAGATACTAAGTTTTTCTGAAATAATGAAAAAATATAGAGAGTTTATGCTTTTTATTCAGAAAAAAACAATAACTTTGCTGAAAATTAAAGCTAAACTATGATTACAAGACTTAACTTTGAACCAAATCGACTGGGTAACTACATGGACCTGGTACCGTACAACACTACCGTCGAATCGCTGTACAGCGCAGAGACGCTCTATAAGGGATACGACATGAACAACCCTGAAACGTTTGCCGAATGCTACGACCAGAGGGTGTACAACTACTACGTGGAGACAGGCAAGCGCACTGACCACAAACTGGAAATGCTATGCCGCAACCTGCATGACTTTGGCATCATGGCTGCGCTGAACAATCTGTTGGCGTGCTATGACAAGAAAAAGGTGATTGCGGTGATGGGTGGCAACGCCATGAAACGTACTGACGAGGCTTACCGGAAAATAGTAATCACGAGCAAAGCGCTTACCGAACAGGGCAACCTCATGGTTAGTGGTGGCGGTTCGGGAGCAATGGAGGCAACGGCTCTCGGCGGACTTCTTGCGGGATATCCTGACAGTGCGGTGGACGTCGCGCTGCAGATGCTGTCGGTGGCGCCATGCTATGAGAGCAAGGGATACATGAAGGTGGCGTTCGAAGTGCTGCGACGCTTCCCGCATCTTGATGAGTATGAGAGTCTTACCATACCTACATGGCTCTACGGACACGAGCCTTCGACTCCGTTCGCACGATACATTGCTAAGTTCTTTGACAACAGTCAGCGCGAGGATACGCTGCTGACCATCGCCTTCGGCGGCATCATCTTCACGCCGGGTAGTGCAGGAACCATGCAGGAGATATTTCAGGAGGCTGTGCAAAACCATTATCTCACCTACGGAATTGCCTCTCCGATGATATTCCTTGATACAAATTTCTGGAACAACACAATACCTGTCTATCCGTTCCTTAAGCAGCTTTCGGCCGAAGGGAAGTACAAAAACTTGATGCTGAGCATTACGGATTCGCCTGACGAAGTAATCGATAAGATAGTAGAATTTCAGAATACATAACAGAGTTAACTGCATTTTTTTTGTTAAAACGAAATAAACACGTAAAGATATGAATAGCAAGAGATTGTACATTATAGGCATGCTGCTCGCGATGTTGAGCTGCAGCCTGACAGCTTCGGCACAAACTGAAGCACAAGAAACAGAAGAAGAGGACTCGGTCATCAACATCATTGCATACTTTTGCAAGAACGACACGATGGTTTATACATCGCGCGACATAGAGTATAAGGTGGAGAAAGGCGACACTACAGTGCAGCATGACGTGGAAACGGACTTCATGTTCGTGGTGCGCGACTCTACAAGCAACGGTTATACAATCGAGATGACAGAGACGGACATGCGCATCAACGAAGCGGAGAGCGATGTTCTGAGGGCCATGATAGAGAGTGCCTGGGACATATCCAAGAACATAAAGTGTGTGTTTACCACCAATGAACTGGGCGTTGTGAATAACATCGTCAACTGGCGAGAAATACGCGACAAGACGAAGGAGATGATGACGGTGGTTTATGACACGCTCTACGCAAAGTACGAAGGATTGGACACGCTCATGTCTCGTAACCGTATGGAGCAGATGATGATGCTAAAGATGAAGAACGAAGAGACTCTTCGTCTGGAAATGTACGAAGAACTGCAACAGCTCTTCGGTTGTCACGGACGTTCTTGGAATATCGGCGACAATAAGTGGGACGACGAAAACAACGGTTATCCATGTACGATGGAGCTGCATGTAGGCTACACCAAGCAGACCAAGGAGACCGATACCGAGGGCGACTATGCTATATGGTCGGATGTAACGACAAGGATTCCGGTGGAGGATGCCTTGGAAGTAGGTTTGGGATACTACGGCAGCGTGATGACGGATGACCTCAACGACGAGATACAAAAGAACAAGCAGGCAATACTTGACGAGGTAAAGGCTAAGGCACAGGAGTCAACCGTAGAATTGATTGAGGGCTACAGTTACTTCAGCAACGGTTGGCCTAAGGAGAGCAACAAGCTGAGGGAGGTGTCAGTTGGTGATTATTACAAGGTGGTCGAAGTTCAGTCAATCATCTGGGATACGCATAGCTGGTACAACTTTTAACGAAATCATCCCGTTCCTCCTTTCGCTCTGCACGCAAAATGGAACAACGGCATAGTCGCCATGTGAGTTTTTCTTGCTACGAATTAGGCAGGAACGCAGGGTGTTGCGGGGTGTATCTAACGCAAAAAACAAGCAAAAAATGGGGCAATTTTTATTGGTTCGTAACTCATTGAGTATCAAGTCGTAGCGAATAGGGTTCAAAATCGCCTTGTGTTTTCTACTTAACAGCGTTGTGTTTTGCTACTAACACTGCAGTGTTTCGCTACTAACAGCGTTGTGTTTCGTTACTAACACTACAGTGTTTCGCTACTAACAGCAGCACATGTTCTATTTGATGCAACCCTAAAAACATAGAAGGAGCATAGCAAAAGGTAATCTTGCTATGCTCCTTCTAAGCGTAAATATAGAACAATTACTATTGTATCGAATTAGAAATAATAGGCGAATCCTACTTGCCAACCACCGGTTTTGGCTGTGATGTGGTCCTTTATCTCCTGTCTGTCAAACTCACCGGTTTTGCCACATGGCACGTTGTAGTTTGCCTTTACTTCCACATGATTGAACAACATGAGGCCGGCACCGATGTTGATGCTTAGTGCGCTGGACTCCCATTGCCAATCAATGTCGCCGATTTTGCTGTCGCCACCGATGTTGAAATCAAACTGCGGACCGGCGAAGAGGAACACATCAAACTTATCTCCGAAACCAAATCCCTTGCGAAAGTTCAGCGGCACAGCAAAGCTCTTGCGCTTCATGTTGGCAGGTTTGGTGTCAACGTATTTGTCGTCTAAAAACAAATCCGGTGCAACATAGATTCCACTGTTCGCCTCTATCTGGTTGTAGAGCGCCGAAGCGTCAATATCGAAGCCAAGAGGGAGATCGATTTTCGTTGTGAGACCTATGAAGAAGCCCGTGCGATTCTCTGCCTTCAGCACGTCTTTGTTGAAGGACAGTTCCGTAATGTTTGAGCCGGCACGTAAGCCAAGCTTAATCTTTGCGTTGGCACTGAATGCTACAGTTGCCAGCAGCATGCACAAAACGATGATCTTCTTTGACATAATCAGTGGTTTAATGGCGTAAAAACGCAGATTAATGTCTCTGTCTGCGCACTGAGACACGTGCGTTTGAAGACGATGATGGGGCTGTAGTCGGAGCCTTTGTCTTCTTTGTCTTTTCGACGGTTGCCGACGTTGTCTTGCTGCGACGGTTGTTGGTAGAGGTTTTCTTCTTTGTCGCCTTGACGTCAACCTTTGCCTTTGCTATCGAGTCAAGCGAGTCCTTCTTTGCCTGATCGCCATAGACATTCTTCTCGAAAGCCTTCAGTTCGTCCTCTATTCGCTGCTGTTCCTTGGCAAGAGCCGAGTCGTTCTGGCAGTACTGTGCCAGTGTCTGACCGAGCATATTGTTGGTCTTGTAGATGTCGCCGCTATACATGTTGCGGGTGAAATAGTCGTCGGCAGACATCGTTGCGGCATTGTTCAGGTCGCTGACCATGAAGGTCTGCTTTGCGAGGAAAGGTGCAAGGTCGTCGTATTTCATCCAGAACAGTGGGTACTTTGCCGAGCCATCGCCGAAGTCATCCTCACGTACCATGATAGGACAAAGTGCTATCACCTTCTTGTGGAAGGTAGATGTAGCCTGGTCATAGTAGGCTGACTCCTTAATATAATATGACTTCACCTCACGAGATGGTATGTCTGCGTTGTCGATACGCAGGCGTCCGTTGGAGCGCTCGTAGTAGATGTGGTAGTTGTCGAGCAGGGAAAGTGGCTTGACACGTGCCGAATCGTTGAACACCTCGTTGCCGTCAAGACGGTATTCGTAGGCAGGAACTCGGCCGGAAAGCATGAGTTTGAACATGTATGTGAACAGGTTCATCTGGTCGCCGCTTGGTTCTACCGGATAGTACAGGCCTGCATTGGCAGACTTGGTGAGGTCAAGCTCGCGATAAATATCACGGCGCCACACCACGTCTTCGTTCATTGCGGCAGACGTTGGGAACGAAATCTGCGCACGAGTGGTCATGTTATTGGCATTAGACTTCTGGCTTTGAGTCTGCTGACCACGGCGAGCCTGAGGCTGAGCGTATGTATTAAAGACGAGGAGTGAGGACTGAAGCAACAGCACTCCTAACAGCATCTTTATCTTTTTGTTTGCAAGAGTAATCATAACTTTTAATTCTTAACTCTTAATTCTTTGTTTTACTTTATAATGATTTCCATCGATGCAGGCAGCTTACGGGCTATACCGTCAGGACCGACAGCATTGATGCGGGAGATGTAGAAACGCTTATTGCGCGAGAGTTTGCGGAAAGCATCCATCTGTCTGCTTGAGAACGAGGCACCTTCGCTAACCATTGGCACAGCGTTACCCATGTTGTCGAAGAATACAGCCTCAAAGCCTGTGACGCGGAACTCTATGTCGAGCAGGCCGTCGTCTATGGCTGCCTTGATGCCAGTAGCACCCATCAGCGATGCCTTTGCCAACGATCCGCCACGGAATCGGTCGGTTCCTAAGGCTATGTAGGCAGTTGGATCAGGCAGTTTGCGCACATGGAAGGTGAACTGTCCCATCTGTTGTGCCTTGCCAGTCTGGTTTGACGAGACGGTGATGGTTACGTCCTGCCCTACGCTTGATGGTCGAGCGATGTACTTTCCTGGGCCGACTGGCTGCAAAGTGCCACCAGACATGGTCGCAGTAACTTTGTTGAGTGGCACGCCTGGCACTGAAACGCTGATAGGATTGGAGTATCCGGCATAGAGAACGTTCATCAAGTCGGCGCTGACTGTTGCCGAAGGATCAACAACGCTATACTTCTGCTCGAAGTCGCGACGTATGACATCGCCATTGCCATTATGCATCGTGATGTAGCCGGAGAGGGTAAAATCACCGGTTTTGCCTGTTACTATCTCGTAGGTATTATGCGCCAGATTCATCTCTCTGCCACCGATGTAGATCTTAGGCTGCTGTGTTGTATCGACGGCTGCCATGACTATCTGTGCCGAGAACTTATCGCCGCGAACGACGGTCTGGGCGTTTGGAATGACGAAGGCTGAGAGTTTGTTTACACGAATGTCCTTAAGGTCGATGTTGCTGACAAGGGTATGGAGCACTTCGCCTTCTGCATAGCGGACGTCGCTCTGCAGTTTCGAGAGCATGGTAACAGCTGCTGCCACTGGCATTCCTTCAAACATGTACTCTTCCCAGTTCTTGTTCAGAGGGTTGGACTTACCCTTTATGGTCGTTGTCAGGTTGCCATCGATGATGTTTCGCTGGTGCTCGTCGGTGACGAGGGCAAGGATTCGTGTGCGGAAAGAGTCAATGGCCTTGCGCAATTCGGCTCCGCGACCAGTGCCGGGAGCAAGCATCACATGGCTGGCAGCCTCAAGGTCGTCCTTGCGGTCAATGTTGTTCAGGTCGCCATTCTTGCCGTCTGCCTCTTTTACGATAGCTATCTTGAGGTCCTGAGCCAGGTTATAGAGCGAGTCGCTCATCTGCTTTACGGCCGTGGCTTTCTGAAACCACTCCTTCACTTTCTGAGGATTGGCTTTCATCTGAGCCTCAAAGTCGCCATAGATGGCATCGTTCTGCTTCGTAGAGTTTGCCGTGGTACGGTTCAGACTCTCCTCAACGATGGTGAAGCCATCAAGCACCTCGTTGGAGATGTTCATAGCCAGCATAGCCATCAAGACGACGTACATGAGGTTGATCATCTTCTGGCGGGGAGAGACGTAATTCTTTTTTATTGCCACTTTCTATGATTTTTTATTTAGTGTGGGTTCGGTTTATTTGCTTTGCCTTAGGTAACGAGACCTGGCAAGCATAGGGATTGGACATCGTAGGGTATCGGTTGTGCGTCCGATTATCCTACGTTGACCTTCATTGCCTCAATCATTCGTGCATAGCAAGAGTTGAGTTCGGCAATAGATTCAGCCATCTTCTTCGTCTGAGCGTTGATGTCGTCCTGTGTCGTTATCTGCTGCGAAGCCGACTTAAGCTGCATCTCGTAAACGCGGGCGATGCCGGTCAGCGTGCGGTTCAGGTTCTCCATCTCCTCTGAATCGATAGAGAGTTTCTCGCTGAGCGCAGATACCTTGAGGAGTGTTTCGTTGAGTTGTTCGAGACGATCGATGTATGTCTTCGTCACATCCTCCATTGCCTCGGCTGTCTCTGGGCTTACTGCTGGAGCTGGAGCGCCAATGTATCCGCCACCGTTGCCACCAACTACGACTGTGCCGCCTGCAGATGCAGATGCCTCTGCGGTAGCATCCTCATCGCCGATGATGCCATCTGCCGATGGGAGTGAGCCTCCGACAACGACTGGACCGCTAACGACTGGGCCACCAACAACAGGTCCACCGACTACGACGCCTGAAGAAATGCCCTCGGCAGGAACGCCAGTCTCGACACCACCTCCTGCAACAGTACCGCCAACGACTATCTGTGGCTGGGCAGAAACAGCAGGTATCACGACGTCATCGTCATCGATTCCGCTTACCATTCCTAACTGTTGTGCCAACTCGGTGTCGGTAGCAAGAGCCTTACCGTCAGAGGTTTTGTCAAACGGACGGTCGAATGCAGCGATAAAGAATACGAAGACCTCAGTACCCATACCTATAAACAGCATGACGTTTGCTCCCGGAAGGTGGGTCAACTTGAACAATGTACCAAGGATAACGACTGATGCGCCCCATGAGTAGGCATAGTTCATGAAGGTCTGTCCTGCTACGCTCTCCATCCACTTCTGTAGGATGTAGATGATATTGAATTTGCTGTATTTTGACATTTTTGTATTTTCGTTTTTGCGTTTACTTTGTATCTGTTTGGCATTCTGTTGCGAACAGAAATCCCAGATGGCATTACTTCTTGCGCTTCTGCTGCTTCTGGTTTACGTTGGAACTGCTTGCCAATGAACGTACACAGCGGAATCCGACGTACGAACGTGGCTGGTTCTGATACTCCCACGAACGCCATGCAGAACGGATGAAGGACTCTGGATCTTTCCATGAACCGCCACGCACTGACTTTTTCTTCAGTCGGTATGGGTCTTCGAGTGCTGCCTTGTACTCCAACTGAGGGTTCATGTCGTTCATGGCAGATACGCCTGCTTCGGTGAATACCGTTGATGTCCATTCGGCAACGTTACCTGCCATATCGAACAATCCATTGCTATTGGCTCCATAACTTCCTACCCTACTGGTTATCAGGTTACCGTCCATGACGTAATTGCCTCTGTCCGGTTTGAAGTTAGCATAGAAGCAACCGCTTTCGTTCTTCGTATCCATCTCGTTCCAAGGGAACTCTGTGCCGTCCTTTCCACGCGCTGCATACTCCCATTCTGCCTCAGTTGGCAGGCGATAACGCTGAACGTAGCGTGCCTGTGGGCCAAGTCCCTTGAGCAGATAGTCGGTTCGCCATGCGCAGAAGGCATTTGCCTGCTCCCACGATACGCCTACTACAGGGTAGTCGTTGTATGTCGGATTGGTGAAATAGTTACGGAGATAGATTTCGTTATCTGAATTTTTGAAGTCATTTACCCAGCATGTTGTGTCTGGATAGATGTTCACGATGTAGGTGTTCAGGAAGTCCCAAGGACCTGTAAGCTGTCGGTTTATGGTCTCACGTACTATCTTACCCTCATCGTCGATGTATGCTGTATCCTTCGAAATCATGACAACCTCGTCTGGATCCACCGTGATATCGGTGTTCAGCACGCGCTCTTCTGGATTGAGACGGTTGCGACGGAGGGCTGCTGTTGTATAGTCATAGATTTCATAACGATAGTTCATCTGACTTGCATCGAGCATCTTCTCGCCGGTAACAGGATTAGTCACATAGAGGGACTCTATGGCACGCTGCTCATCCTCGTTAGGTTTGCGTGGCAGATTCTTCTTCCAGTTAAGGTGCGGAGTAATCGGATTGCCCTGCTTATCCTCAGTGATCATGTAGGTTTCGTCACCGCCGTATGCTGGATCGGCTAAGCGGGTGCGGAGGATAGAGTCACGTACCCACTGCACAAACTGCTTGTACTTTGAGTTCGTCACCTCTGTCTCGTCCATCCAGAAGCCGTCAACGCTTATCTCTCTGACAGGTGTATGTGCGCCCCACAGCGAGTCCTGGTCTTCGATACCCATCTTCAGAAAGCCTCGTTTCACAAGTGTCATACCGTATGGCGTTGGCTCTGCAAAGGCGCGTCCACCTCCGACTCCAACGACCTCACCGCCTTGTCCGCCAGCCGACATAGACTTACTACCCATACAGGCAGTAAAAAGGGCTGCGGCTGCAAGACATATTACTATATATATATTCTTCATAATGTTTTATTATTACGAGTTATTTTTTATTATCACTATGTTTCTTACTATTCTTTTATATAACAAATGCTATTTGAACACCGCTGTTAGCTGTCAGTTGTAACTTATAACTTATAGCTAACAACTTGCATTGTTCTCTTCCCCTCGGGGAGGTTGGGAGGGGGCTTTACAGATGTCGCACCGACTTATGAAGGTTCTTTCCTTTCTTTGCAAGATTGATGTCCATCTCGTAACCTATACACAATTCATGCGAACCATTCCAAGGATTCAGGCCAGATGTATAGCATTCGTAGCCATACCCAAGGTTTATTCCGTTGAACGACATGCCGAATAACACGGTTACTGAATTCATCGGGCTGTACGACAGGCCGCCATAGAAGTGCTTGGTGTCATTGGTATATACCAGACGGGCAGTCACATCGGCACGCCAGGTCTTCATGTCTGTATATCCGAGGGCAGAGGTCTGAACCTGAAGAAACGGACTCCTAAGCTTGAAGGCATAGCCCATTGTTGCGTAGTATGAACGTTCTATCTGGAGTTCGTTTGTCTCTCCGAGTTCAACTTTTGGAGCCGTAAGATGCTGAGCAGACAGTCCTAAGAAGAAACTTTTGCGCTTATAGTAGATACCAGCACTCAAATCAAGGGCGTTACCGTTAACTTCCGAGGTTGAGAAAGCAGGATCGCCGCTGTCTTCTATGTCAAGTTCCGAACCGTCAAACTTCTCCGTAAGCAGTCCTGCCTGTAAGCCAATGCTCATCTCGCCGCCAAAGAGTTTCTGCTTTTTAGCATATTGCGCAGAGATTCTCATGTGGTTGAACAGACCGAGTTTGTCATTCATGAACTGAACGCCAACACCATGCGTACCTCCCAAGAACACGAAAGGCATGTCTGCCGACACGTATGCAGTCTGCGGATTATGCTCAAACCCGGCAAGATCCATAGCATAAGCAGCTGTGATATTCATCTTTGGCTGCTTTCCGGCAGCACCAGGATTGAAGCTTGTCTCCATGTCATAGTAATGACTAAAATGCACATCATATTGGGCATTGATCTCCATTGCGAAGCCCAATGCCAACATCAGTGTCATTATTTTCAGACATCTTAGCACGTTTTAAAAACGGAATACATTATGATTTATTGTATTTTCAACAAAGAAAAAACATTATTTTTAATAAAAACCGACCCCTATCATAGTAAAGTAACTGCCTCTGCTATCGGTATGTCCGCCTCACACCACGGCAGTTGTATGAGTTCCGACGGTTTTATCCACAGCGAGGCAGAGTGTTCGCGCATCACGAAATCGCGTGATGCAGCCGTACAAAGGTACGCCGCCATGGTTATAGAGAAGTCAGGGTAGTTATGTTCCACGGTGACGATGTGCCTACCTACTGAGACATCATACTCCATTTCTTCCAGCAGTTCACGGTGGAGAGCCTCCTCAGGTGTCTCGCCCTCCTCGATCTTTCCTCCCGGGAACTCCCAGTGGAACGAAGTGTAATCATATTTCGTGCGACCTTTCTGCATGCACAGCACCTCGCCATCATGCATCACCACCGCCGCCACCACGTTGTAGTGTTTCATAATCATCCTTTTATTACATTCTATTGGTTACATTTGCCAATAGTTCCATTAGTATTGCATTTGTTTCGCTTATACTTTATTTATAAATAAGGAAAACCAATGCAAAAATAGTAAATTTATTTGGAAATCATCTTATTTCATTACTTAATTATATTTTTTTTGCGGCAATGTGCACTATTGTCCGTTGTATAATAGTCAAAAGAGTATTATTTTTGCACCTAAAAATATATAATAACGCATGCCACTACAAACTAATCTTGGAATAGCCATCCAACAACTCAGGAAGAAACGCGGATTGTCACAGGAGCGGTTAGCTCTTGAGGCAAATATCGACCGTCGTTATATGAGTGACATAGAGAATGGTAAAAGAAACCTTTCACTTGACATCATGGAGCGTATAGCTAATAATCTCGGTATCGAAGTTAGCGAACTTATACGTCAAGCTGAGAGTGTTGACAATCCACCGTTGACTATTGATAGTCTTAAAGAATGGTTGTGCGATAACGATCACGAAGAAACCGTTGTGCTTGAATCGCCCGATTATCTCTCGGCAATCATCGGTATTACCGAAGAAGGCCGACTGATCTATTCCTACGACAAGATGGTGGAACACCTAATGCAGACAGATGGTATGGATGCAGAGGAAGCTATGGAATTCATCGATTACAACACCGTGCGTGCCTTGCCTTACGCAGGCGAGATGGCACCAATAATACAATACAACGTAGAACTATAATCCATATAAAAAAAGAGAAAAACAGGAACTGACATACATAACTGACTGATAGTAAGTCATCATTCTTTGTTGCGCTGATCTGGACAATCACAAGTAATTACTCAAAGAACGATGCATTGACGTCCCACTGTGACAATAAAAAAACAATCACAGCGTGGAGGTCTATTGCATAAATCTGAGTAAGGGTTTGTCCAGAACCAGCGCAACTGTTTTATGTGTAGCCTCCACGCTTAACCTTAAAATAAGCGTGATGGTAACCTACAACAATGCTATAGATACACAATACAATTCTTACACAATAGATGAGTTTTTGTCTATAGGGAGAGAAAAGTTTCTAAGTGATTTAACAAATAAGTATTTTGGTCATGACCATAGTCAACTTGATGGCACACAGAAAAATGCTTGGATTAAGGAATACAATGATTTGATTAGCTGTCTTCAAGGCAAGAAGGGCCGGATCATCTTCGAATACAACATTCCAAGTCTTTCGAAAACCATCGATGTCGTATTACTGCTTGAAGGCAAAATCTTTGTCCTTGAATACAAGACAGGTGATAGCAAAGAAACGAAATCGGCTATCCGTCAGGTGGAGCAATACTCTCTCTTGCTTAAGTATTGCCATAGCACGAGTAACGACAACTGGATCATACCTATCTTGATAGCCACCGGAGAAGAGGCACAGGAAAACACGTATTTCGGAACTGAAGAAGATATGGTGTATAACACTCTTACCGCGAATTCCAAGACACTTCCTGAAATTATAGATAATGTGTGCAGAGAACTCCTATACGATGGCTCTGATGAATGGGAGCAATCGTGGGAACATGGTATTTACAAGGCAAGCCCTACAATAATTGAGGCAGCCAGGAATGTCTGGCGAGAGAATAATGTAGAAGGATTCAAGAAAGGAGAATCAGACGAGTCAACACGTCTTTCTGCTGAGGACTTCATCAAAAATGTTATTGAAGAAACCAAATCCCGTCCCGAAGGTCAGCGCCATTCTATCTGTTTTGTAACGGGTGTGCCCGGCGCAGGCAAGACTTTGGTCGGACTCAACCTGTCAGTTGCCCTTCAAGAACATGGCGCAAGTATGCTTTCAGGTAATGGACCTCTTGTTGCCGTAATGTCAACAGCACTTAAGCGAGACTATCAGAAGTACAAGCGTGAAAAGGCGACATTGAAAGATGTGGTATCTGTAGATGCAATAATACGCGATGCCTACGGATACAAGAAAGAGATTTTTGAGAAACGCCTTGAATACAATGTCGGCGAAGGTTCTGTAAAACTTAAGGAAAATGCTGATAAGGGTAGTCAGCATGTCATTATATTCGATGAAGCTCAGCGTGCTTGGACACAACGCAAGATGATCAAACCAGGACAGGCAGGCAAGAAATATTGGCAAGAAGAGCAGTTTCCATTCTCTGAGCCAGGCATTTTGCTTTGGGATATGAACCTGCGTGACTGGGGTGTATTCGTATGTCTTGTAGGTGGCGGTCAGGAGATTCATGACGGTGAGGCTGGTATTAACGAATGGTTGCGTGCATTGAAGAATACCGGCGAACTGAAAGGATGGTATATATATATGGCCGATGAACTGAAAAGACCTGAGTACAACCGTAAAGATGAGGATGGATTATCAATAGAAGATTATCAAGAACACTTTAGTTTATCAAATAGAATAACCATCAACAATGATCTTCATCTTAAAGCATCCAAACGAACTCCACGAAGTGAGCTCGTCTCTGATTTTGTTAATGAATTGATTGATTGCAATGGTGAGAAAGCAAAAAAAATATATTCAAACATTCACAGTAACTTTCCAATTTTTCTTACCCGTAACATTGATGCTGCCAAGGCAAAGCTACGTGAGCGCCACAGAGATTTAGCACCAATGAATGAGGATGATAATGAAACACGAATGGGAATGCTTATGTCCTCAAACGCCGAACGCTTACGCCCTTATGGGTATGCCTCAAGTGGAGCAAGCAAAAGTAGTAGCAAAGTTGCAAGTTGGTTCCTTGATACTGACGAATACGTCTCCTCATCGAACTTCCTTGAGATTGCCCTTGACGAGTTTTGTGTACAAGGACTTGAACTTGATCTTGACGTAGTGATGTGGGATGGTGACTTTCGCTACAATCCAGAGACAAACAACTGGGATTATTTCAAGTTTAATGGTAAAGTATGGAGTCAGGTTGACAAGACAAAGTCAAACTACGAACTTCAACAATTCTACATGAAGAATGCCTACCGCGTTCTCCTAACTCGTGCACGTAAGGGAATGATAATCTTTGTTCCCGAAGGTGACTCAAAAGACAAATCACGCACAAAAGAAGTTTACGACTCAACATACAACTACCTCAAATCCTTAGGACTTGGAATACTTTAACCCCTTTAACCATAATCCATCATGAACAGATTAATCAATAAAACTGTTAACCATAGAGATCTCGGCGAAGGCATAATTATTAAAGCCGAAGAATCAAATATAGGAATAGCTATTACCGTTGAGTTTACTAACTCAAACGAAACAAAGCGTTTCGGATTTCCTATTGCTCTTGGCAAAGCCATTGCAGCAGACGACGAACTGCAAGCTATTGCCGACGATATTGCAAAGGCTAAGGAGGAGGCACTGAAAAAGATTGAGGAAGAAAGGATAGCTTCAGAAGAAAAAGAATTAATAGAAAAAAGTAGAAAGGCCGTGAGGGATGCTGAAGAAAAAATGAAGAATATCAACTGGAATACAGTCTTCACTCGTAAGAATTTTCGCATATTCAAAGTTCACCAAGGCAAAACGTTTGAGGCAGAATATCAAGGGGAATATGTTTGGGCTCCAACGAGTGGCTATTACCATCACGAAAAGATGACCGAAATACACACCGGCGACATTATATTCCACTATGCAGAGGGCGCCTTGATTGCCATTAGCGAAGCCGTTAGTGACTGTATGAACTATCCGCAACCCTATGCGCTCTTCGGCAACGGTTGGGGAAATGTGGGCTATCGAGTAAACGTACGATATCAATTACTGGCCAAACGTATCCCTCTTGAACATTACAGAGATTATATCGCCAACCACAAAGCAAACAGTTATTCTTCTTTTGATATTAACGGAGGTGCATGCCAAGGTTATATGTTCGATCTGGAATTTGATATTGCCAAATTCCTGAAGGCTGAGATTCTAAAGACGCCCCAGTCTGCAGGAGTAATAAATGTGCTTAATAGAATTTAGTAACTGTCGGTATAAAGTCGGGCAATTGTGTAGGTTAAGATATCATATACTATATCACAGCAAGACTCTTGGAGGGTAAGAGATAACCTCTTATCCACCAAGAGCTATTGAATGAGCGATCAAAAGGCATTGAACAACAAGGCGAATCAATACAAAACGCCAAATTCACTTAATATATCAACGAATTACACGAAAGCCACGAATTTTTTATATGACCGCATGGTTCCGTGTAATCCGCGTAATTCGCTGACCAAAAACAATCGAGTAGGAGGAAAATAACGTAGGTTGTTTTCCTCCTACTGTTATTTTCCGACCTCTCACACCACCGTACGTGCCGTTCGGCATACGGCGGTTCTTTAATTGCGATGCAATTTTGCGTAGATGCCTTGTAGCGAGG
>JAZUKC010000164.1:0-7137 GCA_045643065.1 Prevotella sp.
CACTTGTTGTGTAGTTAAAGGGTAGTTAAAGAGAAGTTAAAGGGTAGTTAAAGTGACAAATGTCTGACATGGCAAACGTCTCTTTAACTCCGAGCGAAGCGATAACTCCTCTTTAACTCCACTTTAACTCCTAAAAACGAGCAAGTTGCAAACTTGTGAAAGTTGAATCATTTACTCAGCAGTTGCCCATTTGCGATTAAAAATGTTTGTTCACTACCCAAGGCAATGCCATTGGGCTATGAACAAGATGCCCTTCTGGTCGTTGTCAACCTCTGAGTGTTGTTGAAAACAACATTTGCAAAGTTACGAATAAATTTGTAATAATTATTATTGTACCGAACCTTTTAAGTATTATTATGCTTTCTTGATTTCTATTGCCATTTTCAATAACTGTTTATCTGTTATTTGTGATTACTGTGACTAATGGATTATGAAAAATGGCTGACCAAGTGCGAAACCTGATCAGCCATTGGCATCTGCTCCTTCGCCCTTTAACGTGAGAGGGCAGGGGAGAGGGTCTTTCGCCACACATTTTCTTTCCCCTCGACTTGTTCAACGTAGCCACGATTCTTCCACACATTAAGCAGGTGTGAGAGAGGCGTCTTATCCACTCCCTGCCGTCTGCGTACATGCTGGAGTTCGTCGGCTGTGAACTCATTGGGCAGAAATACAAGCAGGTTCTGAGGACCAGGACGGCGTTGGGTTGATGAGGCAGTTTCTGCGTCCTCTATCGCTTCGCCAAAGAACATCATCTTGCACCATAGGTCGTATTGTTCCGACCAGCGTGTGAAGTCTTCGATGGTCTTGTCCCACTTCTCGCCTTGCGCCACATATAGCACCATGGCTTTGAGGAAGGCGATGACGTTGCCACGGAACGAAAGATTCTCATACACACGCGATTGCGACAATCGGGCGAAGTCGGCATTCTCCTCCATCAGCTTCTTGGCAAGTGCCGTTGCCTTCGGGCATTCTATCAATCCACGGGCAGCATTGAGGCGGTCGATGTATGGTTTCAGCTCTGCTTGAAAATGCTCATCGTAAGTGCCATAAACGGGCATTTCGCTTCCTATCGGACGCTCCGGTATTGTACAGAAGTTGATGCGCGAGATAGGACCATCGGTCAGCACCTTTGAGAAGTATGCCTTGCCCTTCTGAATGGTCGTTGAGGCATTCCAGTTGAAGCGCACGCAGACGGTTTCGCTTACCGATGCCGTGCCCACACGCTCCGTGCCGTAGGAGTTCTGAGGGTCAAAAGCGAGACACATAATCTGAAACTGCGACTTGCTTCTTGAACTCGTCTTCAGAGCATCAAACTGGTCAATCTCGTTCATCTGCGTATAGAGGAAATGCTCCTCTGCCTCCTTCATTCTCTGCACGAATGCAGCGTTCGTCATGTCGGGTTTAACATTCTGTATGATAAGACCTTCGGGACGTTTCTTCTTGTCCTTGTTCGACCCCTTCGTCTGCATCTCCTCCTTCCATTGGCGCTCCTTCTCACGGTTTATCTGGTCATGCTCCACGATGTCCTTCATGATGTGGCGTATAGGCTCTGCTATGCAGTTCTTGCCAGCACCTGTGCCTGCCATCAGCACATTCATCAGCGTGGCTTCATGTTCTACATTGTCGATGTACTTGAAGCGTGTCTTCCACAGGTGTGTAGCCAATGCAGGGAACACAGCATGCGCCACAGCTGGCTGGTAGATCTTAGGTGTCTTGCTTATCAAGAGCTTAATCAGAGGCGGCAACTTCGAAGGCATTGGAGGACCTCCCTCCCAACCTCCTCGAGGGGAGGAGCCGTATGAGTCACTATCAGCATTCACCATTACTGTGCCGGGCATGCCGCAACAGTACGACTCTCCCCCTTGTGGGAGTTGGAGGGTGCTTCGTGCTATCTCAATAGCCGTCATCAGCACCTTCGGAATCGTCTTGTTCTGACTTCTGTTGCATGCGCTCTTGATGGTGTTCATCCACTTGTCGTGAGCCTCACCATAGTTGGGCAGCACCTTCGCAATCCACTCAGGATCATCATTGCAGATGTAGCGCAAGTGGCATGCCATGGAGAAGATGAACTGATTGCGTGAGCCGTGAGCAGGCACACCCCCAAGCAGATTTTCGAGTGCCTCGATGATGGAGGAGTATGGAATGCCATCGTAAAGACCAAGACCCTCTCGAAGACCCTCTCCCCCGCTTTGTTCCCCCTCTCCCGTTATTGAGGGAGAGGGTGTTTGGTTACTTTTGCTGTCATGCTTAGTTGGATTACTTTTGCTATCATGCATACTTGGATTGCTATTGCTGACACACATTTCAGCGACAGGAGTAACTACTCCCCCTCCCTCTTTACGGGAGGGGGCAAGGGGGGTGGGTCTTGAGGTGGGTCTTGAGGTTGGTCTGTACAGCTCATCATCCAGATACAGCAAATCCTCCTCGCTTCCTGTCGTTGTGAAGAACACCCTCGTGATGTCCTTCGCCCCCTCATCATACTTCACGCCCAGCAGGTCGCTTGCCCATCGCAGATTATCCTCCTGCGACAGCTCTGCCTTGCGCCTGAACACAAGGTGATAACCCTCACCACGAGCCGACAGCTCCAGCATCAGCAATCCGAGTTCTTCCTTCTTGGCGAGGATGCGCTCCTTCACCTCCTGCATCTGCTCCTTGTCGATGTGGTCAACATCCATGCCCACGGTGTTCGATGGAGTAGTGCATCCCTTCAACTTCATGTCCTCGCAAGGAATGCACGAATAGTTCATCTGCAACAGACGGTGTTTCAACTTGTCATTTCCATTTCTGATAGAAGCCACAATCGCCTTCTGTTTCTCAGAATCTCTCAACTGCAGGTATTCGTCACGACACGTGACAGGACGCATCATCTTCGCGCCATCCTTATAGTAAATTGTATAGCAACTCATAAATCCATTACTTTTGTTTTACGCAATAAATGCGTTAAAAATACTTTATCTATAGTAAAAATGCGTCAGGAGGGCAGGGGAGGGGTAAGTTTGTGAGTTTTTAAGTTTGTGAGTTTTTAAGTTTGTGAGTTTTTAAGTTTGTGGGTCGCCATCTCATACGCCTCCTCGATAATCGCCTTGTCTTCGATAATCCCGCTCTCCATCTGCGCCATGCTTCTCACCATCTCCACGAGGTCATCCTTGTCCTCGAACTTGAGAGCGCGACTCGCATCGATGCCGCTCGTTCGGCTCACGAAGTCAATGTATGCCAGAGTGTTATTCCCATCCGAACTTGGTGCCCATCGTGCGATGATCTTGCCGATGGTGTTCACTCCCTTGCGGATGTAATTTCTCAAAATCACGAACGCTGCACGATAGCCCATCAGTCGAGAGTCGAACTGCACAAATGCCTTATCCGTCTGCTTCAGAGCCTTGCCCTGCCACTGATCCTTTGAATGACGAATGTTCAGTGGATTATTGTTGCGAATACCTCTTGTTGCCATATTGTTATACAAGTTTAATGATACGAATCTCGTTGCTGAATCGGCTGTTGCCGTCCTTGTCCTTGAACTCGCGGATGTTCATCTGCGTCTGCACTCTGTGGAGGAGCGATGGGTAGGGATGCACATCACGATAGCTGCGTGCCAAATCCCCTTGTATCTCAGCGTAGAACGTATCCACGCCATCCGTGAGGGTGAAACCCATCGATGCGAACACCTGCTGCTGACCATTGCGGTCCTGGTAAGGTCGCTCCACCAGAGTGCCTTGCTGGATGATCTGTACTGACTTTTCCATTGTCTTAATCATTTTCTGAAAGGTTGCAGTTGAAAGAGAATGTCATCTTCCAAATGCGGAAACTGAAATAGATGCTCATTTTGAATTACTGTTTAACTGTTATTTGTGACTCTCCCGATTCGATGATTGCTATAATTCTGGAGAAGAATTTGCGCATCACCCTCGACTTCTTGTACTCCTTCCTCTTACCCTTCTTCAGCCACATTATCGTAGCCGTGCAAAGGTCATCGCGCCACACATTCTCCAGCAGCTGCATCGTCTGCCTCACGTCCTTGTGGCACTCCTCAGGAATCATCGCTGCCAACTCCTCAAACATTGGGAAGTTCTTTTTGTGCTTTGCTGTTGCCATAATCCTTACGCTGCCATTTCGTTAAACAATCTGTGAATGAACTCTTTGCCTCGTTCCGTCCACACCAGGTAAGTGGACGTCCATAGCACATCGCCGAAAAGGTTCTCGCCCTTCATGGTGCGATACGCCTCATACCCCTTCTTCAGGTGCTCGGCATAGAGCATCCAGCATCCCGAAGGCGAACGGTAGATGATGTGCATCTCGTGAAGAAGACTCTGCAACTGCAGAACTGTCATCGACAGCGACTTAGCCACTTGCGTCATGGTGTAGCATGTTGGTGACATCAGCACCTCCTCAGCATACTCAGCCATAGGTGTCAGACGTGCAATCTCCATGTCCTGCTCTGCCAGCTCCAGCTTCTGCATCTCCACCGTCCTCATCAGAATCTTCATCGCCTTGGCAAGAATCGTCTTCTCATCATCCTCACGGCTCACAGGAATGTAACCGCCCGTTCTGCGAATCTGAGGAAGGACCTCCGAAGTCACCCAATGCTTGAACTCACGCGCCTTAGGGAGCTTTGATGAGAGGATGAGGGAGTAAAGACCTGACTCGTTGATGAGCCAAACATTGCGTCGCTGACCTGATACGACAATTTGTCGGGTTAGCTTATCCTCGTCATCTACGTGCATTTTGATGGCTTTTTGAGGATCAGCATAATTCAGCACCTCTGCCACATCCTTGCCCACGAACCCGATTTGTCCGTCAGACATTTCCATGGTTTGAATAGAACCGAACTGCTCGTGGTTAAAAACTTGAATCTGTGTATTCATACGCGATTCTTTATTTTACGTCGTGTCCTTGAGCACGACCTTTATATTATTAATAATGTGTATTGAGTTTGAATCTTTGTTGTGTTCAAAATGTCAAAGAACGTATGTGCATAAATGAAAAATGCACCCGAATCAGTGACGCACTTGTCATCTGATTTCGAGTGCAAAATTACGCCCTTTTCATGGGGTGCTTCGTAAGCCCTATGTAAACCCTACGAAAGTTTTGCGTGTTTTCGGTATAGACACAAAAAAGCACCCCACCGTCAGGTAGGGTGCCTAAATATTCGTCTAAAAAACGCTTTTCGTCTAAAAAAATCTTTGCGAATTGCTGTTTTCGTCTAAAAAGACAAGTTTATAAACAAATAAAACTCAAATAAATACCGAACATTCTCGTCTAAAAATACATTTTTAGTCTAAATGTATTATACTTTTGGGCCGAAAGAATTCTCGATCACTTGAACATTACCATAGTTGAGTTGTGCAATGCTAACAAGTTCTTTGTCTATGCTGAAATGCGGACAATCGGGAGGCATCGTTTCCAAAGGATAATGTGGTGTGCCCTTCGTCCTGTAACGCTTGCAAATCGTTTCCGACATACCATAGAATCCTGTTGTTTTTGCAAGAAACCAACAGATTTCGCAATAACATGCTTTGCGTTTCTGTTCATAACATTTGAGCAACGAGTACCATTTAGCTTCGTTACGGTTATCAATTCCATCAACAAATACATGTTCAAGAACTGTGCTGAATTTTCGTTCATTCAGTTGTGCGCAAGGAACTTCGTCAACATGATACTTTCCGCTTGAGAACAAAGAGAACTTCAAAACCTCTCTGTCCATCTCTGTACGTGGAGCTAATTTGCTGTTTTCTCGCTTGAAGTTCATGAAGATCGCCTGCTCTCCAATGGGAGAATCAACCAAACTCAAAAGAGAGAGGTCATTGTGCACACGAATTTCTATAACCCTATAATCCACCGTATCTACGTCAATATGACAATCTCCTGCATCAACAGTTATGATGATTGCGTCTTTCACAGAATCATTTTTCTTGATTGCAAGATCACACTTGTATTTGAACTCAGGAAACTGAAAGTTCTTGGCGCTTTCATTATACCCATGTTCCTTTAGGTTATAGGGTACACCTTTGCCTGTTGAACATAGTTCTTGTCGGAATAGAGCGCAATTAGCCTTCTCTGCACAATTCTGGTATTGAGGAACAAGTATCTCAAATTTATCTTTTGAATTGAAACGCCAATGAAGTATCTCTTTTGCTGCTTCATGCAAATAAAGGTCATCTTCACAATGCACACCTTCATCAATATGGACAAAATTGTACGTACCGCCTTCATCAACGTCAATGGTTAATTCCTTACCACAAGCTACACAATAGTAACTATGGGTATTCATGTCAAACTCGTCACTCAACAAATTCACTAAAGCACCATTCTCATCAAGCGCAAATACTCGGTGAATACGTCTATAGCCATAATAATCGCAACAATCGTCGTATTCCGAACTATAGCGACTACCAGAACCCGCATGGCGTGGCTTTGTCTGCGTATCTCTTATCCAAATACGGTTATCGCTCTCCTCTGTAATGAATTTGCGGACAGCATCTGGGTCAAGGGAACAAGCATTTATGTCAAGTTCTACACAATCTATCTTTGCAGAGATTATCTTGCCTCGTTTCTTTGTGTCAACGGCATGTGTACGTTTGAATTCAATCCAGATAACCTTATCTCCGTAATAACCAATGCAATCAGGACGAAGATGTGTATCTTTGTCGTAAAATTCGACCTCTACACGATCCAATTTCAAAAGTTCTCCCTTTATACCATCCAATCTTTCTGGCAACTGAATACAAAGGGCATCTTTCATCACATCCTTAGCCATCTTGTGTAAGGCTGATTCTATTGCACCTACGCAATCAGCACCACTCAGGTGGGCGAAATGATGAACCATCTTTTCACCTGTACCACCATTCTTGGCACACAATTCACTCTTGCAATGAGGGCAAATACATCCACAATAATTGCCGTTTGGTACACTGTTGATGTGTACTAAGTCACCATTCTGATTAAGGGCGTACGTCAGATATGCTTTCATGGCTTTCATCGTTTTTGAGTTCAACAAAGTCTATCTTCATTCCCATACCTTGTGCAATCTGAGTTAGAATGTCAAGGTCAGCCGAAAACTTACCAGCTTCAATACGCTTGAGTGTATTGGGTTGGATGTTCGACTTGAAAGCAAGTGTCATGATGTCCATTCCCTTCTGTTCG
>JAZUKC010000165.1:0-12599 GCA_045643065.1 Prevotella sp.
GTTGTTCTATCATATATCTCTTTGTTTCTTTTTGCAGTGTAAAGTTACAAAAAAAATATGACATACGCAAGAGATTGACAATGTATTTTCGAAGATTTTCAATATATCAAAGAACGCTTGGCACTTTTTCAGTGCCCTCATCAAGATATCGGCCTCCAGCCGAACGACAAGTTGCCCCTAAATTGATGCAGAACCAAAATAAATATATACCAGACACCAATTAAAATAAATAGAGAAGATATGAAGTACTACATGACAAAAAGTAACAACCGCGTGTCTGCCGCAAAAGGAAAGTTTGTGGCAAAGGCAAGACACTATCAGACAGTGGATTTCGACACCATCGCAGAGCGAATCTCTGACTCATGCACACTGACAAAGGCGGACATCATAGCCACACTGACGGCGTTCAGCCACGAAATGCAGCGCTCACTGAAGGCTGGCGACATGGTCATCATGCCTGGCATCGGTAAGTTTAAGCTCGAGATGGAGGTGACTCCGGTGGACAACCCGGCAGACTTTGAGCCATCGAAGCATCTGAAGCGTTTCCAGCTCCACGTCCTGCCAACCATGCGTCGTGGCAAGCGCGTGGTGTATCAAGACATAAAACTGGAACGCGAATAACAATATATAAACAACGAATTACGCGAATTTAACGAAAAACTCCGATTTAATGTTGTTTCACGTCTCAAAACATAAACGTAACTACTTAGCCCCTTCTTATTATTAACACAGAGACACGGAGAGCACAGAGGACACGGAGTTTTTAGAGTTCTATGCAGCACGTTTCAAATTATTCATTATTAATTATTCATTATTAATTGGGGTGTCCAGTTGTGAGTAAAGATTTTTAGTCTGATTTTCAGTAAAGATTTTGAGCGAAGCGACCACAAAATCAATGCCTTATATTATTTTTAGAAAGATTTTTAGTCATGATTTTAAAATCTAAACTGAAAATTATACTGAAAATATTTTGACGATTATATTTAGATGGTCGAAGCATAGCTTCTCAAAATCTTTACTTAAAATCACACTGAAAATATAAACTAAAAATGGAACAGCAAACTGGACACCCTAATTATTAATTAATACTGTCTCTGCGTTAAAAAAGACAAGGGACATGAGTAGTTACACATAAGCCCATAGGGATTTCCGTAACACGAATAGGGTAAATCTCCTTCGCAATAGGAAGAAACCTTTTGCAAGTTGTAAATTTCATCGTACCTTTGCACCAGAATCAAACGAAACGGTTCTGAAAACATAAGTCAAACATCTAAAAAACAAACGTACAATGAGAACAACTTTCAAGAGCATGATGATCGTCGGAATGATGACTCTCTGCACAGTAAACACATTCGGTAAGACTAACACCAATGTTCATCACGACAAAATGCACAACACTCGCACCGAGGTTGTAGTAGTAACTAACAACCACAGCATGATCGACCGCCACATGCGTCCAGGTATGGAGCGTCGCTTCTTCATCAACCATCTGATGGAAGGCCGCCACATCTTCGGTCATAGCCACGAGTGCAAGGTTTGCCATCTTACGAAGCACCAGATTCATGAGATTGAGAAGGAACTGCGTCACAATCATCACACTACAGTAGTAAAGCCAAATCACTTCCGTAGATAAAACAATCTCAATCTGATGACTGACAATTCCGTCGCCCTTTGGGCTTACAATAAAAAACAATCCTGACCTCTGCAATGTCTTTCATAATGCGAAATTCATTGTACGTCAACATAAAAAAAAAATAAAGAAAGGAACAACATTATGAAGACAAAGTCAATAAGCATGATGCTCATGGGTGTTATGATGCTCTGCACAACAACAAGTTTCGGTAAGACTACCACAGTAAAGAACAAGAACACTCACACAACCGTCGTAACGAAGAAGACACCGGACAAGAACTGCCACTGCAGGAATTGTGAGAACATCCGCAAGGAGCAGCAGCACAAGACCATCAACTACTGCGACTGCAAAAACTGCAAGAACCAGAAGGTCAGCACAAAGAAGTGCGAGGTAATGAAGAAAGGTCAGAGCTGCACTTGCAAGAATTGCAAGACGACAATGGTGTCAGGCAGATCGCACATGAAGAGATAACGACTACCGTACGAATCAAAAAAAATAATTGGTGTCTGGTAAATAGCTTTTACCGGACACCATTATTATATTTTAAAAGTGTAGTGATAATGTCGCTTAGTAGTTTTTGGTTCGGAACATCAGTGTATGCCGACATAGCGAAGGCGAAGTTGTCAGCCATACATTCCTCTGGATCATCACAGTAAGAAGTATTACCGCCCGACATCACTTGGTCAAAGTCGCTTGCCTCGGTACAGTTATAGATTACCCACTTGCCGTCTTCTCCTCGGTATGGCTACATAACGTGACCGCAAAGTTAACTATTATTTCTCAATAAACTATGCATTTGTGTGTAAAATATCATTGGAATGTAAAATATTGTCACAAATCAAGACACTACGAAATGCAAAAAAATGTAGATTCTTTTGGATATATCTGCAGATTTTTGTAATTTTGCACAAAAATAAGTGCGGATAAATGTACCAACACATCATTTTCTCATGCCAAAAAATGTAAAATAACGATGGAAAGATTTGTATATCAGCAACTTTTATTTATCAACATGATTCCGTACTGCGTATAGTGCGACAACACTCCACGGAACGACTGCCACTGTTCATGGCTCAACGTCTCCGTTGTGCATATCTTATGCAACATGCGGCGCAAGGTCTTGTTGCTGATATACATACTCAGCCTCTGGAGGAGGCCACCTCAATAACCGGGGGTGCCGAACGAAGCGACAGAGGAGCATAGTGGCACCCTCGGATAGTACAATAATAACATAAGCGTCTGGAGGACGCCACCTTATCAATCCCGCAGGAACATATCAGTAGCAGGATCTATCCCCCACTCAGAAAGCAGACTTTCATACTCCTCACGGAATGTATGTACATGGTGATGTGCTTTCTGGTTTATGATGTAGTTGCGTATCATATCCTTATCACGCTCACAATAGGTAAAGGCAGCATATCCATTGCCCCATCCGTCGAATCGTGGAAACTTCCCACGCTCACTCTTCATCCATTTTGACGTCTCAGTCTTTAGTACCTGCACGAACTCACTCACCGATATATCTGGACGGATACTGACAAGCATGTGTATATGGTCTGGCATGCCACCTATACGAACAAGGTTACACTCCTTCCGCCTACAATAGCCTAATATGTAAGCATACAGGTCGCGCTCGTATGCTTCTGCTATTGTGAGTTCGCTGCGCTTTGTGCGCCACACTATGTGATAATATAAAACTACATGTGCCATAATATATAAATGTAAAGTAATCTGGATAGCACCGTCATGCGAGGTATCGTCCTCCAGACGAATGCACGCCTCTGGAAGAGGCTATCTCTGTAACCCCGTACATACGGAGCGACAGCGGAGGATGTGCGGGGTGTGTAAGATGCATATGTCAAGCGTCTGGAGGACGCCACAGCACATGCTGACCGCTCACGTTGTAGCGTCATCCAGACGCTTGCTACTTACTACCTTTATCCGAGGGTGCCGCTGCGCTCGGCACCCCCGGTTATTGAGGTGGCCTCCTCCAGAGGCTTAACGCCACATACCCTGCAACTTGAGACCTTCTTGACAATGCGCCCCCTTTGGGGGGAGGGGCGCACCGCACACCATTAATCTGATAGCTGTGGTAATATTACTCTTGCCGTATTTGCCGAGGTAAATTCTTGGGCTACGGGCAAACTGGGCGAACAGATCGGCCGCAGTTGCGGTAGTAGTTGCCCCAATCCACGTAGCTCGAACCGAAGTCGAGGCTGTACGCGCAGCTCGAGTAGGTCGGGCCGAGCGACGACGACCAGTAGCGGCCACCGGACCCTGCATTGAGGAGGCTACTACTGTCGCGATAGCCCGCAGCAGGGAGGAAAATAGCATTACATGTAGAACCAATCACGACATAACCGTCATGACCGCCATAAGTTGTCCATACCCATCCACACTTATTACGGAGTTCATCCTGCTCTGCATTTGTTGGCATGCGCCAATCGCCACCCCACTTGACGTGAGCAACATCATCCTCTGGGTCGAGTTGGTTTTTCTTGTCAAGGGCATACTTTGTAAAGTTTGAACTGTTGCCATTCACAGAATCAAAATATGTTGACCAACTATACGTTGACTTTGTCTCCGTCTCGCCCCATGCATAGCGATCACCATAATCACCCGGCGATGATGCACCAACATTCATCGTTGCCCACTTGACGGAGAGGCCGAGGTCAACGGCACCAGAGGTAGCGATTGTTGGCATGTTTATCGTTACTTGCTTTACTGCACCATAATGAGGAGTACCATCAATCTTCACATACGAACGATAATAGATTGTACCGAAACCGACCTGCTTCAAAATATTCAATGTATAACAATTATCATCATCCACCTCATTGGTTGTCTTATTATTATCACTCACGGTAGGAACTTCATTAGATGTACTCCAGCAAACACCAAGTTCAAGTTTGCTATATGCACCGCCACCGATTGTGAGCTTTGACTTGACATTACCCGAAGCATCAGCCTCGCCAGTCTCTACGACATTATCGTCCGATGTTCTGAACGACGATACAGGGCCATAGAACATTGTGCCGTCCATGTCGGCGTATGGGCGATAGTAGTAGATGGTGCCACCGGTCAAGCCCTTCAGCGTTGTTGAGTATGTGCCAGAGGCATCCTTTGATGTTACTTTCTGCTTGGTGGTTGGCTCTGCCGTTGTGCCATAGCAGATGCCGTAGCTCAGGCGGCTGTAGTCTGACGATTCCTCTATCAGCATCTGTGCTGATACCTTTGCTGCATAGCAGGTTACGTTTGTGGCAGAGCCGGTATAGAAGGTAACGGCTGCCTGATGTGGAAGAGTAGTGAAGCTCTTAACTTCGCCGAGGAAGTAGATGCCGCTCTGATATACGAACGAGCGGTACTGATAGGTGGTGTTTTCCTTCAGGTCAGTAAGGCTGACGGTATATTTGCCATCGCTGCCGATGCTGCTGGTATATACGGTTACCTGCGTGCCGTTAGACTTTGAAGGCGTGCCATTATCGGTATAGATGATGCCAACCTTTAGGTCTGTGGCAAGGTTCTCAAGGATGTTATTGGCATAGCAGGTGACCCTGGCAGAGTATGAGGTGACGTCAGTAGCATCACCCGTGACGGTCTGGTCCTCAGGATTATTGTCGCCGCCAGGTGTTGGAGTTGTCGTGCCGTCAGTCCACGATATCTTGTTAATTTCAGAGACATAGAACGACAGTTCGGTTCCGTTCTTCAGTTCGATGGTCATCTTTGCCTGTGCAGAGGCACCGAGGCTGACCAGAAGCATTGCTGCCGAGAGCAGCAGGTGTTGTATCTTTCTCATTATCTTCGATTTATTTTATAGGATGAGTTATTGTTCTTTATAACGTATGTGCCTTGTTGTAGAGTACCGAAACTAACAGGTTCACCAGCAGGGACAGTCTTGATGAGACGGCCGTTGATGTCATAGACACGCGACGGACCGGCATCTGGCGAGAGTTGGTTGACAGACTCGATGATGGCGGTAGCGAGGTTGTCTTCCTCTTTGTAGGACGTTGACTCAAGGTTCTTGAGAGAGAAACGGAGTGTTGCCTTAGTAGTGGTAAGCACCATATCGTCGCCATCGAACGTGGCAACAGGTTTGTCAGCAAAGAGAATCTCGATATCTCCCCCACTTTTCTGATGTATGTACATCTTTGTCTGTGCCTGTGCTCCTACAGCAGCTGCTGCCATTAAGAGCAAAAGAATTAGTTTTCGTTTCATTATTTTATCATTATTTTGCTTTAGGTTAACTGCTTATTAAACCTTTACACCTCTATCTTCATACCATCATACGCAAACTGGAAGCCTTCGGGCAGCTTTGCATTGGCCGCATCGTGCAGGCCGATGTCGTGGGTTGTGTGGATGAAATAGGTGCGTTTGGCACCAATGCGGCGGGCAAACGCTATACTCTCATCTACAAGAAGATGAGCGGGATGATCTGGTTCGAAACGCAACGCGTTGACAACGAGGGTTTCAATGCCTTTAAGATACTCCGCATCTTTGTCGGAAATGGTCTTCATGTCAGTAATATATGCCAGATTACCAAAACGATAGGCGTAGATGGGGAGTTGCTTGTGCATCACGAAGAAAGGCATAACGGGAATGTCACCAATCATGAACTCGCGGTAAGGTTCTGCCACATGAAGACGGATTTTGGGCACTCCGGGGTACAGGTTCTCGCCGAAGACGTAAGGCATCGTCTGATGCAGAGCATCGGAAGTGTGCTGATTGGCATAGACATCGATGTCACCGAACTTGCAGAAGGGTCGCAAATCGTCCATGCCTCCTACGTGGTCGTAGTGGATATGAGTGAGCAACACGGCGTCAATCTTGCCGAACGGTATGCGCAGCGACTGCTGACGGAAGTCTGGTCCGCAGTCGATGAGGATGCGAGTGGTGTCGGTCTCCAGCAGCGCTGAGGTGCGAAGACGAGTATCGCGAGGGTCATTGCTCTTGCAAACCTCACAGTCACAGCCTACTACAGGTACGCCGCAGCTTGTTCCGGTGCCAAGGAAAGTTATTTTCATAAATCACGAATTCTAATAATTTCTTTCCACCTAGATATTAAGGTCTGAAGTTTACCTCTGGTTTTATTTCTATACCGAATTTCTCTTTCACATCTTTCTGTATGGCGCAGCATAGCTCAACGATATCTTTGCCCTTGGCACCGCCACGGTTGACGAGCACAAGAGCCTGATTCTTATGCACTCCAGCCCTGCCCAAAGTGCGGCCTTTCCAACCACATTGGTCAATGAGCCATCCTGCCGGAACCTTCTCTCTATCGGCATCAACATAATAATGTGGCATCGCTGGGTATGCTTCAAGCAAGGCGTTAAACTGCTCACGAGGGATGATAGGATTCATAAAGAACGAGCCGGCGTTGCCTTCCACCTTTGGGTCAGGCAGCTTAGCGTTGCGTATGTCGATGATAACATTGCGGATGTCGCGTGCCGTTGGATTCGTTATACCACGCTTCTCGAGTTCCGAACGGATGTTGCCATAATCAGCACGAAGCGTGAACTCCTTCTTCAGACTGTACGTGACATGAGTAATAATGTACTTATCCTTCCAGTCATTCTTAAATCGGCTCTGGCGATAGCCATACTGACAATCAGCATTTGCAAATGTAACGCTATTGCCAGTTGCTATCTCTAATGCTTCAACCTTGAAGATAATATCTTTTGCTTCAGCACCATACGCACCGACGTTCTGTACGGCTGATGCACCAACATCACCAGGAATGATGGACAAGTTCTCCGCACCATAGAGGTCATTCGCCACGCAGTATTCCACGAAATCGTCCCAAACGACTCCGCTTCCACACCTTACCAGCACGCAGTCATCGTCAGACGGATGGACATCCTGCTCTATGCCGAGGATATTAGAACGCAGAACCGTTCCATTGAACGGGCCGGTAAGCAACAGGTTACTACCTCCACCGATAATGAGAAGTGGCTGATCCTCAGGCGTAAGCGATGTCAGCACCTGACTGAGTTCATCGGTAGTATCAAACTGAATATACCTCCGGCAGCGCTCATCGATGCCGAAGGTATTATTGTTTAGCAAACTATAGTTTTGTATGTCAAGCATTTTTTCGTTATGTATTAATCTTCTCAAGGATGTATCCAGTCTTCGTCTTGCGGAACGTCAGCGTCGTTTCCATACCGTTTGCTATACCACGAACCACGAGGATGCGCTTGTTTCCCTTGATAGGTTGGTCTCCATAGACGATGTTGTAGATCATATCCTTTGGCAGTTCTGGAGCGAACATCGACCACTGTTCCGGCAGAATGGAACCCTCCATACGTGAGAAGTCATCGTCAGGATCAGGTCCAGAGAAGTCAACTGTCTCTCCGAGCGACTGCTGACGGTAGAGAGAGTCGGTAGCAAACTTATTATAGAAGGAATAAAAATCGCCGTTCTGGTTGGCAGAAATGGTCTGCTTCTTCACCTGCTGCAGTTTCCATAGTCCCTCAACACGGTTGAATACAAACTGCTGGACGTAGTTCTGCGACAGGAAAATCTTCTCGATGATGGCATGCTCCACCTTAGTATCCTTCGACATGTCAAGTTCCTTTGCACTGCCGACAATCATGGTAAAGTAACCCTGACGCATGAAGAAACGCTCCATCTGCCACTTACGCTTATCGACAGTGGTCACCGTTCCGAAGTTGTCTTCCTGCAGAGGGAAGTCAATACGGTCAAGCTGCACCTTCTTGTTTGCAGCAAAATTGAAGAGGAAATCATCGAACAACTCGTCTGCCGCCTTAGGCATCGGAGTTTCCTCTATGAGGCTTTCAAGGGTGTCTTTCTCAAGAGTGTCAACGCCAGTAGAGTCAACGATGCTGTCCTGAGCTACCGGTTTCTTATCGGTACATCCCGTTGTCCAGCACATTGTCAGCAACATCAGAGCGATGACAACATAAATGCTTGTTTTCATTTTGATTTATACATTATTCATCCATATTTCAGTGCAAAATTACATAAGTATGTTGAGAAAATCAAATTTTATCGCAACTTTATTTTAAAATATGGTATAATTTGAAAGATTTTTAGTAATTTTGCACCTAAAATTATAAACAACGTCGAATATGATACTCGAAAAGATAGAAACCTTAATGGGTGAGGTGGCTACTCTCACCGCTAAGAATGCAGCCGAAACAGACGAGCTGTATGTGAAGTATTTAAGCAAAAAAGGAAGCATAACCATGCTTATGGCTGACTTCCGAAACGTACCTGCAGAGCAGAAAAAAGAGGTTGGTATGAAGATTAACCAACTGAAGCAGGCTTGCATGGCAAAGATTGCAGAACTGAAGGAGCAGACAGCTGTGGCTGAGACTGAGAACGAGGGCATCGACCTGACTCGTACACCATACCCAGTACAGCTCGGTTCACGCCATCCTCTCACCATCGTGAAGAACGAAATCATAGAGATCTTCTCACGTATGGGCTTTACTCTGGCTGACGGTCCTGAGGTCGAGGACGACCTTCATGTGTTTACAAAGATGAACTTTGCTGCCGATCATCCTGCCCGCGATATGCAGGACACATTCTTCATAGAGCAGTCTAAACTGAACGACGTTACCAAGAACATTCTGCTTCGCTCTCACACATCAAGCGTTCAGGCTCGTGTGATGGAGACAAGTCAGCTTCCTATCCGCGTGATTTGTCCTGGACGTGTATTCCGCAACGAGGCAATCACAGCACGTGCTCACTGTTTCTTCCACCAGATTGAGGGTCTTTACATCGACAAGAACGTGTCGTTCACCGACCTGAAGCAGGTGATGCTGACATTCGCTCGTGAGATGTTCGGTCCTGACACAAAGATTCGCCTGCGCCCATCTTACTTCCCATTCACTGAGCCAAGTGCTGAGATGGACATCTCTTGCCACATCTGTGGCGGCAAGGGTTGCGGTTTCTGCAAGCATACCGGCTGGGTAGAGATTCTCGGCTGTGGCATGGTTGATCCTAACGTGCTTGAGCTTTGCGGCATCGACAGCAGCGTTTACAGTGGCTATGCCTTTGGTCTTGGCGTAGAACGCATCACAAACCTGAAGTATCAGGTAAGCGACCTCCGTATGTTCTCAGAGAATTACACTCCATTCCTGAAGCAGTTTGAGAATGCGTAAAAGAAAGATGAAAAAATGAAAAGATGAAAAGATGAAATAATTATTTGTACATGGAAACAGATAATATTATAGTCAGTCTTACTAGAAATTTCGCTATACGATGCATAAATCTCTTCAAATACTTATCATCAAAGAAAGAATTTATCATTGCAAAGCAGATATTAAGAAGCGGTACAAGTATTGGCGCAAATGTAGCTGAAGCAACGTATGCACAGAGCAAGGCAGACTTCATTTCAAAAATGCATATAGCATTAAAGGAGGCGCGTGAGACACTATATTGGCTTGATCTGCTACACGCTACAGACTACATAGACAATTCATCTTTTGAATCAATAAACAATGATTGCAAGCAAATCATCGGCACTTTAGTAAAAATAATAAACACGGCTAAAAAAGATTTAGCATAAGCCATTCTTCATTTTTTCATCTTTTCATATTTTAATATTTTAATTCCCCCAAGATGATTACAGTAACAAACTTAGCAATACAATTCGGTAAGCGTGTCCTCTACAAGGACGTTAACATAAAGTTCACAAACGGCAACATCTACGGTGTCATTGGCGCTAATGGTGCTGGCAAATCAACTCTGCTTCGTGCCATCTCCGGTGATCTCGAGCCTAACAAGGGCACAGTAGAGATGGGTCCTGGCGAGCGTCTTTCGGTGCTGGAGCAGGACCACTTCAAGTACGATCAGTTCACTGTTATGAACACCGTACTGATGGGCCATCAGCCTCTTTGGCAGAACATGCAGGAGAAAGAGGCTCTGTATATGAAGGCAGACTTCAGCGATGAAGATGGTGTCAAAGTGGCAGAACTGGAAGAGAAGTTCGCTGAACTTGGCGGATGGACAGCAGAAAGCGATGCTGCTCAGCTGCTGCAGAACCTTGGCATCAAGGAGAATCTGCACCAGAAGCAGATGTCGGAGCTGTCAAACACAGAGAAGGTGCGTGTCATGCTGGCTAAGGCTTTGTTTGGTAACCCAGACAACTTGCTTCTCGATGAGCCTACCAACGACCTTGACCTCGACACAGTTCAGTGGCTTGAGGAATATCTTTCAAACGTAGAGCAGACAGTTCTCGTCGTTTCTCACGACCGTCACTTCCTCGATGCTGTTTCAACACAGACAGTGGATATCGACTTTGGCAAGGTGACAGTCTTCGCTGGTAACTACCAGTTCTGGTACGAATCGTCACAGCTCGCTCTGCGTCAGGCACAGAATCAGAAGGCAAAGGCTGAGGAGAAGCGTAAGGAGTTGGAGGAATTCATTCGCCGTTTCTCTGCCAACGTAGCTAAGTCTAAGCAGACAACATCGCGCAAGAAGATGCTGGAGAAGCTCAACGTTGAGGAGATTCAACCTTCTACACGTAAATATCCAGGCATCATCTTCTCTATGGAACGTGAACCAGGCAACCAGATTCTTGAGGTAGAAGATCTGAAAGCTGTAGAGGAGGATGGCACAGTGCTTTTCGACAACGTGTCGTTCAACATCGAGAAGGGCCAGAAGGTAGTATTCCTTTCGCACAATCCAAAGGCAATGACTGCTCTCTTCGAGATTATCAACGGCAACCGCGAGGCTCAGGCTGGTACTTACAAGTGGGGCGTTACAATTACAACAGCATACCTTCCTCTTGACAACACCGCATTCTTCCAGAGCGAACTAAACCTCGTTGACTGGCTCTCGCAGTTCGGCCCAGGCAACGAAGTGGCTATGAAGGCGTTCCTCGGACGTATGCTCTTCAAGCAGGAAGAGGTAGAGAAGAAGGTCAACGTACTGTCGGGTGGTGAGAAAATGCGTTGTATGATTGCACGTATGCAGATGAAGAACGCCAACTGTCTCATCCTCGATACTCCTACCAACCACCTCGATCTGGAGTCTATTCAGGCATTCAACAATAACCTCGTTAGTTTCAAGGGCAACATTCTGTTTGCTTCTCACGACCATGAGTTCATCAATACCGTTGCAGATCGCATCATCGAACTGACTCCAAAGGGCACTATCGACAAACTCATGACATACGATGATTACATCTACGATGCTCAGATTAAGGAGCAGAAGGAGAAGATGTACGAATAGTTTTTAATTACGAATTACGAATTTCAAATTACGAATTACATCCGGAGCGGGAATAATTCCTACTAAAAGCAGACCGGAGGAAATTCGGAATTTGTAGTTCGTAATTATTTTTGGCACACCTTTTGTTATTTGAAAGGTAAACCAAAACAAAAAAAATACTATTATGACAGAGAACAATGAGAATATAAAGAACGAGGAACTTCAGTCAGAAACTGAGGCTCCTGTTACTGAAAACGCAGAGCAGACTGCCGACAACGCTAACGAAGCAAGCAACGACACTACCGAGACAGAGGCTCAGGCAGAACCTGCCGAAGAGGTTGATCCACTGACTGCGGCAGAGGCTCGTATCAAGGAACTTGAGACTCAGGCACTCTACAAGCAGGCTGAGTTTGAAAACTTCCGCAAGCGTACTATCAAGGAGAAGGCTGACCTTATATTAAATGGTGGCGAAAAGGCTGTCAAGGCCATCCTCCCAGTACTCGATGACTTTGAGCGTGCAATGCAGCAGGCAGAGAAAACCGATGATGTTGCTGCTCTGAAAGAGGGCATGGACCTTATCTTTAAGAAGTTCCTCAAGACTCTTGAAGGTATGGGCGTGCAGAAGATTGAGACTGAAGGAAAGGACTTCAGCACAGACTTCCACGAAGCAGTTGCTCTCGTCCCAGGCATGGGCGACGACAAGAAGGGCAAGGTTATCGACTGCGTTCAGACTGGTTATACACTCAATGACAAGGTAATTCGTCACGCCAAAGTGGCAGTGGGACAATAG
>JAZUKC010000166.1:0-4721 GCA_045643065.1 Prevotella sp.
TGAAACGAAAAAGAGGGAAAATGAGAGGATGAGTTTTCTCATGGTTAGTTAAGGGTTAGTTATTAAAGTTTCTCACCCTTTAGATTTTAGTTATGATTTTAGTTCAGATGTCGAGCCCTCAAGGCGATCCATAATAAAATACTCCTTAAAGCGAGGTATTCGAGCGTATTTTTAGTAAAGATTTTGGTTTATGATTATAGTCGAGATAAAAATCTTTAACTATAATCCTTCTTGCGCTCCAGTTCGTCGCTTTTTAGAAGGCATTTCAAGGTGATCGTCGCAATGTCCCCCGTCGCCATAGGAGTTATGGCTCCCCTTTGCGAGGGCGAATGTTATCAACATTCTCTTTTCCTCAGTCGCCTCGAATCCAAACTAACATCCTAATAAAAATCAATAAGTTACATTGAATATTAAGGGTGGGAAAGTTTAGTTAGTTATAAATATGTATATTGTAGGGCGAGGATTTCCGAGCCGCAATTATTGGTTTGGGGTAATAACGGCTCGGAAATCCTCGCCCTACATGATTAGATTCTTCACTCTTACAGCAAAGCGTAAACCTGGTAAACGATGGAATAAAGTCCGTTGTTCAAGGCATCTACTGTAATGAATTCACGTGTTCCATTGCGGAATGTAGTCTGGAACGACTGACCTGTATTGCCAGAGTTTTCCTTTACCCATCCTTTGGCAGCCTCAGCATCCTTGATGAACTTCTCGTAGCATTCCTTGCTTGAGAACATCCACTTAATGGAAGTCACGCCGTTGGCAGTCACAGTATAACTGATGCCAGCCCAAGTCTCGTCTGGATAGAACGCCCAGTTGCCATTGTATTCTACGTTACCAAACTTGTAAGTACCAGTGTTTCCTCCACCAAGAACAGTTTCATAGTTCCATGACTTGAGGAGTTCAACAACCTTTGGGGAAGTCTTCTGCTCAACAATCTTCTGAAGACAGCAGAAAGCAACATGGCCGGAAGCCTTTACTACAGTATCACTACACTCAGAATTGTCTTTCTTGCACTGGGCGCAATTAGCACACTGTGCATAAATGGTCTGCATCATAGCAGCCATAATCAAACATAAAAAAAGTCTTTTCATAATCTATATCTATAGCTTAATTTTCTGCAAAGATAACAATTTATTCATTTATGAAACACGAAAAACAAAAAAAACTTCCAAAAATCACCATTATATTAATTTATTATATTAACTTTGCGCCCATAATTACGCATTACGCATTAATAATTACGCATTTATTACTATGGCAACACCACACAATGAAGCCCAGATGGGCGAAATCGCCAAGACAGTCCTTATGCCTGGCGACCCATTGAGATCACAGTTCATCGCAGAAACTTTCCTTGAAAACCCAAAGCTCGTCAACAATGTCCGTGGCATTCAGGGATACACAGGTACATGGAAAGGCGTACCAGTAACGGTTATGGCAAGTGGTATGGGTATGCCTTCCATTGGCATCTACTCTTATGAGCTCTATAAGGAATATGGCGTGGAGAACATCATCCGTATCGGTTCAGCCGGTTCTTACGTCAAGAATCTACATGTATATGACGTAGTTCTCGCCACTGGCGCATTTAGTGAAAGCTCATACGCTGCCACTCAGTGCGGCTACGAAAAGGATACCACTTACCCTTCTGTAGCCCTCAACGACAAGATTATCGACGCAGCAGAGAAACTTGGCATCACTCTGCAGCAGGGACTCATCCACTCTTCTGACGTATTCTACCGCGAAAGCAACGATTATATGCAGGAAGTTCTTGACAAAGGCTGCGTGGCAGTGGAGATGGAAAGCTTTGCACTCTTTGCTAATGCTCGTACATGCGGCAAGAACGCAGCTTGTCTTCTTACCATTTCCGACTCATTCGTTGAAGATGCAATCACAACTCCAGAAGAGCGCCAGAAGAACTTCAAGGATATGATGCAGATTGCACTCGACGCAGCGATTATGGAATAAGTTATTCTACTATTCAAGTTTCGCAAGCTCCGCTCGCGAAACTTGAGTTACTTAACCACCAATTTGGCTTTGCCGTTCTTGATGACAATGCCACGGAAGTTTTCACCCACATGTACACCGCTGACGCTGTAACTGTTCTGCTTTTTGCTATCTTCATTCTGCGACAGTTTAATTCCGTTAGTGCTGCCGCCATACTTGTATGTCTGAGCATAATCAAGACAGTGGTCAACACCATCGGCAGTAACAATACCTACTGGAGCAATCTTCACCATAGCACCCTCTGCCAAAGGAAGTTTTGGTACAGTGAGCCAGATGCTTCTGCCATCGTAGCTATCCACCTCACCCACTGTGATGAGGTCTGTACCGTTGGTAGCAGGAACAAGGAATGTTTCGTCCATCTCCGAATTATATTCCTCGCGTAGGTAGTTGAGGAGCAATGAATCTACAACCATCTCCTCGCCTTCGCCGTATGTGAAGCTAAAGCCGCCAGGAGTGCCGAGAGTGAAGAGTGTTGCATCAGAATACCAGAACTCCAACTTGTCGCCCGGCTTGATGGTAACAGGGCGCAATACGCTTGACTGTGGTGTAACCTCACAGATGAAGTTGGTGAGGTCTGGCATGATAAGCTTCAGCTGGTAAGAGAAAGAACCTATAGTGCCTTGACCTGGAGAAGAAACAAAGTTGCCATTTGCATCAACGATACCTGTGACAGACAGCGTCACATGTTCAATGTCAATGGAAGTTACATCTGTATTGACAGACGTAGGATCGCCTGAAAGCATACTGCGCACAGTACGTATCTTGCCACGAAGATCAATGCTGAGACTGTTGCCACTGATGGTTACAGGAAGTGTCTCACGATAATAGAGGTTATCAGCTGCTAGGTCAATATCGCCGAAGGTCAAAGTTGCAGAGCACAGTCGCTTAGGATCAGTGGAGAGAGCATCGTTGAAAGTCATGGTAAACACACCTTTAGCATCATTGGCAGCATAGAAAGACTTCATCGTTGTACCGAAGCTCGTTGACACAAGTTCCGTTTGCAGTCCTGGCGCAGTATAAGAAAGTTCCAACACTCCATCGCCATTGTACAGATTGCTTTCGTCGCTCGCATCCGCAACGCCCTCAAAGCGTACTTTGAACTCATCGCCCACCTTCAGTTGTCCACGCTTTAGTGCATTGGTAAGTACCGTCTGAACATCGCAGCTAACATAAGCGCCTCCTATGTGAAGGTTCTCAGCCTCTATACGTTCGCTACCAATAACGATGTAGGCTGCCCTTGTATTCACAGCCATGTTGAAGAGCAATGTAATCTGTCCGTTGTGGCTCCAACTGAATTGTGAGCCGCTTGCTGGCGTAGCATCAACAAGCTTTATAGGCATCACAACATCCTCACCCAATGGCGTGATGGTTACGATGATGTTGTTCAGCACAAAGGCGTTGCTAAATGTCACGCGATCGCCTTGGCTGACATTCTTAATGTTGTAGATGTATTTGTTGCCAGTAGCGATATGACTGCTATGAGCAATAGCCTCACCATTAACAGCCACGTCAAGATAGTCGCCAGCAACTTCTATGTGAACATTGCCCGACTTTGTGACGTTGTAGAATGCCTTTACGGCAGAATACGGAGCCACACTGTTGGCACCATCGTAAAACTCTGTCTCGGTTGTCTGTGCACTGATGCCCAAGGCTACAACCATTGCCACGAACATCAACATTATTCTTTTCATAATAGTTTTGGGTTTTTGGTTTTGGGTTTTTGGTTAATAGTTAAGAGCGTTATGCGCAAATATCTAAAAACTAAAAACAAAAAACTTAAAACTTTTTCATACGACACCTCCATACTAACGTTGGATGAAACGCTTTCCGTTCTCTATGATGATGCCCTTATGGCTTGCATCAACTCGCTGTCCAGCAAGGTTGTATCTTGCATTGTTGGTAGCGTTAGACTTAGAAATTGTGATTGGCTCTATGCCTGTAGTAGTGTCAAGGTTTGCCTGAACAGCGTTGTCAACAAGTCCTGTTGATGGATCAATAAGTAACATCGCAACATGCACTTTGTTGATGTCAACAATGTTCTCTGGGCGAGGGAAAGCCTGAGTTACCTTGTATGTGGAACCCGCAACAATTTCAGAAGGGATAAGTCCTGATGTGCCAGAGAAAGAATTGCCAAACGTTGCACGAGCCACATCATCAAAGACGAATGGGTAAACCACGGAAGTAGCATACTGTCCGCCCTCGCACCATTCTCCAAGCACAGTCTGCTTTGATATCATGTAGAGATTGTTTGACTGTCTGCCTATAAGACCGTCCTCCATGACGATGTACATCACGTTGTACAGCTTATTATTGTAAGAGAGTGCGAAGGTTATGTCGCTCTCAAGTGTTATGGTATTGGCATCTGTAAGCGTAGCCTTCAGCGTCACGTCGGCAGGAGCCATTCGGTGCATTTCCTCATCAACAACCATTCTCCATAAACGTGTGCCTTCATATTCATCATAGTATGTGTTACCTACGGAATACATAGGGTAGTAGATTATCGGAATACGGTTTATGCGTGCCGATGGAGCTTCTCCAAGTCCGAGGAAACTGTTGTATGGAGTCATGCCTTGACCAAGACGGTCACCTGTGTAAGTGTGGAGCGAAACAGGGATGAAGAGCTCGCCATACTGCTCACGGAGGCGGTCGATGGTAAGAATACCGAGAGGACAATTAGGACAGCCTTGACCTGTCATTTAAGTCGGATCGTAGCC
>JAZUKC010000167.1:0-5395 GCA_045643065.1 Prevotella sp.
CATTATGAACAAACATTCCTTGAACACTACAACGAATCCTTCCACTTTCCTGGTGCTCACACCCCGACAGAACAGGAAGTAATACCGTGGTATGTTCCTATCATTGAAAAACTGATGATGACTTACCAGCCATCAGAAAACGGCATCCGTTACTTCCAGCATTTCAAGGGAGGAAAGTATCGATACATCCGTACTGCCTATGATAGTGAGACACAGGAACGCATGGTAGTGTATCAAGCCCTTTATGGCGAAGAAGCATATTGGGTAAGACCAGAAAAAATGTTCTTCGAGAATATAGAGCGAAACGGAAGGAGATTTGCAAGAATTGCAGAGATTGACAACGAATAAGACAACAAAGATGACAAAGGACAACTACATAGAGATTGAAGTGCCAATCAGTAGCGGGAGTTCATGGATGGATGAACTGCATGGTGAACTACGCAGATATGGAGTGAAATGGCAGAATGGATTCTACCATATCACCATGGCATTCATACACAACTCAACCGATGAGGAACGCAAGGCTATTACAGACATTGTTGATGATGTACTTGATGGTCAGAATGCGTTTCCAATGACATTCGGAGAACTTGATGCATTCACGACAAGAGGGAAAAGGACACATGTCATATATCTACGTCCCACAGAGAGCAATACTGCATTCAACAAAATGGTCAATACACTTCGTAGCCGTATTTCAGAAGTGACCACAGAGATGGAACCAGATTTTCAATTGCATGTGACCCTTGGAAGAGTGGATGCAACGAATGTTACTTTGCAAAATCTGAAGAAGGCCATTGAGTATGTTGATGCGCCAGAAGATGACATAGTGCTCCGCAAAATCAACCATCAGGCTTTCAAGGAATATGGCAAACCCATTAAATCATGGAATTTAGCATAAGAAATGCCTACAAGACTAAACCTACATCTTTCATTTTGATAATAACATGACATTCAAGAAACTAACAGAACAACGCTATTCCGTTCGCAGCTATACTGACGAACCAGTAAGCGAAGAACAACTGTCATATATATTGGAATGTGCCCGTCTTGCACCTTCCGCCGTTAATTACCAGCCATGGCATTTCTATGTCGTAGCTAAGGAGGAAGACAAGAAGAAACTGCAGATGTGCTATGACCGTGAATGGTTCAGGACTGCACCAATGTATATAATATGCTGCATCCGTCACGATGAGGAATGGGTACGCAAATACGATGGCAAGCCTCATGGAAACATCGATATTGCAATAGCCACGGAACACATCTGTCTGGCAGCTGCTGAACTGGGACTTGGCACATGCTGGGTATGTAATTTCAACTCATCACTATGCAGACAGACATTCAGCATACCAGAGAACGAAAGCCCTGCTGTCCTTATCCCTCTCGGTCATCCTTCGCAGGATGCGGAACATAAGGCAAAGAACAGAAAGTCAACAGATGAAATAGTAACAATCTTGTAATACCATATCACTATGCCAGATACAAAGAAAAGCCAATAATATGAGAAAAGCACTATTTTTTACCATGCTTTGCCTCCTCTCACTGGAGGTGCAAGCCGAACTGAAACCTCGTGTAGTCATTCTCACCGACATCGGAAGACCTGATCTGGAACCTGATGACACAGAATCGCTCGTGCATCTGCTTTGCTATGCAGATATGCTGGAGATTGAAGGTATCATCACCTCTACAGGATGGAATTGCGACCCTTATCCTACCGAAAGTGCAGCTTATCGTGACTCTGTAGTTGAAGCATACGCCAAGGACTTGTCTAAACTCTCAGTTCGTTCTTGGCAAAAGACGAAACCTTGTCTCAGACAGGATAATAGCAAGCAGAAGATAGGATGCTGGCCAAGTGCAGAATACATCCGCAGTCGTTGCAAGATGGGTAGTCAGCGAGCCGGTATTGGGGTGATTGGCAAAGATAATGACTCTGAAGGCAGCGAACTCATCATCCGTCTGGCGGACGAGAAGGACGACCGCCCTATATGGGTATGCGCCTGGGGAGGAGCCAACACTTTGGCACAAGCCATCTGGAAGGTACAGCAGACACGTACTCCACAGGAGTTGAAAGCTTTCCTGCACAAGCTGCGCCTATACACCATAACCGACCAGGACATGGTCTGGGTCATGCGCGAGAACCTTGCCTATAGTTCTCATCAATGGATGCGTCGCCAGTTTGCACAAGACCTTAAGTTTGTATGGGACGAAGGGGCATGGCAGCTACAATGTGAACTCGGGAAAGAGCATTGGCAGAAGATACGGCAGCACATCCAAGGACATGCTACTATGGGAAAGCAATACCCAGACTACAAATATGGTGTTGAGGGTGATACGCCATCGTTCCTGAATGTCATTCCAAACGGTCTCCACAACCCCGAAGAACCTATGCAAACAGGTTGGGGCGGTTATCACACATGGGCTTTGACCAAAGATTCAGTTACATACGCTTGGACAAGTTGGCAAGACCCCGTGAAGAGCCTTTCTGAACAGTACTACCGCCACTTCTACCTTGACAATCTCAACGACTTCATGGCACGTATAGAATGGGCTGAGACAGGACAAGGCAACCGAAATCCCGTGGCTATCGTCAATGACAAGAAAGGTACAGATGCCATCGTCGTCAAGGCAAAAGCCGGCAAGACCGTCACGCTCGATGCCACGAAGTCATTCGACCCAGATGGCGATAAACTAAGTTTCAGTTGGTGGCAGCAGAAAGGTATCGGGCAGACACAGGTTGAGTTGAGCGACGACAAATCATCGTCCATCAAAGTGAAGATACCTTCCACTTCATCCGATGACGAAATTCACATCATCTGCGAATTACACGACAACGGCAAGTACACTCTGCCCGCCTATCGCAGAATTATCATAAGAACAAAATAAAAGAACAAATAAGCGACTATTAAAAAACTATATGAATAAATTACTTTTCACACTCGCACTATTACTAAATATCAGCAACACATTGGCTCAGGGTTTCAAGAACCCCGTACTTCCAGGTTTCCATTCCGACCCTTCGGTATGTCGCGCCGGCGATAATTTCTATCTCGTCAATTCTACATTTCAGTACTTCCCAGGAGTGCCAGTATTTCACAGCAAAGACCTGATACATTGGGAACAGGTAGGCAATTGTTTGACACGTCGTTCTCAACTCGACTTGTCGGGTTTGTACTCTCAGCAGAACGCAGAACTGGGATGGACAAATGCAGGAGTCTATGCCACTACCATTCGCTACAACGAACGCAACAAGCGTTTCTATATGGTCACAACGGTCTTCCCTTCTCGCCGTCATTTCTATGTATGGACGGACAATCCTGCAGGTGAGTGGTCTGAACCAATAGTGATTGACTTTGCCATCGGCTCGTGCGACCCTACGCTCTATTTCGAGGGCGACAAGACCTATTTTCTTTGGAAGGAAGGTGACATCAAGATTTGCGAAATTGACTTAGAGACAGGAAAGCAGCTTGGTGAGATTCATCACCTTGGCACAGGACTTGGCGGTCGTTATCCCGAAGGTCCACACATCTATAAGAAGGATGGCTGGTACTACATGATGCTTGCTGAAGGTGGTACAGAACATGGACATCAGGTCAATATCCTTCGTAGTCGTTCCCTTTTCGGTCCTTACGAATCTAACCGTGCCAATCCAATCCTCTCACACTTCAATATGGAGATGCAAGGCTGCGAGATACAGGGTCTCGGTCATGCCGACCTTGTTCAAGCACCCGACTCGTCATGGTGGATGATTTGCCTTGGCTATCGTACGAGCGGCTATTTGTTGCATGTGATGGGGCGTGAGACGATGCTTGCTCCCGTGCGCTGGGATGAGAACGCCTGGCCAGTGGTGAATTGTAATGGAACATTATCCGTAGATATGAAGTGTAACACCTTGCCACAAGTGCCGATGGCGATTGATCCAGAGCGTGAAGAGTTCAACTACATAAGGCGTAATGTACCATCTGACAGCTACAGTTCCATCGGTTTGCCTTGGGGATGGATGAGCATCGGTAATCCCGACTATACATGCTACTCGCTCACAGAGCGCAAGGGATGGCTACGTCTGCACCCAACCACCACAGCACTCGATGCCGCTACTTCTCCGACTTTCGTAGCAAGACGACAGACGGAGAAGTCGTTTACTGCCACCACTTTGCTTGATGCCTCCAATCTTGCAGAAGGCTCTGAGGCAGGCATCACGGCTTATGCAGCTCCTCTCAATCACTATGATGTAATCGTAGAGAATCGAGGTGGACAGTTAGTTGTACGCCCGAATATCCGTCTTGGTGAGCTTTCTCATTCGGAAAAGAAAATTACCTTGAAAGGTAAGAAGATATATCTACGCATCAATTCCGATGGAGCATATTACTACATGCAGGTTTCGGAGAATGGTAAATCCTTTGAAACACTTTGCAAGATGGACTTCCGTTATCTCTCAACCGAGGTCATCGGTGGTTTTACAGGTGTGATGCTCGGAGTTTTCACACAAGGAACAAACAAGAAGGGCTATGCCGATTTTGACTGGCTTGAATATATTACATAATAAATTAAGAACAACATATTATGACAGAACTCGAAAAACTCTTTGCTGGAGAACTATATGATTACTCGGACACAGAGATAGCGCAACTACATGCAAAGGCTTACTTTCTCTCTATGAAGATTAACAATAATTTGTCTTTTGATAATCTGTAAGAGATGAAGCTGCTGCAAAAGGAATTGTTGCCGAATATGGACGAAACTTCTACCGTTTTGCCTCCATTCCGTTGTGACCTTGGTTTTAGGATCAAGATAGGAAAGAATGTGACCGTCAACCAGAACTGCACTTTCCTTGACAATGCACCTATTGAGATTGGTGACAATTGCCAGATAGGACCTGATTGTCATTTCTATACTCCCCAGCACCCATTTGATTATGATCAGAGACGCAAGCCTGTGGAGAAATCTCTTCCGATAAAGATAGGCGCTGACACATGGATTGGCGGAAATGTTACTATTTGCCCCGGAGTCACAATTGGCAAGCGTTGTATCGTTGGAGCAGGTAGCGTAGTGACTCATGACATTGAATCAGACACCATGGTAGCTGGTAATCCTGCAAAAGTAATCAGAAAATTATAAAAGGACATATAAATTTTAAAGAAAAAGCAAATCGTTATATATAGAAGTAAGCATTATGAATTGTCCACATAGATTATCAACAGTAGGTGAAACGAATTACTTCGAGTGTACTTGTCCAAAAGAATGTCCACGTCACGGTAAGTGCTGTGCTTGTGTGGCTCATCATCGCGAACATGGCAAACTGCCACATTGTTTGAGAACTCAAGAAAACGGTTAAGACGCATAATTATAGAAATAAACAGAATACTATATTATGAATAGCGTATGGATAAGCGCCATC
>JAZUKC010000168.1:0-2423 GCA_045643065.1 Prevotella sp.
AGATAGAAGAAGTTAAAGGACAAATGTTTTGCCGATAATCAGCAAGAGTATTGTCTTTTAAGGTGGGTTCTATTAATTAGCTTTGTCAGATTTCGAGGCTATTTTCGAGATCAAAGTGTTAGTGAGGGAGGGAGCAATGCGGGCATTGTGACCGAGTAAACTGACACTTTGAGCCGAAAAGAGTCCGAAAGATGACAACCGACGCCAAACCGAGTGCAATCAAGCTTGCTTGAATTGCCGAGGTGCGAAGGAGGAAGACGAAGTCAAAACGCCGAACTCACTGTTATATGTTAAACCTAAGGTGGTAATTAATAGAACCCACCTTATACTATCGCCTCAATCAAGGTGCGGCCATTCAGTTCTACTGGTGGCAGCAAGCCTGACTTCTTTGTTTTATTGAAGCAGAAACTAATCATGTAGCCTGTTTGCAGATTGTATCGTTCAAGATATTCTGCAAGCTGTTTCTCACCTCGTTCGTTATACGATTGTCCTCGCCATATCTTTAACTCCACGATGTACTGCTGACCGAGATAATCTATGATTATGTCAGTACGCGTGAGGTCACGTGTCTGAGCTTCGCAGTAGTAATTGCCTATGCCGTTGATAATAGGGCGAAGGTAAGTAAGGAAAATCTTTCTGCCGTTGTCCTCTACAAATTGGTCATCGTGTCCAGGACGATAGATTTCGTTGAAGTGAACGCAGAAACGCTCCATGAGAAGACGCATGTCGATAAAGCCATCATGGACGAACTGGTTCTTTTCGTATTCGCCTAACTGATAGATAGAGGATGGTTTATCAAGAGAAATATAATAATTATAAAGCCATGTCTCAAATATGCGGCAGGCTATCTTTGTTGCACCCAATTCTTCCTTTACAAAGTTGAACATAACGGCAATATTGATGTCACAATCGTAATAGTTGAAGGACACCCGCTTACCGCCAAAAATGATGGATTTCATCATCTCAGAAAGCCCTGGGAACTGAGTCAGTTTCTTCTGCATATCATCAAAGAGCGTATTACTCTCTTTGAGTAGGGCATTCACCGCCTTTAGCACACCTTCCTTGTCCCATGTGTATTGCTCAGCATCAATAATCTGGCAGATACGACTTACAAGTATTGGATAACCTGCGGTATAGTCGCGTATCATCTGACCAACGAATACTTCATCGAACACCAGGTTGTGGTCTGCTTTGTATTCTGCCAGCATTCCTGCAATGCCATTTGCCTGGAGGCTCATGTCCACATCGAAAGGAACCGCAATGTTCCAAGGCGAGTTATACTGATGCTCTTCTTCTGTGCGAATCATCAGTTTAAGATTTTTGATGTCATAGACACCCGCAAGTATGACGGATTGGAAAGTAGGGATCACATCCTTGCTAAGGTACATTCCACGCAGCAATCCTAAAAACTTAAGGAAAGAAGGATGGTTGCCTGCTTGATCCACCTCATCAATAACAAGAACTACGGGCTTGGAATTCTGATGGCAGATACTACTGATGAAAAACTCTAAATCGCCAGAGGAGCACTCCGTCTTATGAACTTTGGAATAATCGACTATCATCTCCGCAACCACAGGATCAAGTCCTGCAAGCGGAGTCCACATAAATGAACGGGCAAGAAGACTTATGAACTTTGCATAAATACGACTCTCATCCTTATAGCATGCATCTTCCACTGCCTCAAAACTGATGCGGAATATGCAGTACTCATCAGAAAGGGTTTTGCTTACAGCTTCCAACGTAGTAGTCTTGCCATACTGCCTACCACGATTGATACAGAAATAGTTACCCTTGGCAACCATCCCACGGATGATTGCCAAACGCTCGGTGATGTCCACCATATAGTGTTCGTTCGGGCGACAAGTACCCGCTGTATTGAATGTTTTCATACCTGCAGTGGCGAAAGTGCACAACTTTTTGAACGCAAATTTATGAAAAATTTCTCAAAACCAGACAAAAAAGCCTTTGACCTTGGTGCTTTTTATAAAACTTTATAACTTATTCAACTTTCGGTAACTACTCAGCACCCTCTTATTATTAACACAGAGACACGGAGAGCACAGAGGACACGGAGTTTTTTGAGGTTCATTCGGGTTTAAAGCAAAGCGTCTGTAGGACGCCATCTCAATAACCGGTTGCGCCGAACGTAGTGGCGCTGCCGGATATAAACTGATATCGCTATCTGCGTCTGGAAGACGCTACAGCAACCAGTTTCAAGGTAGCGTCCTCCAGACGCACGCTTAATTAACACAGAGACGCGAAGAGCACAGAGGACAAGTACTATGCAGCACGTTCTAAATTATTCATTATTAATTATTGGTGTCCGGTAAACGTATATAACCGTCAAAATACCAAACTACTGTAATTTGTAAGCCCTAACGCGGAGACCCTCCCCCCCGCCCGCCCTTATATGGAGGGAACGG
>JAZUKC010000169.1:0-30969 GCA_045643065.1 Prevotella sp.
TGGATTGACATGCTTGCCATCAGAGCTTCTTACGGCTATCGAGGCAGTGTGCCAACGGCTACTCCTTACCTCATAATCAGCCGTCCGAAGACCAACACAACGACAGGAGAAATCTCGGCAGGCATACGTGATTATCCTAACGCTAACCTGAAATGGGAGAAGACTTCTACATGGAACACCGGCATCGATGCATCCTTCCTGCGTAGCCGTCTTAACGTTGGCGTTGACTTTTACTACAGTCGCTCCACCGATTTGATAACAAACCGTGCCGTTTCGCTTATCAACGGCACCACAGACCTGTATTATAATAATGGTGTAGCAACAAATACTGGTCTTGAAATCAGTCTCAATGGCACCATCATCAAGACTCGTGACCTCCAGTGGCGAGCATCTGTCACCTATTCATATAATAAGAATAAGGTGGAGCAGGGCATCGTTGGCGACAATATGTATGGAGATTACGTCAGCGGTTCCGTAGTCCTCGACGGCTCAAGCGTTGACGGTTTCTACAGCTATCGCTTCGCAGGGCTTGACCAATATGGTCTGCCTCGCTTCAGCAATCTTACCGGTTTGCCTTCCGGATTGTCGCGAGACGCGCTGCTACAGACTGTGATGACCTATTCTGGAACACGCACTCCGCACAGCTACGGTAGTTTTTCTACCGAGGTTAGATGGAAGAACCTGATGCTGAGAGGACAGTTTACCTATAAGCTTGGTTACCGTCAGCGTCTGCTTCCGCTCTATCGCGATGGCAATCCGGCATTGCCACAGCCAGAGAACAATATGAATTCTGCCTTCGTTGACCGCTGGCGCAAACCGGGAGATGAGGCTTTCACCACCATTCCTGGCCTCACAAACGTGGCTCTTAGCATACCAACCGGCATGGAATCCATAAACGATGGCAACCGCTATCAATATACAATGGTTGACTATGGATACCTGAACAGCGTCGCTCCTTCTACCTACGCTGGCTGGTACATGTACGATAACAGCGACGCTCGTGTAGTCGATTGCGACCATATCCGTTTCCAGGCGTTGACCGTTGGTTACGAATTGCCTGCCTCATGGCTCTCACGCGTCGGCATTTCCAATCTCCGCCTCGACTTCCAGGCACAGAATCTCGCTGTCTGGACCTTTGATAAGAAACTTAAAGGACAGGATCCTGACCAGGTGGCAAGCATCGGTCTGCCTGTGCTTCCTACCTTCAACTTCGGCATTCAGTTAGGTTTCTAAAAGCCCACCCCTGCCCCTCCCAAGGATAGGGGGATATAATTGATTGAAATTTGAATAGATTATGAATAAAAGAAATATATTTCTCCGATTGATATATGCACTTGTCCTGCTCCCCGCCTTGGGCGGAGTTGGAGGAGGTTTCCTCTGTTCTTGCTCCGATTTCCTTAAGGAAGAGGACAAGGATAAGGTCATTCCGCGCACCATAGATCAGTTTGAAGCCATGCTGCATGAAGAAGGATTTGTCGATGTTTCGTGGCTTTATACATCAGAATTCATGACCGACGATGTGGCAGAGAATACCAACGTCATCACGTCTGCTAAGAATCGGTATAAGGCAATGTACACATGGCAGCGCGATATCGAGCGTACTGGCGATGGACATTATGCTGAAAACAACAACGTATGGGGCAAACTCTACAACGATATCCTTGTGGCTAACTACATACTTGAGCGCATTGACGACATCGTTGATGCAGAGATTGCACTCGATCGCAAGACCTATCTTCATGCCGAAGCATGCTTCCTACGTGCCCGTGCCTATTTCGAACTGGTCAATGTCTATGCTACACCTTATGACAAAGCTACTGCTTCGACCACTCCGGGAGTGCCATTGCGCGAAGGAACTGGCATCACCAACAACTACGAGCGCAACACTTTGGCAGAGGTTTATGCACAGATAGAGAGCGATTTGCTGCAGGCTGTTGAACTGTTCGACCAGACACGCGAGCAGAAATCGCTATGGCATCCAAACAAGAAGGCAGCACTTCTGCTCCTGTCCCGCGTCTATCTCTATAAGGGAGAGTGGGAAAACGTGGTCGAAACCACTACCAAACTCATCGCCCTTTGCCCTGCCGGACTTTATCCAATGAACCGAAACATCACCGATGTGGTAGTGCGTCCTGCCAATCAGGAGGTGCTTCACACGTGGGGAGTGATAAGTGGCACACTTGTTGATAATGCTATGGAAGGAGTGCTTAGCGACATTCCGAAAATCTATCGAGTAGATGGCACACTCTCAACTGCTGCATACGGCGTTTCAGACGAACTGCTTAGCATGTACGCAGAGAATGATATCCGCCTCCAACTCTACTTCAAAGCCTCTTCCGGACGTAGCGTAACGGCAAAGTGGCACCCACAGTTCACGTCGCTTGGCGGATACACCTACCGCCTCTCTGAAGCCTATCTGTCACGCGCAGAAGCATACGCCGCAATGGGAAATGCAGAGAAAGCCATCGAGGATATGAAGGCATTGCTGTCAAAACGAATAGACGGCGACTACTCGAAGATGCTGCCTGCCACTACCGATGCTACCGAAGTGCGACGCTTTGTGCTGGATCAGAGACGCATGGAACTATGCTTTGAGAATCATCGTTGGTTCGATTTGCGCCGTTCGCAGTCATGGTATCCAAAGGATATCGTACACGTTTTCTCCCTCAGTACCTCCACTTCAGGCTACGTTGGCACAGTAACCGACACTGAGACCTATACCCTTCGCTCTACGTCGCCTAACTATACCTTCGAGCTGCCTTTAGCAGAGACCACCGTAAACTCTGCCATTCAGCCTTACGGTAAGCGCGAATGATGCGCAGAATGCTATGCATCGCCAACAACGAACTATGAATTTTCAACTGTGAAATCAGAAATATGAACCGTCAACTGAAGACAATACTATTCACAATCCTAAGCGTTTGCTTCCTATCTTCGTGCTCATACTACGAAGATACCGACCCGTCTATGGCAGACATTGACCGTCTGGAGAAGCTCATTGATACAGATATCGCGAAGATAAAGGAGTTCCGCGACAAGTTCGGAACCTACATTCTGTACGACTTTGACAAGAATCTCGACTTCGCTTATCAGTTCGAACAGGCCAGCAACTGGAACAATGCTTCGCTCGGAAAGATAGGACACGACGAGGCAAATGCTGCTGTCAACATCCTCGCTGACAACGTTTTCTCGTGCTATTCAGACAACTACATCAAGGAGTTCTATCCAAGAAAGCTTCTGCTTGTCGGCAATATAGGCTACACAAATGAGCTTGGCTTGTCGCTTCCCGTTAATGGTCAGCATACGGCTGTTGCCAATATCAACAGCGTTACGTTCTCTGTCGGCGAATCACTACTGTCAGACAACGGCGCATACCATCGTGCCTTGCTTGCCGACTACCTCGTAAAGGCACGCGGACACTATCCTGTTGACGAGACCTTCTTTGCCTATTCGCAGGAGAAATATGCATCTCTCATGAGCAGCAACCGTAAGAACGCCGCACAGTTGCTGCGCGAAAATCCGAACTTCTTCTATGACAACGGCTTCTTCTTCCCTGCCGACGACGAGTCAACCTATTTCCCTTCGGCCGAAGATGATGTGCTGGCATACATCCAGAACATGATAACTCTGGACAAGACCACTGCCGACATGCTCATGGAAAAGCAGGTGATGGCAGAGAAAATGCACCTTCTTACCGTCGGACTTCAAGCCATGGGAGTCGATGTAAAGAGCATAAACCCATGGGCAGAAGAATTCCTTCTGATGGAATACATACAGCAGGCACTCATCTTTGCAGAGGATGTCGTAACGACAACCGATGAGGCTGAGCTTGTGGTTACTGTCATTAGTGGCAGCAATACGCCAGATCACCTTGTCGTAAGCGTTAACGGTCAGGAACAGACGGTTGACCTTTCGTCGTCCGATCGTATGCGAATCGTAGTGCCAGTCAAGCTGAAAGGCCTCCGCAAGGGACAGAACGCAGTGAAGATTTCGCTCTATGATAAAGGCTCGTCAAAACCTTCTGCCACAGCTGTTGCCAACGTAACGGTGGCATCAATGGACAATATCTCCGGCTTCAAGATTGACATGGACGACGAAGAAGAGGAGATGTTCCGCACGCTGAAGGTATATCCGGGCGAGGGATATCCTGTAAATGAGAGGGAGAGTAACCCTAATCTGACCACCATAGCCTTTGAAAAGCATGGCTGGATAGACCGTTATTTCGAGGAGAACGACTGCGACTACCGTGCCTGGAAGCTGTATCGCAACAACGGAATGGTACAGAGAATCGAGGAATACATCCGTGGTTTCAACGAAGACTATACAGGAGTGGAATACAAATTGGAGAAGACTTACCGCTTCGAATACAACGAAAGCAACGAACTCCAGAAGGTAACGCTGACGGAAGTCGATGGAACTCCGGAGGTCATCGTTGACGATGTGGCCTACGTTGCAGGCCGAATGGTACGCTATTCGTATATGGGACGCCCTTACGAACCTGTCTATGCATCAGCCGGAGGAGCAACAACCCGCGTCGATTGCCTTGACGAAAACATGTCTGGCCTGTGCTTCGGCTTCACCGGAACAGAGTATGCCAACCCATATTACGTGCCAGGTCTGCCTGCCGTCATACCAGGAAGCGTGTCCGAAGTGCCACTGCAGCTGCTCTATAGCAGATTCGTTTTCAACAGCCTTGGCAGCATGTGGAATGGCGGATGGGAGACTATCCAGGACGGAAACGCTATGGCTCGCCAGGCACATGTCAGCATTGACGGCGTAGGATGGACCTTTACCTTCGCCCTGAAGGTTGATTCTGACAATTAAGATACCCCCAACCTCCCAACTAATAACTAATAACTTATAACTAATAACTCATAATCATGACCATCCAAAGAATACTTGCCTGCACGATGATACTGCTGTCTCTCGCAGCATCTGCAGCCAAACGGCCAACCGACGAAGCACTGAAGGAGTTCTGCCGCAATGCCAACAACGCCCTCGTTGCTATTGCCGACGAGGCGCAGAAGCAGGCAGAGTTTGCCCGTATGGCAGCCGAATGGGAGAAGATCTACAGCCTTCAGCAGATAACACCGGCACAAGTCGAGAGCGTATTCCAATTCGGTGGCATCGCGATGGATAAGTATCTCCGCGTCTGGCTTGAGCCAATCCTTGAGTCAAGTGCTGCAAAACAGACCGAGATGGCATTCCTTCGCTGGAAGTATATGCCTGAAAACGATGGCTTTATGCATACGCCAAAGGAGACAACTGCACTCATCGCTTTCCTGAATGCTAACGATCTCGACCGCGTAATATCCTCACACGCTGATTATTCGCAGGACGTTTTCTCGGCGCTCAGCACCATGAAGGACGCCAACTGGCATACGGATGGCTTCCCAACTGCTGTCAATCGCCTGCTCGGATGCACTCTTAGCGAGACGGCAGCAATGGAATGCGTCAAGGCGTTCAATAGCATCGCCCGCGTGGATAGCATCGAAACAGCCCAGCGCGAGACCATTCGCCTGTCTTGTCTCTCACAATACAAGTCGCTGCTTGCTAAGCTCGACGTGCCAAGAAAGCAGAAAGCGTGCCGCGAACAGATAGCATATCTTGAAGGACCATTTGCCTGTGGCAAGCTGATTGGTGCCCAAGCGCCACAGCTACACTTCCTTCGCGTCTTCCATCAGGAGGGCGATGACGTCGTGACTTGCGACATTCCTACCCTCGAAAGCCTGCGAGGCAAGGTCGTGATGATAGACTTCTGGGGCACGAAATGCGTCCCTTGCATACAGTCAATGCCTGAAATCGCCGAGCTGCAGAAGCACTTTGAGGGCAAGGATGTAGTCATCTTGGGCGTGACATCCCTGCAAGGTTACTTCGCCGACATGCAGAATCATCGCACCATCCAGTGCCGAAACAACCCAGAAAAAGAACTCGGTTGCTTCCCACCTTTTATGAAACAGATGGGCATAAACTGGCATATCGCCATCTCAGAGGAAGACGTTATGAACACCGACTATGGCGTTCTTGCCATCCCTCATGTTACAATCATTGACCGTAAGGGCAACGTTCGTCACAACGCCGTCAACGCTTCGGCAGACGAAAAGATAGAACTCATCAACGCACTCTTGGCAGAATAAACCTAAAAATAGAACCTTCGATAATTCGATAACTCGAAAAATCGATAACCCGAATAACCGAATAACCATCAAAACAATTATGAAACGAATAACCATTTCACTTTTTAGCCTTTTCGTTCTCTCACTCTTCAACTTCGCCCAAGGCGCAGTGAAGCCTGTAAACATTACCTTCAAGGCACACGATACAAGCCTTCAGCAGGTAGAGATACAGTTTGCTGAGACCGACACTATTATCCCTTTGACTCTCGTTGGCGATACAACGACGGCCACAAAGACCATGGAAGGTCGCGTAACGCTGAACATTCCAGAGGCAACATACGGCCGAATCACCTACCGATGGAAGAAGTCCACCGTCTATCTTGAGCCTGGAAAGGACTTCAATATGGAGTGGGATCTGACACCAGCTGCTCTCACCGTCAGCGTGAACAGTAAGAAGTCGCAGATCAACCCATACCTCAGCGGCAACGAACTCCATGGACCTGTCATGGGAGACTTTGGCAAAGACCCATCGGAAATCCTTGATCTGATGGAAGAATACTGCAAGAACTGCTTCGCTGTCCTTGATTCCAAGAAGCTCGATAAGACCTTTGTGGCAAAGGAACGCCAGCGCATTACCTATTGGATATATGGTTTCCTCGCACAGTATGCGCAGCAGAAGCAGTGCGATGAGGCAGTTTATGAGAAGCTGCAGGCACTCTCTGACGTCTATGACGGATGGCTTGTGCAGATGCCGGAATATACAAACTACCAGTATAGTGCCGTTACTGCCCTCGCCCTTCGTGACGCCGACATCGACGAAACGCCAGAAGGACAGGCAAAGGCAGTAACCACTGTGCTTGAGTATGTTGTCAAGAACGTGAAGAATAACGACCTCTTGCAGTACCTCATCGGTACCAACGCCGTGGCACTTGTTGCCAACAACGGCACAGAAGGAGCAGATCGCATCAAGGAAATCGTAGATGCCAATATCACCGACAAGACCATTCTCCATGCCTTCAACGTAGCATGGGCAGAAGGAAACAAACTGAAGGCCGGCCGTCCTTCGCCTGATTTCAACTTCGAAGACATAGACGGCAAGCACTGGACACTTGCTGATCTCCGCGGAAAGTACGTCTATATCGACATCTGGGCAACATGGTGCGTGCCATGCAAGGGTGAGATTCCACACCTCAAGAAGCTTGAAGAGACCTTCCACGGCATGAACATTGCGTTCGTTTCTCTCTCTTGCGACCGCGACAAGGCTAAGTGGTCGAACATGGTTAAGGAGCAGAACCTGACCGGAATACAGCTTTGGGGCGGCGAGGATAACGACTTCCTCCGCAAGTATCGTGCACAGACCATCCCACGTTTCATATTCCTCGACCCTAACGGACGTATCATCAACCCAGACATGACTCGCCCATCTGATCCAAAGACAATGGAAGCTCTCGGCATGATTGCCATGCCAATGGAGTAAGGAACCCTATCACGGGAGTTACAAAACAGAGCCCCGAAACAGGCGACACGATGTTTCCTCTTAGCAGAAGGAAACAACAATGTCGCCCGTTTCGGGGCTTTTCGTTGCCGTCAGCTGCATGAATTGGATGCAGCCACGTTGTCGTTACTTCGCCGTAACAGTTGCCGATGTGCCTGTCGTTGTTACTACAGGCGCGATGAAGAACACGCCATTGCCACTTGCGTTGTCAACCTTTGAACTGTAAGACGTAGGCTCTGCCTGTCCGTATTTCACCGTAACAGAACCCTTACCGAGATTAGGAGCCGTCAGAAGCGATAGGGTGTTGCTTACCGAACCGTCAAACTTGTACGTGCAGATGGCCTCGCCACTCGTGTTGCAGAGAGTGTAATAGTTCGATGTAGTGTAGCTTGAAGGCGACGAACCGAGATAATATCCCTGCGACGAAGAACCTACACTGCCGCTCGTACTGCTCTGACTGCCAGGCCCACCGCCACCACCGCCTTGAGTGCCACCAGCACTTACGGCTATGCCACCTGTAATAGTGATGTACGCATTGTTGTCACAGTCAAGTCCTTCCTCAGGCGATCCTGCCGAAGTATAGGCAAAAACGTTGCCGCCAGAGATGGTAATCGCACCGCTGCGACCGTAGTTTGAATCGACGGCATCATTGTTTGTGGCGTAGCAAACAGTGTTACCACCGGCAAAATTGATGATGCCTGCCGAGTTGATGCAGTCATCATAGCACTTCATATAGTGGTTGCCGCCCTTAATAAGCACACTCGTCTTCGACTCCAATCCCTCTGCTCCGTCGGTAGAAGTAGAGATGTTCAGACTGCCACCATTTACGATGACCTGTCCGACGGCCTTTATTGCCTTCGACGAAGAGCTCGTACTCGTCTGCTGACCACCCCAAGGTCCGCCTCCGCCTGAGCCCGAAGAACCCAGTCGCGCACCCGTAGTCTGTGCCGTGATGGTAGGTCCGCTGCCATCCTCTGAGCCAATAACGATCTCGCCGTCAGCCTTAATACATTTGCCGCCAGTACCCGTTGCCTTGATGTTAAGCGTACCTCCGCTGATGATAATGTCCTTATCGCAGGTCAGACCCTTTGCTGTATAGGTGTCGTTAGAACCAAGATAGCCGTTGCTATTGATAGTCATGACATACGATCCATCAGCAATATTTATGATGTTGTCTGCCGAAATGCCGTGCAAAGCCTTGCCAGTCGAAGCGTTGACGGTAATGCTTCCGCCCGTGCCATAGTAATTATCGGTCTTTATTGCAGAGCAATAGGTCGCATCAGTACCACTGAGATACATGTCGCCCGATATGTTACACGTAACCTCACCGCCAGAAATGCTCACCGTTCCCTCATAATCCGAGTTGCCCGATTTTATTGACTTCGACATCGTTCCAGAGTTAGTCAGCGTCAGAACACCACCCGAAATGTTGACCAACTTGTCTGCTTTCAGACAGTTATAGTTGTAAGTGTCAGCGCTTTCGCCACTCGTTCCGCCGTAGATGTCCTGCACACTGCTCAGCGGGAATGTGCGAGTTGTGCCGCTCGAAGTATAGGAACTGCTAATCTGGTAGTAGTAGTCGATGCCCGATTGAGGGCCGGTGAACTGCGAAGAGACAATAGTGTAAGACGTGCTACCACCCATTCCCGACGAGTAATTGTCTGACTTGAAGTAGTAAGTGCCAGTGTCGCTCTGCCCGAAGTCATAATAATAGAACTGCAGCGACTGCCCATTGCTGCCCGTCAGGGTAACGGTCTTGGTGAGCGTTGCTACCAGTGAGCCGTCCGCTTTGTACAGATAGATGCTGTTCCAGTAGTTTCCGCCACGGTTACCGCCCCAACCGCCACTTGTGCCGACAGTCTTTGCCACATACACCTTATATGATTTAGCAGCCTCGGTAGTGTCAGTCGTCTTCACGCCACCATCCGTTGCCGACGTGATGTTAAACGTTCCGTCCATAATCTGGATGCTACCGTTCTCGTAGTCCTCACCATATTCTGCACCTTCCTCCAGTTCTTCAACCTCAGCCTGGATGCCATCACCCTCGATGTTCGATATGTTTACGGTGAAGCCCTTTGCCGAGAAGTACTGCTTACAGTGTATTCCGTCGCTCTTAGCACCAAGGATATTAATCGTACCCGTTGACTTTTTCAACTGTATGTACTCCTTTGCAGAGATGGCATGAGCAGTGTTTCCCGTCACGTTCAGCGTTCCCGTCTTGTCTATTTCCAAGTGACCTTTACAGTAAAGCGCAGCCTTCTGCTTGCCGTTTGCTGCGTCAACGAGAGTGTTCACAGTGCCCTTCTTCAGCTCCAGAGCAACGCGTTTGCCACACTGGATATCCACAGCGGCACCTTTATTGCTCGTAATGCTCACGCCGTTCAGCACGATTGTCGTCTTGTAGTCGCCCTGATAGGTAAATGCACCGTCGCTTGTCGAGCCCGAAAGTTCAGTGGTATATTCCGTCGATGTGTTCGTATTATTCACCGTAACGTAAGCACCGTTGACGGCAACGCTTACACCTGCCAGGAAGAAAGGATTCTCCACCGAAGCCTTGTCGCCGTTGTATGCTACGAGAAGCTTAGTCGGACAGTCAGCCGCAGGTATGTATCCGATGCTTGTTATGTCGTCGCACGACATGCTGATAGGCTTAGTATCGCCGATGGGTTGTATAAACATGACCTTGCCCTCAGCGTCAAAATAGATAGAGTCGATAGCCGAAAGCAGCGCGTAGTCCTTGAAACCGTCTCGCACTATGCGCAATACCTCGTTGGCGGCAGCAGCGTTCAGCACCGAAGTTGCCACCAGCAAAACCATTATTATAATCTTTTTCATTGTATGCCTCCTTATGAAACCGTTGTCATCACTTTACGGACGATGCACCACGATTGATTCTTACCTTGTGGCTTACGCCGTTGATTGTTATCACATAGATGCCGTCGAGCGTGCCCAGTTGGCCACATTCGTTGGCATTTCCTCTGTAAATCACACGTCCGGCAAGGTCGGTTATGACGATCTGCTCCTCTTTTTTGCCCTCAGTGATGAAGGTAATGGCAGAAGAGATGCTACCGAACGTCATGTCGGAAATGTCATCCACGCTGATTGTCTGCTGACTGTTGTCCTTCATGTTGACAACCATCGCACCGTCGCTGAACTTAATGTTGCGCAGTGCGGAAGTGCTAATAGAGATGCTGCTCCCGTCCGTTTTGTGGACGATGAGGCCTGGTGTGCCATCGGCAAAGGTGCTGATGGCACATAGCATAGCTACGATTGTAATGAATGTTTTCTTCATTTTTTATTGTAAGTTAAGTAAGTTATTGCCGCGATTATATAGCTTCGATGCTGCGAATCGTATTGATTCATAATGCGAAAAGCATTGATTCATGCAGCGAAAAGCATTGATTCATGTTGTAATTACTGAGTCTTTACGTTGTAATTACTGAGTCTTTACGTTGTAATTACTGAGTCTTTACACTGTAATTACTGAGTCTTTACATCATAAATCAATACGTTTTGCATCATGAAAGGTATTCATTCAGACTATGAAACATGCTTTTCCATGTTGCGAAGAGCGTAGAATCGTGTGGCTGCCAGATGCTGACGGACGTCTATTCCCTGCCTATCAGCCTATCGTTTATGAACTTCTGCGTACTCTCTTTGTAAGAGTCGCCGATGGGCAGGATGGTGTTTGAGTCCATGAAAACCTTCTGCCGGGCTATCTCTTTGACCTGTCCCATGTTGACGATGTACGACCTGTGGATGCGCAGGAACCTGTCTTGCGGCAGCAGTTCTGCCATTCGCTTTATGCTCATCAGCACCATCAGCGGCTGGTTCTCCTTCATTCGGATCTTCAGATACTCGCTTTGCGCCTCGATGTAGGTTATGTCCGACATCGTGATGCGTACGATGCGGTAGTCTGCTTTTACGAAGAGTATGTCGCCTTCGATAGTTGCCGGTGCCGTCTGCTCTGCCGTCTCCGTTTCCTCCTGGTGCTCTTCGGCAGTCGGATGAGTCAGTTCGTACTGCTTCTTCACCTTCATTGCGGCACGCAGGAACTCCGTCTGGCCGAACGGTTTCAGCAGATAGTCGATGGCGTTGACCTTGTATCCGTCGATGGCATACTGCGAATACGCCGTCGTGAAGACTATTATCGGGTCGCCCGTGAGCAGGTGTGTGAGGTCCAATCCGGACAGGTCGGGCATGTTGATGTCCGTGAATATGGCGTCGATCTGCTCCTTTTCCAGTACGTCCAGAGCCTCAAATGCGTTGGAACAGGCTGCTACGAGCGTGAAGTAAGGGGTGCGTTCTATCAGCTTTTGCAGCTGAAGGAGCGCAAGAGGTTCGTCGTCTATGGCTATTACCTTTATCATGTTATACGGTATTTTCTATTGGAATAGTGAGACTTACAATGAAATGCTGCGCGTCGTTCGTGCTCTCGCAGACTTCCATGTTTGGTCCTTTGATGTCCAGCGAATATTTGCTGCCATACTGAAGGTCTAAGCGTTTGCGCACGTTGCTGAGCCCTATGCCATGGTATCCGTCCTGAGTGGCAGCAGATAGGGTGCTGCAGCTGTTTATGCATTTAAAGTCGATGGCCCGCTTGTCAGTGTCAACGGTCAGGCTGATGTCGATGAACGACGGTGCCTGATAGCTTATGCCGTGCTTGAAAGCGTTCTCGACGAAGGTGGCAAACAGCAGTGGTGGCATCATGATGTCGCGCGAAGGAGAGTCGGGCAGGTGGGTCGTCAGTTCCACACGATTGCCGAATCGCAGTTCCATCAGCGAGATGTACTGCCTCAGAAACTCTATCTCGTTCTGCAGCGGGGTCATGCTTTCGCTTCCGTTGTACAGCGAATGGCGCATCAGTCCTGACAGTTCAATGATGGCACGCTTTGCCCTTTCCTGGTCGATATCCACCAGTACGTGGATGTTGTTGAGCGTGTTCATGAAGAAGTGAGGATTTATCTGGTAGCGCAGGTGCTCCAGTTCCTGCTTCAGGTTCTGCTGTTCGAGTAGCAAGAGGCGCTGACGGAGCTTCTGACTGTTTAGCCATGCCACGCTTCCTAAGTCCACTCCTATCATCATAAGTGCTATTATCAGGCTGGCGACGTCTGGTGGTGACAGCATGTTTCGTGGCTTGCGTGGCTGCCCTCTCATGTCGTGAGGTCTGTCATGCGGACTGCGCATCTCCCTGTCCGGCCTCTTATGCATGAACGGTTCGGGTTTGTGCGAGACGAGTATTGCTGTGAATGCCGTCATGCATAGGCACAGGCTGACGGCGTAAGGGATGTAGCGCTTGCGGAAGAAAAACTTGTGTGCCAGTATGATGTGGTGGATGAGATACAGCAGAAGGAACAGTGTCGTCCTGCCCCACATGCCCGACAGCTGTTCCCAGCGTATGCCGAAGTCGTCCTGCATGCTCTGATACCAGACGTACAAAGGGGTCATGGCGTAGGCGATTGCCCATGCCACGACTATCAAAAGAAACTCCTTGTCTTTCCAAAACTTCCTCATAGTGCTGCAAATTTACCATTTTTCTCTCACATAAGCAAACATAATCAGTCAATGTGTGCATTTTTTCAGCGAATCGCTTAAGTTTTGTTGTGTTTGCAAAGTCTGGGAGGTTGTATTTCAATTATATACGTTTACCGAACAGTAGTAAATAAAATCCCCCTTGCGTTAGTATGCAACGCAAGGAGGATTGGTATGTGTCTTGCCGGTTAAGGCTATGTCTTTGCGCTCCGATTACTTGCTGAACGTAACGCTCAACTGGCCTACCGACGCACGGAACTCGCCTGGTTCGAGCACCCACTGCAGGTCTTCGTTGACGAAAGCAAGGTCAGAGACGCGGACGTTCAGTTCTACTGTCTTTGTCTCATGTGGCTTAAGCGTCACCTTTTTGAACGAACGCAGGCGCTTGATGTCTGGTGTCAGCGATGCTACAAGGTCTGAAACGTAGAGCAGAACAGGCTCGCGCACCTCGCGGTCAGAATTGTTTGTCACCTCAAGGGCGAACGTAATCTTGTCTGCTTCCTTACCCTTCTCGGCAGCAGGGATAATGCCCGGCTTCACGCTCGTTGCCATCTTGGCAATGCGAAGGTTTGAATACTCCACGTTGCTGTATGAGAGTCCGTAGCCGAAAGGATAGAGCACGTCGGTGCGGGCGTCGTAGTTGTATGCGCCCTGCATGGTTGCCACGTTCTCACAAGGCTTTGTGTCGTAGGTAGAAAGCGCACCCGTGAACTTAGGATAGGTATAAGGCAGACGGCCAGAGAAGTTCTGATCGCCGGCGAGAAGGTTGGCAAGCGCGTCGCCACCGTAGTTGCCTGGCAGGAAAGTCTGTACCACACCCTTTGCCAGAGGCTCTATGTCGGTGATGAGACGAGGGCGTCCCTCGTTCAGAACAAGCACGATTGGCTTGCCAGACTGTGCAAGTGCCTTGACCATATCTATCTGGTTCTGCGAGAGAGTGAGGTCGTCGATGTTGCCAACTGTCTCTGTATAAGAGTTCTCTCCAATGAAAGCCACGATGACATCGGCACGAGCGATCTTGTCACCTGTACTGTTTCCGTCCGCGATAAGCAGCTCCGGAACGTGTGCATCGTCGCGCCAGTTGTCGCCTTCGTAGCGTACCATCTCCGAGAACTCCACGTTGTCCTTGCCGAACTTGTTGACCAGCGCTTCGTAGAAAGTATTGTATTTGCCTATCTTTCGGCACACATCGTCAGTCTCTTTGCCCTGCCATGTGTAGCTCCAGCCACCGTTCATGGTGCGGAAACTGTTGGCGTTTGGTCCGCAGACAAAGATATGCTTGCCCTGAGCGATAGGAAGCACGTCGTCGTTGTTCTTCAACAGCACCATGCACTCCTCTGCAATCTTCGTCGCATCCTGTGCAAACTTCTCCGAAGCAAACTCCGAATACATCTTCTGGAGCGAAGGTTTCTTGCCCTTGGCAGTGTAAGGGATGTCCCAAGTAGAACGATCCATGAGGCCGACACGTATCTTCAGGCGCAGGATTCGGCGCACAGCGTCGTCGATACGAGCCATAGGCACGCGGCCTTCGTTTACGAGTTCCTCGAGCAATGTGCAGAAATCAGTAGAGTAGGGGTCCATGGTCATGTCGATACCAGCATTGATAGCCATGCAGATGGCATCCTTCTTGTTGGCAGCACAGTGGTCGCGCTTCCACAGATTGTCTATGTCCGCCCAGTCAGTTATTATCATACCGTCCCAGTCAAGGCCCTCCTTCAGCCACTCGGTCAGCAGCTTTCGGTTGGCATGGAATGGCATTCCGTCGTTGTTTCCAGAGTTTACCATGATACTCAAAGCACCAGCCTCGCAGCACGCCTTGAATGGTTGGAAGTACTTCTCCATCATGTCGCGATAGGTAACCGACGATGGTGTGCGGTCCTTTCCGCTTGTCTCTGCGCCGTAAGCCATGTAGTGCTTCAGACAGGCAGCAACGTTCTGCATGCCGATGTGGTTAGGATCGTCGCCCTGAAGGCCCTTTGTCAGCTCGACAGCCATAAGCTGATTGAGCAGGACATCCTCTCCGAAACTCTCCCAAACGCGTGGCCAAAGAGGCGAACGCGATATGTCCATCACTGGCGAATACACCCAAGGGATGAGGCAAGCGCGGCTTTCGTATGCCGTAATCTGTCCGATTCGCTTCGGAATCTGGCGGTTGAACGAGGCTCCCTGGCCTATTTCCTGTGGGAACATCGTAGCTCCCCACGTGTAGCTTGCACCATGAACCTGATCGACACCGTACAGTTCTGGCACGCCACACTGTGCTGCCGAGGCGCTGTTCAGTGTGCGAATGATGTTCGACCATACCTCAGGTGTCTGTGCAAGACCTTCTGGTACGTTGAGGATAGAGCCAACTTTGTACTCCCCGAAGGTAGTGTTCACAGCCTCCGCAGACAGCATTCCGCCTGCAAGGCTCTTCGTTGACTTGTTGCTTTCGACATGATCGTCGCTCGATTTCTGTGCGATTTTGTCAACGGCAAGCTCGCACATCTGGCCCACTTTGTCCTTAAGCGACATCTTGCTGAGCAGTTCTTCTACCTGCGATTCCACTTTTTCGTCGCGCGGAATGCATTGTGCACGCGCCGTACCGATAGTGAATGTGTAGCATGCTGCTAAGAGTAGCAGCGAAAGAATAGTTTTCTTCATTTTTTCTTTTCTGATGAGATGTGAAATGTTACTAAGCATTTTGTTAATTAAACTATGGTGCAAAATTACTAAAAATCTGCTAATGTAACAAATTTAACAGTGTAAAATTTGTCGTATTCACTTGTTGGTCTGAACGTAATCTCTATCCCTCCCCTCGCCGTAAAGTAAGCGTTGTGATACTAATAACACAAGGAATATGGACTACTTATTAATACATATCAAGGGAAAATGAAACAAAATTGATAAAAAACAACAAAAAGATTTTGCCAATTAAATAATTTTTTTTAACTTTGCAAACGATAACATAATTAAAAGCCAATAACAAGGCAAGCAAATGCCCTCTAAACTAACTACACTACCTACAACAAACAACCACTAAACCTAACGAACTCTTAAAAGAGTAAAGACAAAACTAACTACCAAGACAGACGTAAAACAAACAAATCGCTGTCAGCTTTTTTATCAATAACTGGGCAAGCAACATGCAAAAAGGGCACATCATCAATCCCGATGATGTGCCCTTTTTAGCGTTATTGGATAAAGAACGAGAACGAAATTACTCACTAACTACTCTGATTCCTTGCTTTTTTTAACACAGAGACACAAAGAACACAGAGAACACGGAGTCTGTTTGAGGGCTATGCAGTACGTTTTATTCCGCACGGAACTTAAATATCTCTGTGCCCTCTGTGTTCTCTGTGGCTCTGTGTTAAAAAGGCACTCATAAAAAAATACTCAGTAACCACATTGCAAAACGCTGTGTTCTGCTTTGCGATTACTGAGTAATCATATTAAGAACCTGATGTTCTGTCCTAATCAACCTGCATTATTCAAGCAGGGAATGATAACCAATAATGAACAAATGACAATCAACAGTTCAGTAGAACCAACAATTATTCATTATTCATTATTAATTATTCATTACATTAAAGGTTAGGGTTGATGCTGCTCCACTCTGCTACTGGAGGAACGATGTTCAGAGTTACGAGCTCGTCGCGCATCTTGCAGAGGTGAGCGTAAGAAGCGTCAAGCTTAGCAAGCTCCTCTTCTGTACCCTGTGGCATCTGGTATGTACAACCGTTCTCGTCAAGAGTTGTGTCCATAGCCATCATGATGTTCTGGTACTTCTCGTTCTTAACGTATGTGCCAGCAGGCCAACGGAACGACTCACCACCCATAACTGAGCGAATCATCTCTACTGAACAGTAAGCTGGAGACTGCCATGAAGAACGGCCGCGGAGCTCGATAATCTTAGCGCCACCCTGTGTTGTGTCGTGCTTAATCTGCTCCCACTCCTCAGCAGTGCATGCATCTGTGCCGATGAGTTCTGCGAGAGGCTTGCCAGCAACCTTAACAGCGCTGCCGAAAACTGCCATCTGCTCACCGTGGCCACCGTATGTCTTACAGCCAGTAACCTCATACTGCTTAACGCCAAACTTCTTAGCGATAGCGCTCTGGAGACGTGTTGAGTCGAGAGCAGCGAGTGTAGTTACCTGGTTTGGCTTAAGACCAGAGTAGAGGAGAGCTACAAGACCAGTAAGGTCAGCAGGGTTAAAGATAACTGTAAGGTGCTTGAGGTCTGGGCAGTACTTCTTGATGTTCTCACCCAATTCCTTAGCGATAGCACAGTTGCCAGCGAGGAGATCCTCACGTGTCATGCCTGCCTTACGTGGAGCACCACCTGAAGAGATGATATACTTTGCATCCTTGAATGCCTCAGCAACGTCTGTAGTAGCAGTGAGGTTTACACCATCATAACCACAGTGGAACATCTCTTCCATAACGCCCTCCATACCTGGAGCATATACGTCATAGAGACAGAGATTTGGAGTCAGCTTCATTGTGAGAGCTGTCTGTACCATTACTGAACCAATAGCGCCACCAGCGCCAACGATAACGAGTTTGTCTTCTGTTAAAAATGCCATAATCTATACTAAGTTATTATAAAATTATGGGACAAAATTACAAAAAAAATATCATCTGACAAACATTTTATTGAAATATCTTTGACATTGTAACATTTTTTGTATAATTTTGCACACACATGTAACAACCATAACATATTGTACTGATTCTATGAAAAGAAATATATCAGAACGTCTTGAAGATTTGCGCCGCATTATGAAGCGTGAGCGCCTTTGTGCTTTTATCTTCCCAAGTACGGACCCACACAACGGCGAATATGTGTCTGAACACTGGGAGGGACGTAAGTGGATAAGTGGGTTTACGGGCAGTGCCGGCACGGCTGTCGTAACGATGACGTCTGCTGCTCTATGGACAGACTCGCGCTATTTCATACAGGCGGCAGAGGAACTTGACGGAACGGAGTTCCAAGTTATGAAACTGAAGGTGGCTGGAACGCCTACTATTGCCGAGTGGCTGAAGCAGGATCTCTTTGCCGATAATGGCAAACAGACTTCCGAAACGACAGAGGTCGGCATAGACGGCATGTGCAGCAGTTGCAGCACTATAGAGAATCTGATAGACGAACTGCGTCATGCCAACGGACTGACACTGCGCCATAACTTTGATCCTTTGCAAGAGATATGGACCGGTCGCCCACCTGTTCCACAGGACAAGATAGAGATTCATCCACTGGAAATGGCAGGAGAGACAGCCGGAAGCAAACTGGCACGCATACGCAAGGCACTGCGTCAGCGTCATGCCGACGGTATGCTGGTTGCCGATTTGAGCCATATTGCCTGGACACTGAATATTCGTGGCCGCGACGTTCATTGCACTCCTCTCGCCGTGTCGTACCTGCTCATTACGGGTTCCAACGCTACTATATATATAAATAAGGAGAAACAGACGGACGAAGCATTGCGCTATTTTGCTTCAGAAGGTGTCAGCGTCGATGAGTATAAGAACATAGGAAAGGGGCTGCAGCAGTATCCGGAATACAACATCCTTATGGATCCGGACGAGATAAACTACACTTTGTACAAGAAACCAAAGTGCCGCATCGTCAGAGAGTCATCGCCCATCGCTTCAATGTTTGTCGTTAAGACCGACGCTGAGGTTGCTGGCTATCGCAATGCTATGCTAAAGGACGGCATAGCACTGACGAAGTTTTATAAATGGCTTAAGGAAGGAATCAGGGACAACGGTTCTTCTGACCGCGTTGTGATAGATGGCAAGGAGCAGACGGAGCTGAGCATAGACGAGAAACTTACTGCTTTGCGTGCCGAACAGCCACTCTTCCGTGGACTTTCGTTTGACACTATTGCAGGATATGGTGCCCATGGTGCCATCATCCACTATGAACCGACACCAGAGACCGACATCCCTCTGCAACCGAAGGGTTTCCTTCTGCTTGATAGCGGAGCACAGTATCAGGACGGAACTACCGACATCACCCGCACCATTCCTCTCGGTCCGCTGACCGACGAAGAACGCCTTGTCTATACACTCGTGCTGAAAGGCCATATCAACGTTGAGCTTGCTAAGTTCCCGGAAGGCACATCGGGTACGCAAATCGATATCCTTGCCCGCAAGGAACTGTGGCGTCATGGCTACAACTACCTGCATGGCACTGGCCACGGCGTAGGCTCTTACCTCAGCGTTCATGAGGGACCACACCAGATACGCATGGAATATAAGCCCGAGCCGCTGCGTGAGAACATGACCGTTACCGACGAACCAGGTATCTACATAGAGGGATGCTTCGGCGTGCGCATAGAGAACACACTCGTCGTTCAGTCTTATTCGCCAGAAATGCCAGGTGTGGTGCATCCGGCAGCAGGAGTAAAATGGCTGCAGTTTGATGCCCTTACACTCTGCCCGATAGACACAGAACCGATACTGTGGGAATATCTCAACGAAGAAGAAACCAACTGGCTGAACGCCTATCACCAGCGTGTCTATGACACATTGGCTCCACATCTCTCTGCAGACGAGGCAGCATGGCTGAAGGAAGCGTGCCAGTCAAGATGATGACTAAATGAAGAATCCGGTGGCGTTGCCATAGATTGCCGTTAGGCAGCGCCACAGTGAGGTGAACACATTATACTTTGGAAAGAACGAGACTGCTATGATACAAACATTTAGCAGTCTCGCTGCGTATATGTACAGATAGGAGAACGGCAGCGGATACTGATTGATATCCGTCTGATGATTGCCCGTCTGATGGTAGAAACATAAGGTGTGGAACGATATTGAGATGCCAATCAGGATGTCGAATATCCAAAGAGCATCAGAGACGATGAGGCTTCTGATGGCCAATAAGAGGTAAGTGTATATAGGCAAGCAGTAAGGTGCCAACGCCATTGGTACAATCATGCTGCTTTTCTTGCCACTGGTATAGACCACGCCGCCACCTTCTTCTGCACGGAACGAATGCACCTTGCGGAAGAATAGCAACGCAACGACGATGTGTGTCAGTTCGTGTGAGAAGGTCTCAAACCATCCGATGTTCTTCTGAAGCATACCTCGTGCTATCACGAAAGCACCGAATCCTATGCCTGCCCATTTGTAAAGATCAAGCTGTCGTAGGACAGATGCGTTAGGTGACATGAACAATATCTTTACCAACTGCCATGCATACGGCAACGTAAGTATAAGTACCAAGACACTGATTGCCGTGCCTATGTAATATTTGTATTTACCCATTGTGTTCTGTTTTTTTGCATTAAGTAGGTGTGCAAAATTATTTTTATAATGATTGTATTGATTAGTGATGCATATTCTGTGCCTAAAATTAAAGAGTGTAGTGGGTCCTACTCGATTGTTTTTAGGTGCTGAAGATGCGCAGTAGGCAGTGCAAGGATTGTATAAATAATTTTGCACACCTACTTATTCTCCCTCCCTCGGGAGGGTCGGGGTGGGGCTTTTTATTTTTCTGCGCTAAGCTTTCCTTCGTTTGATATTCTGAGTTTTGTTTTAGGGAAGTCAGTCATTGTCAGTTGCCTGATGTTCTGGGCAGCACCGTTGGTCTTATCCCATCTTGGACCTACGCCCTGAAGTTGGCGATAGGAATGAATCTGTCCGCTCTGCATGGTGCCATCCTTTGTGTTTATGACAACCTCAAGCAAAGGGGCAAGGCCGGTATTGCCAGCAACGCCCATGCGATACGGCGTGCAGAAGTTGCCTAACGAATACGCTATCAGGTGACCGTTGTACAGTTCCATGCCACGAGGAACGTGAGGACCATGACCGACGACAATGTCTGCGCCACGGTCTATGCAGTGATGGGCGAACTCATAGACATTGCCACGCTCTTCGCCGACGTAGTATTCCGTCTTCTTTGGCACATGCTGGAAAGCCGTTCCTTCAGCTCCGCCGTGGAAGGAAACTATGAGAATATCGCTCTTTGCCTTGTACTTGTCAATCATAGAGTCCACCTCCGCCTTGTCCAGCATATCAAGCACCTTGGTGCACGATGCCGCAAAACCGATATAGGCAATCTTGATGCCATTGCGCTCGAATACTGCACCCTCTGACAATTCCCGCAATCCAGCCACCTTAATGCCAGCATTCTCCATCGTGCGGAGCGTATTCTTGCGTCCCGTCATGCCAAAGTCGAACGAATGGTTGTTAGCCATGTTGACGGCATCGAAACCAGCATCGGCAAGTCGTGCTGCATGATCGCCAGGCGTTCGGAATATATAATAGGTGTTGGGATTGGTCATCTTGCGCTGCTCTCCGTCCGTTCCGTCGTAGCAAGTGCCCTCAAGGTTGGCGATGGCAATGTCGGCGTGCTGAGTGATGCTATCGCAATCGGCGAACAACGTGCGGCCACGGTCAGGCGTGATGTAGTCGCTCGGCACGTTCGTTCCCATCATCACGTCGCCCACGAAGGCAAGAGTCAGGGTGGGGGATGGTTCGTTCGTCAGGCTGTCTGCAGCTTCTGCTCTTTCTGTTCTTGAATTGTTGCTGGCATAGGAGCAGCTTACGAACAGCATGGCCGACAGCAAAGCCATAAGCAAAGGGATATTCTTTCTGGTAATCATCTATGATAGTGTTAAGTAGGTGTGCAAAGGTAAGAAGTATTGTTCACTTAAGCAAATTTTATGGAAGAAAAGTGATGCCAGTGCTTTATTTTGGCATAGAAAGGGTGAAATAAGAAGCATAAATATTTGGCATAACCAAATAAAATGATTAATTTTGCAGTGCAAATCAATAATACAAACAATGGCTTTAATAAAAAAATACAAAGGCATCGGTCCGCAGTGGGGACGTGAATGCTATTTCTCTGAGAGTGCAAACATCGTGGGTGACGTACGCATGGGCGACGAATGTTCTATATGGTTTAATGCCGTAGTGCGTGGCGATGTGGCACGTATCATTCTCGGCGACCATGTGAACGTGCAGGATGGTTCATGTCTCCACGTAACAAACTTTGGCGGCAAGGAACGCCCTTCTGAGGATTTTATTAACGGAAACGACCTCATGCTTGAGGATGACGTTACCGTTGGCCATAACGCAACGCTTCATGCTTGCCACGTTCGCCGTGGTGCGCTGATAGGCATGGGTGCTACAGTTCTTGACAAGGCAGTGATTGGTGAAGGTGCTGTCATAGCAGCGGGAGCATTGGTGCTGGGTGGCACACAGGTTGGCGACCATGAGCTTTGGGCAGGAGTGCCTGCTAAGTTCATGAAGAAAACACGTCCAAATCAGGCCGAGTCATTCGCACAGCACTACGTGGAGTACAGTAAGGACTACTTGAAAGATATGTAATTCAATTACCATACAATCGGTTTGTCATGAGTGACGTATGGCAAACCGATTGCTTTTTTATAAAAAAAACTGCCTTCTTGAACTGTGTATTGAAATACTGAGCGTTCTTGACTCCACAGTGCTGTGCAATGGTATCTTGCGTCGCCTTCGGTTTTTCCTGCATAAAATGCTTGATCAAAGTTTACAACACATTTCATAATCTCATTGCTATGGCAAAGAAAGAAAAGTTACAACATCGGATACTTCAGAATACAAGTCTTGTTTTAATAATAGTATCTCTGATTATAGCAATAGTACCACTTGTGTCATGTAGTACTAACGTTAATCCTTCAGCAAGGTCAGGGCAAACCGATGACATTGCCGCTGATATTGATGAAACGATGTATCAGGTGTCAACACTCCAGGCACTGCTCGATGGAAACTACGATGGATACATCACTGTTGGCGAATTGCGTAAGCATGGCGACATCGGCGTTGGCACGTTTGACAAGATAGACGGCGAGATGATTGTCGTTGACGGCACTGTCTATCAGGCACGCTATGATGGCAGCGTCTGTGTTGCCGACGACAACCTGACAGTTCCTTTCGCCAATGTAACGCACTTCGACTGTGATACAACCATCACTCTGCCAAAGGTAGAAAGCATGGAAGACCTAACCAAAAAGCTAAACAATTCAATCTCCCTCCCTTCAACGGGAGGGCCGGGGAGGGTCCTCTACGTAGCACGCATGGACATCGACCAGTGCGAAAGCGTCCACGTCCGCAGCGAACTGCCGCAGCAGAGGCCCTACCGCCCATTGGTAGAAGTCCTGAAGACCGATCAGCGGGAGTTCACCTACACGAACATTGGCGGAACAATAGTAGCCCTCTACTTCCCCGACTTCTTCGACAAGCAGAACTCCACTGGCTGGCATCTGCATTTCCTGTCGGCAGACAAGACGAAAGGCGGCCACATGTTCGGCATCACGACAACCCAAAGCGTGACGGTCCACATCGATGCCACACCTTATTATAAATTATATATGCCTTAACGAAAATATAAACAAAAAAAGATAAAAGAACAATGAAGAAGTATTTCAATTTATTTGCATTTGCACTAGTGGTACTCTTCTGTGCCCCAGCATGCAGTAATAATGACGAGGACCTGTCTCCTGAGATGGACAGCTCGCAGTTTGTACTTATCTCGGAGCATATCCCTGATGTAATCCTTGAGATACGCTATTACGGTACATATAACTTCATCGGGGAGCGCATTCCGGGTTATCTGGAACCAGTGGCGTTGCTCACCCGTCAGGCTGCCGACTCGCTGAAGGCTGTCAGCGACGACCTGGTGAAGCAAGGCTATCGACTGAAGATATTCGATGCCTACCGTCCACAGTGTGCCGTTGACTTCTTCATGAAGTGGGCGCAGGATCCTAACGATGTGCGCATGAAGGAGTACTTCTATCCTGAGTTGGACAAGTCTATCCTCGTGCCTCAGGAGTATGTGGCAGAGAAGAGCGGACACACCCGCGGCTCAACGGTTGACCTTACTCTCTTCGACATGAAGAAGGAGAAGGAGGTTGACATGGGTTGCACCTACGACTACTTCGGTCTTGCCTCTCATCCCGATGTACAGCCTGGTCAGGAGGTAGGTGCATACAAGCCAATCACCCAGGAACAGTACGACAACCGCATGATACTGCAGAAGGCGATGCTGCGCCACGGCTTCAAAATCTATGACTGTGAGTGGTGGCACTTCACCCTGAAGGATGAGCCATTCCCTAACACGTATTTCAATTTCCCGATTGCTACGTGGAGCGTGAAGAGGGATTAAGGAATTAAGAAATTAAGAGATTAAGAAATTAAAAGATTAAGAAATTAAGAAATTAAGAGATTAAGAAATTAAGAGATTAAGAGATTAAGAAATTAAGAGATTAAGAAATTAAGAAATTAAGAGATTAAGAAATTAAGATTGGTTGATTTTCAGAATTAATATTAAAGAAAAAATGAAGAAAACAGTATTATTCCTATCGTTCCTCCTGTCGTGCATCTTCAGCATGGCAGGCAACATGGACAACTACACGTTTAACCCCGTCAGCGGTTCTTCTCTTACGCAGGAAGAACTGAAGCAGGTGTCTATTACCTTCCCTAATGCAGATGGCGTGAGGGCATCGGATTTCAGAGTGTATGTGTATGATACGCCAGAGAGAAAGGGAGCTTATTGGACGTATATCGATATTACTCCAGGGACTAATGGACAGTTCTCGGGCAACACAATCACTATGGATCTCTCGGCTCTATGCCAAGAGTGCCATGGCAACCTATACTTTACGATTGACACCTATCAGCTTAAGTCTGAGTCATACGATTATGCTCCTGTTATAGAGTGGATGTACACAATACCGTCTCCATTCAACGGCATGGTAGCAACGCCTGCCGACGGAGCAACAGTAGCACCGGGCGACTTCAACAAGTTGACGCTCACATTCCCTAATATCACAGACCTAAAGCTGAACGATTTCCGTGGATATTGCGGTTTCGAACTCCGAACAGTCGAAGGCGACCAGTGGGTCGGCAATGGTAATCTGAAAGACCTTGCAACCATTGAAGGCAACACTCTCGCGCTGGACATCAAGCAGGAATGGAAACCTGCTCAGTCAGGTAAGATAAAGGTGAGCATAAGCAAAAAGGCTCTCGTGGATGGTGCCACCAACATTGAGTCGAACGCGATAACCCTCATCTACGACATTGCGACAAAGCAGTATGAATATACCGTAGCCCCATCGAATGCCGAGGCACTGCCTATCACAGCGTTCCATGATCTCACCTTCACCTTCAAGGACGCACAGAAGGTCGAACTGCCAGCAGATATCACTTCTTACGATGCAAGGAAGGTACACTTGCGTAGATATACCGGAGATGGATACGAAGAGTACGGATTCTACAATGCCGACGATGTGACCATCGAGGGTAACGTGGTGAAAATCTACATGCGTGTGACTGCCGTTAAAGGTGGTCAACTGACGCTTATAGCTGATGAGGGTGCTTTCATCCTTGATGGCAACCCATCGCAAGAGATAAGGATGGAGTATGAATTCTTGCCATTTGAGACAACGTTTGACGTCAAGTGTGAAGAGACACTCGACAGCAAAGGCCGCCTCAACATTATTCTCCCATCAGATCTGAAACTGGAATATGCTACTGCTCCAGGATTTACATATCTGAAAAAAGCTAATGGTTTTCCAACGGATTACATGGTGTTTGCTGACTATTCTAAGGAAAACAACACAGCATGGTTCACGTTCGAGGAATCGGGTGGCGACATTCTTCCTGATGGAGAATATTACTTCCGTCTCAAGTCAGAAGCAATAGTGATGTTCAGCGAGGATGGCATCATGGTTTCGAGCCGTGGTGGAGATATCTACTTCAAGAAGTCCTCAACCTCTGGCATCCACGATGTCCGCATCGTAGCCGATGGCAAGGCATTCACACTGGATGGTCGCCCTGCTGCTCTCAACGCCAAGGGAATTGTCATCAAGGATGGCAAGAAGGTGGTGAAGTAAGACATTTGTCTTGCCTCGTCATTCCTATTGAGGAAAGTTGTCATTCGCTATGAATGACAAACCGGGAAAACCAAACTGAAAATACATATTGTAGTTTAAAGCGGTTCTGCGTCTATTTAGTAGCAAGTATCGGGGTGTCCTTCCATACTTACTACTAAATAGACGCAGAACCTGCTTTTACATGAAAAACAAAATAAAATTCTTACAACACGTATAATGTTAATTACGTTTAAAAGATTAATGGAATTCTTGCAGATATGAAATAATATTAATACTTTTGCAATATCATTTTGATATCATAAAAGTTTCACATTATAAAAACGTATTTATTATGAAAACAAACGTAATGCAAGAGCAGGAATTTAATGGCGGTTACCTTAATGGTTTCCTTATGATCGTTATTGACATCGTACTGTGGGGTGGTGTTGCAATGGGTCTCATCTCAGCAATAGAATATGAAAGTCTGTTCTATGGCATCGTAACGGCAGTGGCGCTGATTGCTGCCATCGTCTGTAGCTGTGGTTTCACCATGCTGGAGCCAAACGAAGCAAAGGTGCTGACATTCTTCGGAAGCTATGTTGGTACGTTCCGCAAGACAGGCTTCTACTGGATAAATCCTTTCATGAGTTGCAAGAATGTGTCGCTGCGAGCACGTACCCTTAATGCAGAGCCTACCAAGGTGAACGACAAGACGGGCAACCCAATCCTTATCGGTCTGGTTGTGGTATGGAAGCTGAAGGATACATACAAGGCTATCTTCGATATTGATACCGATGTTTCTAACACAACGACTGTCGGCGGTGCTGCAAGTGCACGAATGAATAAGTTTGAGCGATTTGTTGCTGTACAGAGCGACTCTGCTCTTCGTGAGGTTGCTGGCATGTATGCATACGACAACGAAGACACGAGGGATGAGGAGAGCATCACCCTGCGTAGCGGTGCTGCAGAGATAAACGAGGTGTTGACAAACAAACTCAACGAGCGTCTTGCTATGGCAGGTCTTGAGGTTATGGAGGCACGCATCAACTATCTTGCATATGCTCCAGAGATTGCTGCCGTTATGCTTCGCCGTCAGCAGGCTGCTGCTATCATCACTGCTCGTGAGAAGATTGTAGAGGGTGCTGTAAGCATGGTGAAGATGGCTCTGGAGAAACTCTCTGATGAGGAGATTGTAGAACTGGACGAGGAGATGAAGGCTGCAATGGTCAGCAACCTGCTCGTGGTGCTCTGTGCTGATGAGCCTGCACAGCCAGTTATCAACTCAGGTACGTTGAATCATTAAGAAGACCCACCCCGGCCCTCCCTGCTTAGGGAGGGGGAAAGACCCTCCCCGGCCCTCCCTGCTTAGGGAGGGGGATTTTCACCTAAAACCTATAACCTACAACCTACAACCTAAAACCTAAAAAATATGACATTCAGATCACGCGTAAGCATATTGCTGGTAATAATCATAATTGCCGCCATGTCGCCTGGCATCATTGCTCCACTCAGGGACGGAGAGATAGTCGCTGCACTTGCTGTGGCAGGTGTTGGATGTGTCGTTATGTCTCTGCTGTTCTGCATCCGCTATAGGATAGAAGGTGATAAACTGTACGTTGGCGAAGTGTTCAGAAAAGGTGCAGCCTATGACCTGAGTAAGTTGGAAAGCATAACGCCTTCTCGATCGATGTTAAGTGCACCGGCAGCATCGCTGCGTCGCATAAAGCTTGACTTCGGTTGCGGCAATGCACTCATCATCTCTCCTGCCAATCAGGACCTGTTCATCGACGAGGTGCTGCGTATAAACCACAATGTAAAAATAAATATGTAACTTTGTGCCTATGGCAAAAAACAAAAGCTTTGTACTTCGCCTTGACGAAGATATGATGTCGGCCATAGAGGCATGGGCTGCTGATGAGTTCCGCTCGACCAACGGCCAGTTGCAATGGATTATTGCTGAGGCGCTGAAGAAGAACGGCAGGATGAAAAAAAAGAAGAAGACCCTCACTGACTCTCCCGTAAAGGGAGGAGAAAGCAACTCTCAAAATAAGTAGATATGACAAAGAAGATTTGGTTTTATGGCTGGCGACTTGCTGTTCTGATTGCGATGCTGGCATGGACCTATTTCCGGTTTATGACGATTGGCAATACGACGAAAGGACTGATACATATCGGTTTGGATCTTATCGTGCTCGTGGGAATAACTTATAAGCTATTTACCAGTAGATTCTGCATGAAGTCGCCACGTCAGTTCGTTGCATCGTCATGTAAGAGTGAGAACAAACTGGTGAATGTCATTACATGGGCATTACCATGTATATTCATCTTTACTCTTGGTTTCGGTCTGGCATATAAATTTGATTTTAACACCGAAAAGACACTAATTCTGCTATGCTTCATCCTGTTCATCATCTGCTTGTCCGTTGCTGTGAGCTTCATCGATTATTGCAGGATAAATAAGGAAAAGTCGTAACTGGCAATTACCAAGATACAATGAAGACAATAGAAGTCATACTGCCCCTCGGCATAGAGGGGACATACACTTATGCTGTACCTGAGGCACTTGAGGCTCGGGTACAGCCTTTTGTCCGTGTGCTTGTGCCATTGGGTAAGAGCAAGACTTATGTCGGATTGGCTGTCCCTGCAGAATCAGCAGGAAAGAGTGGCGTATGTGATGAGTCAAAGCTAAAGTGCGTTGTCGATGTTATTGACTCACAACCAGTGCTCCTGCCATATCAGTATCGCTTGTGGCAATGGATTTCCGACTACTATCTTTGTCCTATCGGTGATGTCTATCGTGCAGCCTTCCCTGCAGGAATGAAGCAGGAAGAACGCTACAAACCACGTACGGAGACGTATATACGTCTGACAAAACAGTACCGTAACGAACGGGCATTGCACATTGCTCTTGACATGTTGCAGCGCTCACCGAGACAGCTCGACGTGCTGACCACCTATCTGTCGTTATCGCATTATGATGCCATGGAAGGAGACCAAGTGCCACATGACGTCCAACTCATAACGCGTGAGGAACTGACCAATACCGTCCGCTGTTCGTCGGCTATGGTCAAGAACGTGATAGACAGGGGAATACTCGAGACTTACGAGATGGTTGTCGGAAGACTGAACACTCAAGGGAAACCACATCCTGAGCGTATCCAACCGCTCTCTGAAGCACAGCAGAGGGCGTATGAGGAAATCCGTAATTCCAATTCCGTCGCCCCGGCCACCTCTCTCCTATGGGGCGTGACAGGATCGGGTAAGACGGAAATATACATACACCTGATACAAAAAGCTATAGACGAAGGAAAGCAGGTGCTTTACCTGTTGCCGGAGATTGCCCTTACCGTGCAAATCATGCAACGACTGCATCGTGTCTTTGGTGACCGTATGGGCATCTACCATTCAAAATATAGCGATGCAGAACGTGTGGAGATATGGCAGAAACAAATGTCTGACAACCCATACGACGTTATCCTTGGTGCACGCTCTGCCGTCTTCCTGCCTATGCAGCGTCTCGGACTGATTATCATCGATGAGGAACATGAACCTTCGTTCAAGCAGCAGGACCCTGCTCCCCGCTATCATGCACGCAGCGTGGCACTGATGCTGGCTCGCCATTTTGGTTGTCAGGTTGTGTTGGGTACAGCAACGCCGTCGCTTGAATCATTCCACAATACCGTTGCCGGCAAATATCGTCTCGTGCAACTTACCGAACGCTATCAAGGCATGCAACTGCCAGAGGTAAAGATAGTTGATACGGCAGACCTGTATCGTCGAAAGATGATGCAGGGCATGTTCTCCCCATTGCTCATAAAATCCATACGCGACGCATTGGCAGAGAATCGTCAGGTGATACTCTTCCAGAATAGACGAGGCTTCGCTCCTGTGGTAGAATGCCATAACTGCGGATGGGTGCCACGTTGCGACAACTGCGATGTCTCGCTCACGATGCATAAGACAACGAATCAGCTTACGTGTCACTATTGCGGCCATGCCATGCGCATACCACAAGAGTGTCCGTGCTGTGAGTCTCGAGACATCCGTATTAAAGGTTATGGAACGGAAAAGGTGGAGGAGGTGCTTGAGCAGATATTCGCCAATATGACGTGGGACAACATTCCTGACTCTGCTCCGAAACCGACGCTACGCATAGCACGCATGGATCTTGACACAACGCGTACGAAAAATGCCTATGAACGAATCATAAACGACTTCTCCATGGGACGAACAAATGTGCTTATCGGTACTCAGATGGTGAGCAAAGGTCTTGACTTCGCACGAGTTGGCGTGGTGGGCATCATCTCTGCCGATACGATGCTCAACTATCCAGACTTTCGTGCGTATGAGCATTCCTACCAGATGATGGCACAGGTGTCTGGGCGTGCAGGAAGAAAGGGTAGGAGAGGTGTAGTCATTCTGCAGACGCGCAACCCTGAGTTGCCTGTCATAAGTCAGGTGGCACGTAATGACTACAAAGCGTTTTTCACGTTACAGGCGGAGGAACGCCGACTGTTCCGCTATCCTCCTTTCACTCGATTGGTTTACGTCTATCTGCGTCATGCAAAAGATCCTATAGTGGACAGTGCGGCAATAGAGATGGGCAGCCGTCTGAGACAGTTGTTTGGCAATCGCGTTCTTGGACCGGACCGCCCTGCCGTCTCTCGTGTAAAGCAGATGAACATCCGCAAGATAGTTCTGAAACTTGAGATTGGCATAGACCTGCCTCGTGTGCGTGATTACCTTCGCCGTGTGAAAGACGGTATGTTCACCGACAAGCGCTATGCCAGCCTACAGATTTTCTACGATGTAGATCCAATGTAGTTTTTAAATGAAGAATGACACTCCTACAAAAAGTACATTAAAATAATACCCCATCTGCAAAATGCTTACAATCTGTAATTAAGGTGTACACAAAGACACAGAGAACACAGAGTTTTTTTTGTTAATTAAAACTTTTTACATAAAATCTTTGTGCCCT
>JAZUKC010000170.1:0-2233 GCA_045643065.1 Prevotella sp.
CGTGTTCCAACATGCAGAGATAAACTCTGTAATGGACTTCCTTAGCATAGAATGGACAAAGTCGCATACGATTACGCCTTACGAGCAGACACTGCTCTTCTCCATCTTCGTCTGGACGCATTTCTTCTATATGTTCAATGCCCGTGCTTTCGCCACAGGTCAGAGCGTGTTCCATTTGAAGATGAGCAAGGGATTCTGGACAATAGTCACAGTGATAATCGTCGGTCAGCTGCTCATCACCGAAGTGATGTTCAACTTCTTCAATGTCCAGCCGATGCTTTTCAACGAGGAACACCCGCAAGGACCTCTAGACCTGCTCATAATAATCGCTGCCTCTTCGCTCGTGGTATGGGTACGAGAAGCTTGGCGATTGCTAAAGACTCTCTAAATCTACAGACCATCTAAATCTCCCTAAGGGAGACTTTTCGAAAACGAAACAAAACTATTAACCAAATATGAAAAAAACATTAATCCTTTTCTTGTTGGCATTGTCTTTCGTGCCAACGATTGTTTACGGACAAACGCCTGTGAACTATTTCGGAGCAACACCGGACCTGAAGGTTTCCGGAAAGGAATTCGTTGACCCTACAGGCAAGGCAGTAACGCTTCATGGTGTCATGGACACTCCGAACTGCTATTTCAATGGCGGACGTTGGGGATGGATAAATTATAATAGTCCATCGACCAATGACATTACCGCTTGTAAGAACTACTTCAAGAAGGTATTTGAAGCCATCACAAAGAAAGGCGGTCAAGGTAGCACTTACTGCAACCTCTTCCGTCTGCACCTTGACCCAGCATGGTTGAGAAACCCTAGTTATACTGCTTCTGGCTTCACAAACATAAACGACAACGCCAAGACCGCTACAGACCCTAACGGAAATACGGTCTTTGACGAGGCAAACATCTGCCACTTCTCATTCGACAAGATGCGAACACGCATGCAAGACCTTTATGTGCCTATCATCAAGGATGCCTTGGCTCATGGACTTTATGTCGTGGTGCGTCCTCCTGGCGTATTCCCTGAAGATGTAAAGGTAGGCGACTACTACAACACTTACCTCACAACTGTTTGGGACATCGTGTCAAGTGATTCATACATTAAGGCTAATTCCGGCAAGATCATGCTCGAGCTTGGCAATGAGCCTGTGCGCATGAATGGCAACCTCGCTGACTATTTCCAGCCTATCGTCAACAAGATTCGTTCAAATGGTTTCAAGGGAATCATTCTTCTCCCTGGCACAAGCTATCAGGCAGATTATCGCAACTATAACTCAAAACCTATCAGCGACAACAACTACGGTTACGCCGTTCACAACTACCCAGGTTGGTATGGCGGTTGGGATGCTAACCAATCTGAGGCAAACTTCATCTCTACATTCGAGGCACAGGTGCCTATCAACCAAAAGCCTATCATCATCACTGAAGTAGACTGGAGCCCGATGAGTGAAGGCAAAGGTCACTGGAACGAAGAACACACTCAATATACTGAGGCCAATTTCGGTACATGGGGAACAGGTACCACAAACGGCACAACATCAGGGGTGAAAATGCAGACTACCCAGAACATCGGTTGGGGACTCCGTTTCCGTCATCTTGTTGACAAGCATCCTAACATCAGTTTCACCCTTCAGGGAACTAGCACATACGTGGACATGGATGCCTATATCAGTAATGGCACCGTAAAGCCAGCCTTTGAGGATGCCATGAAGAGTGAAGGCTATCCTGATGCGCGTCAGGCTTGTTCGGGCTATTGCTTTGACTGGTTCTATAATTTTGCTTGCGGCGACCGCGTGCCATACGGCGAGGTCGTTGCGCCAGAGCCAGAGCTCCCTACGGGTACATATTTTGGCAATGCAGCTTTGAAGGATGGACATTATGAGTTCTATACCCCAACTTATTCTGCATTTATATTTGACCAGTTCAAGGGAACTGATCTCACAAAATGCGCAGAGCTTACCATTGAACTTGGCGAGGCAACTATTGGTTATCGTCTTGATATTGAGATTCTTGACAAGGATGGAAAATCAATCATTTCTGGCGAATACATAATAGGAACAGAGGATGCAGGCACTCGTATAACAGATGTCGTGAAAGCCAAAAAGCAAACATTTGATCTGCAATCGCTATTGGCAGACTATATAAAGGATGGCAACAAGATAGGCAGAATTCGCCTTAACACTGTTGTTAGTTCGGAAGATGCAAATCGCGAAGGCAAGTATTACTTCACCCT
>JAZUKC010000171.1:0-5057 GCA_045643065.1 Prevotella sp.
ACAAAAACAACACTCACATAAATGAACACACTAACACAATCTGCCATAAATCTTTTAAAGCAAATGATAGCCACCGAATCGTTTAGTGGCAACGAAAAGAACGTATCAGACATTGTTGTTAACTTTTTGAAAGACAACGGACACGAACCAGAACAGATTGGCAACAACATAATTGCGCGTTGCAAAGATTTTGCCGAAGGGCGCGCCACTCTGATGCTTTTTAGCCAAAGTGTACGGGTTGTCGGAGATGTACGTGTGTTTTCTGAAATTTCTTTTTTGATTTTCAACGTGTGCAGCTATTGCATCCTTGGATTTCATTTTTCAAGTTTTCCCCAATACCCCTACACACACGTACAGGCCAACACTCTTAATCGTTTCAGGTTTTGATAGAAGGGAAGAAAGAGATACAGCCTCTCTATATCCCTTCTTCCCCTTTCGTTAAAAATCGGAACAATAATCACTAACCCTGGGCTGTGCTTGCACAACATCCTTCGGACCAAAATATATTTTGGAGTAACTTATAATACCAAAATTCTGCCTGCGTCACCACACCTGCGTGTTGAATATTGGTAATAAGCTCTCCCGAGGGGTACGACAGCAAGCTGCCGAACGTCCCGACACGAAGAAGCAGTTTGAGAAGCGCAATGGCAAGGAGAAACGCAGATATAAGAAACAGGAAGTCACAGCACGACTATGTGCTAAGGAAGTCTTCACACCTGCTAATGCAGAGCAATGGCAGACCGACTATCTCCGTTGCTGGCTACAAGCTGCCAAGACTGTAAAGGCATTACGTTACGTCCCAACGAAACGGAAAGGTCGTGGTATGTAATACTATTCTAAGTTCTTTCCAAGTTCTATGATTTTTTCTCTGAACAAGGGTACATTGGCTTTTGAAACAGGCAACACCCGGTCTGTACTGAACATACTGATCTTATAACCTGCAGAGTTGCCGGACACCTGCGTGATAAAGTTGATATTGACGAGGAAGGCACGATGGATGTGTACCATAAATGGATAAGCCTCAAGTGTCTCCTCAACTTCCTTCAGTGAACTGCGAAGTCGTTTCTGACACAGTTCGGAATCGTTGAGATAAGCAATGCTGAGATAATTGCCCACCGACTCCACGTACATGACATCAAGAGGATTCACAATCAATGATTCGCGGCTATCGCCATGTATGATGATTTTGTCTGCCACATTATCTTTTGGCAGGCGTGAACGCAGCTTGGTTTGTTCTGTTTCTAACATTCTGTTGATTGAAGCCAATTCCAGAAGGGTGTGTTCTATATTTCTGACTCTGGTTATTGCCATCATGGCTATTATCAATATTACGGAAAGTATAGCACATAAATTTATTGTCTTCATGTACCACTTCAATGTAAATGTCCCGTCTATATCAAACCACGCATAGTAATATCTTGAGAAATCCCACATCATTATGGAGTTCGATTGATTGAGGAAAATATTGAAGATGGGAACTCCGACAACAGCACAAAGTGCGAAATGTTTCAACTGTCCCCAGATACCTCCAGAGTATGTGAAACTGTTTTGGAAGATATAAGTCACAATAATTTCACTCAACACCAACGTCAGCAGAAAGAAAGAGCCATGCACAATCTTAAATACTGGAAGAGGGACAGCTCTTTGGTCTGGAGTCAGTAACTGGGGATGCATCAATAGCGATATGCACATCCACGCGCATCCTACTATTAGATAGTCTTTTATTAATTGATTAGGTATTCTTTTCATTCTTTCTTTTGGGAGGAGTGAAATGATCAATATTTCGAGCAAAAAAAGTTAGTTTCTTTCTTTTACACAAACAATCGAGCTGAAAACAAGAGTGTTAGGGATATTTGGAAAGAATTTGATGACGAATGGAAAGGGATGTTTTCGGATGGAAAGTTATTGTTACGTTTCAATGCGTGTATTTATCGTGACAGGCCATCCTTTGTTTTTTGTCCCACATTGGCTAAATATCCCTATACCTTGGCAGTTATCCCACTTATTTGGAGGCAGGCAAAAAGATATCTCTCTTTGCAGCGAGATCGCGATGGAAGAATGCCATCAGATAGTTCTCACCGACCAAATAAATCACAAATAAACATTATTAAAAAGTCATGATTAAACATTTTATTTCAACAGCCACTGCGCTGTTCGTCATCTGCAGCAACTTGCAGGCACAAAGTATTAAGGGAAAAGTTGTTGACGAGAATGGCTCCCCTCTCGAGTTCGTAAACGTTGTTATGCGTATGCTACCCGACTCAACGTTCGTGACAGGTACAATCACATCCGGCGATGGAAGCTTTGAGTTGGACGAACAAGGCGATATTGTACAGTTGTCAATGATTGGTTATCAGAAACAGACCTTGCCTGCGTCACATTTCAAAGAAGAGGCGATTGTAACAATGTTCAGCCTTTCGAACACTCTCGACGAGGTGGTGGTAAAAGGTACATTGCCTAAGACATTACTCAAAGGCAATGCCCTTGTAACTGACATCGCAGGCTCCGTACTCGCATACGAAGGCAATGCTCTGGATGTGCTGGGTAAGGTGCCAGGCATGATATCGATGGGAGGCAATCTCGAGGTCATTGGCCGCGGTGCTCCACTCTATTATATCAACGGACGAAAGGTTACTGACAACGCTGAGCTTCGCAACCTTATGTCTGAGGATATCAAGAGCATTGACGTCATCAGCAATCCTGGTGCGGAATATGGTGGGGAGGTGCGTTGCGTGGTGCGCATCCGTACTGTAAAGCGCCAAGGCGAGGGTTTCAGTTATGCATTGACCAGCCAGGCAAAGCAGTATATTTACGACTGTCATGATTGGGAACCTTCGTGGTCTGTCCTCGACCTTAATTACCGCCGGAAGGGTTGGGACTTCTTCGGTAAGGTGGTCTATTGGAACCAGCGCGGTTATCAGATTTCCGATATCGATGGTGGAACCATCACTAAGGTGGGAGACAAGATTCTCAACAACCGTCAAGTGGGTATCATCGACTATCGCAGGCACAATGGTGGATGGCAGTATATGGGTGGCGCCAACTGGCAAATCAACGAAAAGCATTCGTTGGGATTCCGAACGGAATGGTCAGACAACACCATCGGTAAAACCCAAATGCTGATGGATGAGGACGTATTAAGAAATGAAGAACTGATAGATCATCTCCATGCCATCAATGACTCGCACCAACCCACAAACCACAACCTGAATGGCAACCTTTATTATGATGGTACTGTTCATAAGCTGCACATCAACTTCAATGCCGATTATGTGCGTCGTAAGACAGGTGGGGTAACCGACATCAGCGAAACGAGTTGGACAGGAAAGGCATCAATGCAGAGTAATACCGAAGCTGTTACGGCTATGACAGCAGCCAAACTGGTGCTGTCGTATCCTGTATGGAAAGGAGAACTGCAGATGGGGACGGAAGAGACTTATGTGTCTGCAGACGAGACATACGCCATTGACTTTGCCCCAATTCCAAATTCGGATGCCTCAATGGAGGAGAATACCCTTGCTGGTTTTGCCCAATATTCGGTCGCTCTTCCCTTCGGTCAGTTCAGTTCAGGTCTGCGTTACGAGCATGCCAAGTTCGATTATGCAGATCACATCAATACAGACAACAATGTGCATCGCAGCAACGACAGCTGGTTTCCATCTATCAGCTTCTCAACCAGGCTGAAGCAGGTGGGGCTCAGTCTTAGCTACACGGGCAAGACCATCAGGCCTCGTTTCGAAACAATGTCGAAAGAGATCAGCTACGACAACAAATTCACTTATCAGACAGGCGACCCACTGATGAAGAACGAGATACAGCGCACTCTCTCGCTGATGGCACAGTGGAAATGGCTCAGTTTCAGTGGCAACTACGAGCGTGTCGATAACAAGGTTTTCCAGAAGGGCTATCCCTACAATGACGAAGGCGTTGCGATGATTCAGTACACCAATGCTGCCGATCCCGTCCATAAGTTGACCGCTTACCTCACAGCCGCTCCGTCTGTCGGAGTGTGGTATCCTCGTTATACGTTAGGCATACAGAAACAATTCTTTGAGACCGATGTCATTGACCCTCGCGCCGCGAATGGCATGCGCCGCATCAGCTTAGGCAAGCCTATGTATCTGTTGCAGACCTATAACTCATTCCGGCTGAAGAAGAACTGGACCATTGACCTCGACTATCAGTACATCAGCCCCTTCGATAAGCTGATATATAACATCGATTCTCCTATCCATGGGTTAGACATCTCTGTTGGCAAGTCGTTTCTTAAGAACGATGCACTCACTTTCAAGCTTTCATGGAGCGATGTCTTCAACACCAAGCATGAGTATGTCATTTCTGACTTTGGCAACTGTTATATCCGTCAGGACAATAGATATTATTCGTCAGCACTTACGCTGAGAGTATCATACCGCTTCAACAGCGCCCAGAACAAATACAAGGGAACAGGTGCAGGCGAATCGGCTAAGAACAGAATGTAATCCCGCGTAATTTTAAGGACATTATGAGAAGATCAATTCTCTTGTTTTTGATTATGCTGCTATACTTTATGGTCAGCAATCTTTGCATGGCGCAGGAAAAGAACAGCAAGAATCGGGAATTAACCATCTACATGCGTGTCAAGGATCACCTCACGCACAATGACATAGACTCAACCTAACGGCTCGTCTGCTATCGTTTGGAACGACCATTCCGTCAATCGCAAACCTTATTCCGACAGTCAATAGTTCAGATCCGCTTAATCTGAGATTCAGCAATCCTGATTTGAAAGATGAGCTGTCACTCAGCCTTAGTGCAAGCTACAAAGACAAATATGGCAAGAGCATATTGTTCAATAGCAGCTTCAATTTAGTGATAACGGAGAATGCAGTTTGCACACAGTTTGCGGCGCTAACACCTCATTTTAGATATATTTGCAACAAAAACAACACTCACATAAATGAACACACTAACACAATCTGCCATAAATCTTTTAAAGCAAATGATAGCCACCGAATCGTTTAGTGGCAACGAAAAGAACGTATCAGACATTGTTGTTAACTTTTTGAAAGACAACG
>JAZUKC010000172.1:0-5597 GCA_045643065.1 Prevotella sp.
GAATGGAATGCTGTGGAGACAGCGGAACAAGCTTTCGAAAGAAGTTACTGTAGACTCGCGAGAGTACTTCAGGTTCATTATGTCATACAGCCAGTTAAAATATAACTCCTTAATTTCGAAAGCTACCATGATTACTCTTCAACGTACTCATCATCGGTGGCGTAAACGACATAGTCTGATTTGTACATGTCGTTACGAATATAAACCATGTTAGGTTCAATCTCGCCGATGTGAGCGAAGTTCTCCTCTCCAAGAATTTCGTCGATGTCAAATATCGGTTCCTCGACGCATCTTTCTCCGGTATCAACAAGCTCTGTAGCAATACCATTAGAATATAATGTTACGCTGAAAACCTTGTAGCCCGGAAGTTCGCCGACGTCACCTGGATATATCGAGTAAGGTCTGTCAGCGTCATCGAGGTACTTTTTCGGTTTAACATCTTCCGGAAGATCCATATCGACAGGAGAATACCCATTGTCATCAGAGATTTTGTTAAGCTGTTCGAGAAGCTCTTCTCGTGTATAGATTCTGTCCGGTTTGGCGAGGTCTGCTTCGATTTCAGGCGCTTCGTTATTCTCGAGTTTCTTTTCATACTCATCGATGATAGCGTTCTTCTGCTCCTTAAAAGCTTCTTTAACGCTCTCGATTTCATTATCGATGATCTTCTCGTACTTCTTAGATACGAGCTTTGCAGCAACAGCACCACCGACAGCAGCGCCAGCCACAAATATAATTACATCACGCAGTTTCACAGGAAGCCTCCTTCCATGAGCGGATCTTTGTGGCAAGTCTTCTCTCGATAGCATCGAGCTTATCATAGATCGGGAATATAATTTTGAAAGCGATATGCGCAGGAATCTTCTTCAGAACGGACAGCGCCTTACGCTCTTCATTTTCCGATTCGTCGATTGACTCAGAAATGCTTTCCGCTACAATAGCTACCGTCGTAAGAACTCCTGCGATCATAAGCAGTTTCTTAAGCATGTGCAATTCTCCTTTTCTTAAATTTATAGATAAACAATCCGATGTAGTACAACGCTCCAGCGCTTAAACCCCATATAAGAGCTTCTTTCGCCGCCGTGGGATCTTTTGCTCTGATTTCATCGTACTTATTCTTAATCATGATACAATCGTTCTTGTCCTTCTCGAAACCTTTCTTAACAATTTTACGTGAGAATAATGCAATCTTATCAAGAGCGTTTGTATCTTCGGTCTGCTCTTCCTTGATTTCATTAACAGCCTCAGACGCAAAACCTATGAGAGCCAGACCAAGAACGGCCCACCCCGCAATTTTGATTACCTTTGCAAACAATGCATTTACCTCCTTTTAATATTCGTTACAATTCCAACCGAGATAGTTGTCCAGTTCGTACTGATGGTCGTGGACCTTATCACCGGGATCAACATACTCAGCTCTCAGAGCATAACCTCTTTTCTTGAGGTATGGCTGAATCTGGCTATCGCAGTTGAAGTTTAGGAGTACACAGTCCGACTGTCCGTTTATGAAGCGAACGTTCATCGGGTCGTTGATGTCGAGGAGACCGATGTTTATGATGTTGTCTCCGACAGGGTTCTCTTCGCTCTTGGTGTTACCCCAGAAGTCGCCGTAGTCAACAAGTGGGAAGCCGAACGCCTGAAGCTCTTCATTGAAAGATACGACGCCGACAACCTCTTCAACACCGTCCTTTGCAGGGCGGAAACGATCATCGAGAAGACGATTCAGAGATTTAAGCTGCTGAATTACGAAGAATCTATTATGATCCGGGTCGCCTTCAATATATCCCATACATCCAGGGCCCCAAACTCTTGAGAACATATTGAGCTCAGCATCTTCCGGAAGATTTGTTACTTCCTTAGTAACAGTCTTCTTCTTGCCATTTTCGTCTGTGATCTTTTCCTTAACGGTCTCAGTCTCAACACCGTTCACGAGCTCGTAGCGTACTTCGGGACCGTAGCGCTTTTCAATACGGTCACACAGAACATTATAGTCCTTCAGGAGCGCAGATGCTGCTGCTGCGGAAGTGGTATACATCGCTTTCATTTTGCCGAAACCTGCGAGTATGGATGTTACGGATGCCGCTCCCATTGTCAGAGCAGGTGCATATGTCAGAGCAATCTCACCGGCATGCTTGAGTGTTGCTTTTGTGAGATCCTTCTTGTAGGCGCGTATTGTGTCTTCATCGTGGTCTACTCCGTCATACTGAAGACCGTACTCGCACTTGATCTTTTCTTTCAGACCAACGAAATCTCCGTTGAGTTCGTCTACTTTGCGTGTTTCCTTGCACGCCATTATTGTGGTTGCTACACCACCTGCGATACCAAGTCCGATGAGAATCTCCGGGCTGTTGGCTTTGATAAATGTTTTAGCCTTTGCAAATTTGTCAGTTGCAAAAGCCACTATTGATGCCTTATTCATTTTCATTCCTCCTTAATCTATAGGCATTGCTTTGGGAAGCTTAATTCTGAAGCCATCTCTGTCTCTAACAACTTCAGCGCTTCGAATATCAGTCCATCCGTAGCGATATGCCTGCGGAGGAGCTGAGATTTCAGACAGGTCATAGAAGTCAGACACGCGAACGTAGTCGTAGTCTTCCATGAGTTCGTCCATCTTCTGCAGTACGAGTTCGGCGTCACCTCGAACTTCAAATATAACGGAATTGAAGTCGAAACGCTGCTTCTGAGTTGGATCGGCCGTTCTGCGGGAACTGTTTTCGGAACATTTTCCGTACTGGATGTAACTTGAACGACCGCTTCCTCTATCTCTAGACGGAGCAGCCGTTCCACGGACAAGATACCGTATACCGTTAGTTACGATATCTTCAATGAGGTTCTGCGCAGCCGGAATAATCACATCCGTGAAAATATAGGATTTCACGCTGCCCATGTCCTCTGCAAAGAATACCTCCTTCATACTTGCTTTGTTCTTTTTCGTTACTTTTCCGGAAGCAACAGGTTTGAGCTTTTCGCGTTCGGCTTCCTCTCTCTGTCGCTTCTCCTCGCGATACTTTCTGGAATTAGGTTCGATCTTTTCAGGATCCATTTGCTTTCTCCTTTCTTATACCATAGGTTCTTAACATGTATTTTTCGAGAGTTATGCTTTCTGCATATTCCATGTCGAATATTTTGCACAGAAACTCCCACTCGCTAGGTTTAAAGTCCTCCTTTTTAAAGGACTTAGGGCCTATGACTACAGTCTCTTGCTTAATCTCCGACTTGAACGGTAGAACATTATTCTCGTCAATACGAAGCTTCATGTTTATTATTTTGTTATGAGACTTGCGATATTGATGCTTGAGATTTGTTATAGCTCGTTTTTTATTCTCTGCTTTAGTTTCGCCATGCCACATTTCAGTATAATCGCCATCAGCACACGAAACATAGCCGGTATAATACCATCTAGTCATAGGCCCTCCTTATTAATTACTTGTATACGAACTCATAGACATCACCATAGTCATTGAATGAGAAGCTCATAGTGCCGTCATTCACATCAATCACGAAGTTCTGATACTCGTCATCAATCTCCCAGAGAATTACGGAGTCTTCATTCATAGTTACGGCGATGTCTCCATTGTCGTTGATAGTGTAGGTGCCATAGAATAGTACGGTGTCTGCAGTTTTTTCAACGCGCTCGTATTCAACGCTTTCGCTAAGAATATCATTATACTTCTCAAGAGATTTCATGTACTCTTCATAGTTGAAGTCTCCGTTGAGAATATTCTGTGCCTCTTCAAACGCGTCCATCGCAGTATCATACGCTTCATCGATATCGGTATTCACTTTAACCTGTTCATCCCATGCGGTCACACGAGCTCTACATACGATATCTCCAACGTCGTTATCAAGCTCTGACAGAGTCAGTACAGAAGAACAGCTGATGAAGTCTTCGGTGTTGCGACAGAACATCGATGCTACGTACGACGCATCCTGATCCATTTCGTATGTTCCGCTGTAATCTTTTGAGGTGTTGCAAGCGCAAAGAGATGCCATGATAAGGATTGCCATGATGATTGCTACAAACTTTTTCATAATTTTCTCCTTTCAAATACAAACAAAAAACTTAAAAGAGAAGAGACCTTGTTAAAGATCTCATCTCTTCGGGATTCCGGTAAGTACTTATTTCAAAGTGCCTTACTCGGCATCGTCGTAGTCAGCGCCCTGGACAACGTCGGAATCGTCAGCTTCGTCAATGACCTCGAAGTCGACATCATAATCGTACTTACGCTTCGCAATGAAGAAACCTGCGAGTCCGCCCAGAGCTACGCCTGCAGATGCTGCAAGCTTAGCTTTGTGCTTCTTCACAAATTCCTTTACGCGAGACACAAGTCTCTTAAAGATGCCTTCCTTCTTGGCCTTTGCTTCAACTTTCTCTTCCTTGGTTGCTGCCTTGGTGTTGATTTCATTCTTTGCCATAGTAGTAGTCTCCTTTTTAAATAAATATTTTATTAGGTATTTCCCATAATAGTGTTTGTAATTTTCACGAATTAGCCAATGATATCGGGCCAAACATCAAAGCATATCACAAGCAATGCTCTTCCATCATACGAAACGGAAGAACCTATGCTATACCCGACCTTATAGTCTTCTGGACGCCATCCAATCATCTCTCCGGTAGGGCTTTCATCAAGTTCGAAGCAAGAATGAAAATCGTTCATGCTATACTCATCGCCAGATGTAAGAGCCACATTGAGTTCGCCGAACGCTTTCTCGATCTGCGCAGGAGTGGCATAGAAAACGCGCTTTGTATAGTTGTCGCAATACAACTGCTGCTCGCCATAATGGACCGGTAGTTTCTGGTCTTCGACTTTTACTTTCTCAACAGCCGCCGCGGAAGCTTTCTCCTTGATTTTCTGTTCTTTTTCCTCGCCGATTTCCTCAACGACTTTCTTAGAATACTCTTTGAGCGTTGTTTCTGCGATTTGTGCGGCTGTTGCCATGGCGGCTGTGCGCCTTAGACTTGTGGACATACCGCCGATGACACATGCTGTTGAACAGGCTCCGGTGATGGCGGCTGGCAGATACGCCTTCCACGACATAAGAAATGTATCCTTAAACTTAAGCTTGACCGGATATAATCCTTCGGAATATTCGCAGTCGACAAACTCTTCGAAGCATGCGGGTTCCATGTTGTCATACTTACGATCCTGATGAGACTCATTCCATTCATCGACATATTCATCATACGCGATGTTCTCTTTTGCGAATTCGATGGAGTCTGCGACTTCTGGGGTTACTTTTACTGCAAGAACGATGGTTGCTATAAAACCAGCAATTCCGATTCCTGTCAGTATTTCTGGGCTGTGCTCTGTTGCTGTTCTCTCAACAGCTTTGAAAACGCGTTTGAAATTAACTTTTGCCATTATCATTCTCCTTTCATTGGCAATAAAATTTAAAAGGGGAAGAGCCTTTGTTAGGCTCAATCCTCCTTCTTTTTACGGAATAGTCTTTTGATGATCGCGATTACGATGATAACGCACAAGATTACGTCACCAAACACAATCAAGACTGCCGCGCCTCCTCCGATAAGGGTTACTGCTGCAATAATTGCTGCGATTGATAATGCTATTATAAGTATCATTAATGTGATCATTTCATCA
>JAZUKC010000173.1:0-23448 GCA_045643065.1 Prevotella sp.
GCACAATGATTTTATACAGGTCGCCATAAGGACTTAGGCCTAGTTTCTGCTGTTGTTCTATCATATATCTCTTTGTTTCTTTTTGCAGTGTAAAGTTACAAAAAAAATATGACATACGCAAGAGATTGACAATGTATTTTCGAAGATTTTCAATATATCAAAGAACGCTTGGCACTTTTTCAGTGCCCTCCTTAATAGAGCGCCCCCTGTTTGACGACGATTACGACGACACCATCTGCCTGTCAGATGACCACATGCAGCGCATGATTCATTATGTGCAGGACAACCCGCGCCGTGCTATCATCCGTAGATTGCTGCCCCAGTTTATGCAACGCCGCATGCACGTCATCATCGATGGCATCGACTATGCCGCCTTCGGCAATCTCTTCCTCCTGCGATGGGCAAGAAAGGAGCAAGTTTTCTGTCATCGTAAGGCGCGCCTATGGCAACTAAGTGATGCAGAACGCCAAAGGTATGGCTATACCTACGCTGCTGATAAAGATATGATTACCGGCGTCCCATACGAACAGACCGAGGCATATAGCAAAGAATGTGAGGAATGGGAACGAAAGGTCCTTGAAGGTGCAACGGTCATCGTCACTCCTGGTATCAGCATAGGTGAGAGACTGATGAAGGAAAGATGCCTGACGCAAGCCTACCCATTGATACATTTACAGAAAGAACCTATCAACGAATACTGGAAACCAGAACTGTCGCGCTTTGAGGCATGCATAAATTGCTCCCTCCTCATCCTCGCCCCATGGGCCATAGACAACATGGGAACAGTAAACGGCATCCCCTCAACCACCGACTACTCCCGCTTCCATAACCTAAACACCCTCGCCACAACCATCTGTAACTTCGATGGTGATGCAAAGATTGTAAGATGAAACGCCCTCTCATGACAACTGATGGTGCGGGAGAATTTATGCTTTTTTTGTAGGTGTTTGCTTTTTAACGGCAAATATTTTGTCAATCCATTTTTTATTTGTATCTTTGCAACGTCTATTGGAACAAAGATAGCCAGTAGATCAAGATTAGCGTTCCACGCTTCTATCCTTTACATCGAAATCGCCAATTTCAGCCAGAAGGAAGAAGAGTTCTGAACGCCATCTGTGTATGTATCGTATGCATGCGGTGGTCACGCCGTATTGCCCGAGCATATACGGCGTGGCTGTGATGTAACTATTCGTTTCTGGCAAGGTGTTTGGCGATACCTGATGTAAGATGAGTAAGGACATTCCTCCACGCTCTTCTTGTATATATAACCTTTGTGCGGGAGACACAATTAAATTTTTTACATTATGTGCATACAAGAAGAAGGTGTATTAGGTATTACTGTGCCGGAGAAAAAAGAAGGAAAACCAAATCGGAATGAAGAGAGAGTAACCGACATGGACAAACTGAATGATGGTGAGGAGGAACGTGGCGATGAGTTCTTACCACCTTTGTTCGTTGATTAATCACTAAAAACCATACAATTATTATGAGAAAAACATTATTTTTTTGCCTTGTGTTTATGAGTACATTCTCATACGCACAAACCTTGAACATCCATTTTAAGAATGGAACAACCGTGGAGTTTAATAAAGATCTTGTTGACCACGTTGATTTTTCCGAGAAACCGGCACCTCCAACCCTGACAACTAGCGAATCTGTTGATCTTGGACTCTCGGTAAAATGGGCTTCATGTAATCTTGGAGCAACGAAACCTGAGCAGTATGGTAACTATTATGCATGGGGCGAAACGTCCCCAAAAACTCAATATTCAGAGGATAATTACTCCTACTATAATAAGAGCACAACAAACTATATCGATATAGGATATGATATTAAAGGTACAGCGTATGATGCCGCTACAGTAAACTTGGGAAAGGGATGGAGAATGCCCACCAAAGCAGAAATGGCAGAATTGGTTGATAAATGCGTTTGGGAATGGAAACAGATAAATGGTATTAATGGATATCTAATTACGGGCAATGGAAATTCTATTTTTATGCCTGCAGCAGGAGAATTTATTTATAGTCCCGTTGATTATAACAAAGAACTTCGATATTGGAATTCGAATGCAAAATCTAATTGTTATTCATATTACTTGTACGGATCTGTAAACCGATATAGCCTTAGTGAACTTGGTACTGGTGCATGGGATAAATGTTATGGTTTATCCATCCGCCCAGTAATCTCTTACGATGATGCCGATGGAACCAACTACGATGACACTTCAGTCACATCAATGGTATCGTCATACTATGCAGGTGGTTCTGTCATGAGCAATGGCAACACGATACTGAGCGGTAGCAAACTGAACTTCTATTTTAAGAATGGAAGTACAGAAGCTGTCACTCTGACAGGCATACAGTTAATAAACGGTAGTACTAATGCTGCTGGTAGCAACCTGCTCTCTTCGGATGTTAATGTAGCAGCAGGTGAGAGTACAGGCTATACAATTACTGTTGGTGCATCAGGTATTGAAAACCCTATCTGCCGTTTCACTTATCGATATAACAAGCACACCTATACAACAGAGGCAAAGTATCAGAGTTTTAACTTTGCCAAAGGTAAGACGACACAATTAATGGCTGAATAAACTCAAGAACACTATGAAACAAGCAATTATACGCATACTGCTATTGGGCATAGTATTTATAGTGGGTTTCACGTACAGCCATGCTCAGTTGGCAAAGATAGGAATCTACCTAAATTCTGGTAGTACACTAACATACGAGGTCAGCGACAACCCTCAGATAACTTATGGAGACCATGATGTGACAATCGTTACAAACAAAGGCAACAGGACATATCAAATGTCTCAGATCTCAAAGATTGCATTCATTAATCGAGTTGAATCTATTATTCTGTCTGAGTCAAATGCCAGTCTTGAACCGGGACAGACTCTTCAGCTTACAGCAAATGTCATTCCTGATGATGCAGAGAACAAAACATTAGAATGGAGCAGTTCAAATGATAAAGTCGCTATGGTGTCATCCACAGGAAAGGTTGTTGCCTTAACGGAAGGACAGGCTGTTATTACAGCAAAGGTAAAGGATGGAGGTAATGTTTCTGCATCTTGTACTATTTCCGTGACAGCAGTTAAAGTAAAGAGCATCACCTTAGATTATGCATCATATGCCTTGACTGAGGGCGAATGCATAACTCTAAACGCAACATTGTTGCCAGCCAATGCTGCAAATAAGACAGTAGCATGGAGCAGCAGTGATGATAGTATCCTTATGGTAAACAGTTATGGTACAGTATTCTGCTTGAAAGATGGAACTGCAACAATAACGGCTTCAACAACAGATGGTAGCAATCTGTCAGCATCATGTGCTTTCAATTGTACGAATGGTGTTTTATCTGTAAATAATGATGAATGCCAGACGGAAAGCATATATTCAGTAAATGGCTCCAGAATATCACGTCTGCAGAATGGAATAAATATAGTTCGCATGCAAAACGGAACTGTAAAGAAGCAAATAAAATAAGTTAGCTATTTGGTATGTTGCTAATGAATGCTCTCTCACACCGATGATTGTGTGGGAGAGCATTTTGCTAATAAACCTTAAAAATGACGCTTTTTCTTCAAAACTCTTGCAATCGCTTGCGCTGTTTTGTAACTTTGCCGCAGAAAAAACATGGATATGCAAAAGATTTTTTGTAATCATTCGTTTGTTTCATAAAAAATGATTAACTTTGCAGACAACGGGAATTTTTGCTCGTTATGATATTATCACTACAAAAACATAACTAACTAAACATATAAAACACCGTGTGGAAACAGAATCTTGAGGAAACCAAGCGTCGCTATATCGACTGGTGGAATCATAAGGGAATAATCGTAAATATGTGGGAGCATTTCCAGGAGGGAGTGCAGCCACATGGTCCGTATGCAGGCGAACAGCCTATTCATCTCACCGAAGCTTTGCGCAATGACTATGGAACGGGTGCTATGGGACTGCCTGGCGCCCCTGTGCCAAAGGATAACAACGAACGTTGGTTCGGGGCAGAGTGGCGTGCTGAGTATCTCGATTGGTATGTAGGTCATTCATGCCTGAAGGCTGACATGCTGCCAGTGGCAAACACACAGCTTGGCCCTGGTTCGCTGGCTGCTATCCTTGGATCAAGGTTTGAGGGTGGCGATGATACTATCTGGATACACCCAGACCCTGATTTCAAGGACAAACTGACCTTTGACCCTGAGTGCAAGAACTACCAGATACATAAGGACTTGCTGCGTGCTTGTAAAAAACGTGCGCAGGGCAATTACTACGTGGGTATGCCTGACCTTATGGAAGGTCTTGACGTGCTTGCAGCAATGAAGGGTACGGACAAAGTGCTGCTTGACACAGTAATGCAGCCAGAGGTTGTTGAGGAACAGCTGCAGTTCATCAACGATGTCTATTTCAAGGTCTTTGACGAACTCTATGACATCATCCGCGAAGGCGATGAGATGGCATTCTGCTACTTCTCGTCATGGGCACCAGGCAAGATGGCAAAGCTGCAGAGCGATATCTCAACAATGATTTCCGACGATGACTACCGTCGCTTCGTTCAGCCATTCATCCGTCAGCAGTGTCAGCATATACCTTATACGCTGTATCATCTCGATGGAGTAGGGGCTATGCACCATCTGCCAGCATTGCTTGAGATTGAGGAACTTAAGGCAATCCAGTGGACACCTGGTGTTGGCGAGCCACAGGGTGGTGATCCAAAGTGGTATGACCTGTACAAGAAGATCATCGCTGGTGGCAAGAGTATCATGGCTTGCTGGGTTACTCTCGACCAGTTGCGTCCGCTGCTCGACAACGTAGGCGGTGACGGTATTCATCTCGAGATGGACTTCCACAACGAGGAAGAGGTGGAGAAGGCACTGGAGATAGTTGCTGAATATCGCAGCGATGAAGTTAAGAAGAAGGTGGACGAATGTCTGCATATCGGCGATAACACTACGTTTGAAAAAGAAGAAAAGAAGGTAGTAAGATACAAACCATTACACGCTACCGGCAATTCAATATTGAAGGAGGTGACTGTTGAGAAGAGTACAGTAAGCAAACCTGCGTTTGCAGAACTCGTAAAGGATGCAAATCGTGTGCTTGTGCTTGATGGCGCAATGGGAACAATGGTTCAGCAGTATGGCATCAAGGGGTGCGCTGACGAACTTGTAGTGAGCAATCCTGATGTTATCACGGACATCCATCGTCGCTATCTCACTGCTGGATCGGATGTTATCTCTACCGACACGTTCTCTGCGCAGAAGGTCTCGCTTGCCGATTATGGTTGGATGGACAGAGTGCGTGAGTTCAATCTCGCTGCCGCAGGTTTGGCAAAGAAGATGGCAGACATCTTCACGATGACCAACCCTGATAAACCACGCTATGTGGCAGGCTCAATAGGCCCTACTAATAAGTGCGTGTCGTTCTCAACAGGTGGTGCAATGCCATTAGGCAAGGAAGTGCTGCGTGAGGCATACGAAGAGCAGGTTGATGCTCTGATTGATGGCGGCGTTGACATACTGCTCGTCGAGACAATCTTCGATCTTGAAAATGCGTACATCTGTATGCAGGCAATCAAGAACGTGTTCGGAAAGAAGAACGTCGCTCTGCCAGTGATGCTTTCGTTCTCACAAGTAGGCAACGCTGGTAAGAATATGAACGGCCAGGACATCTATGAGTTCATTGACCGTGTGGCAAAGGACGATACTTGCGCCGAGATATTCTCCGTTGGCATCAACTGCACGTCAGAACCAAAGATCATTGCACCAGTCGTTCAGGAACTCGCTGCTCGTACACCATATTATATTAGTGTATATGGAAACGCTGGTATTCCTGATGTTAAGGGCGAATATGCTCAGACACCAAAGGAGTTTGCACAGCAGAATTGGCCTCTTATCAATGGTCATTGCGTTAACTTCGTTGGCGGATGTTGCGGCACAACAGATAAGCATATCGCTGCGTTGAAACCGCTGATACAGCCAATGGAAGGCTGTTGGAGCATGCCGCGCGTAAGTGGGGAGGCTATTTCTATTCCACTTACCTCAATAGAACCAGCAAAACCAAAAGAAAGCACCCTCCCTTCAGAGGAAAAGGTTGAGGCTCCTGCTCCTGTGAATGAGAAGGCTGAGGCTCCTAACGCTCTCCTCGAAGCTATCGTTGCCGGCAAACAGAATGATGCCGTAAAGGCAACTGAGGCTGCTATCGCTGCTGGTGCAGAGCCAGGTGAACTCATTAACACTCAGATGATTCAGGCTATGGCTACTGTCGGTCAGAAGTTTGAGGAGGGAACAGCATTCGTGCCACAGCTTCTGATGGCGGGACGCGCAATGAAGGCTGCACTTGGATATCTGAAACCTATCATGGAGGCAAACGGTGGCGGTATGCAGCCAGTCGGTAAGGTTGTAATCGGGACAGTGAAGGGCGACCTGCACGATATCGGTAAGAACCTTGTGGCATCGATGCTCGAAGGCTCAGGTTTTGAGGTTGTGAACATCGGCATTGATGTTGACGCTGATACCTTCGTCAATGCCGTAGCAGAGAATCATGCCGACATACTCTGTATCTCAGCATTGCTCACAACGACAATGACCTACATGAAAGAGGTTATCGACGCATGTGAGAAGGCTGGCATACGCGACAAGGTAAAGATCATGGTTGGTGGCGCACCTGTATCTGAAGAGTTTGCAAAAGAGATTGGAGCCGATGGCTATAGTGCCAACGCCAACGAAGCCGTTGCCCTTGCTAAGCGACTCATGAACGAATAACCTTAAAAACAGAACAATCGTATGACAAATATGATAGAATGGCGCAAGGATATCATTGCGCAGAAAGAGGTGGTGGCAATGCCGGTAATGACACATCCTGGCATTGAGGAACTTGGATTCAAGGTTCGTGACGCCGTGATGAATGGCGATATACATGCTGAGGCAGTAAAATATCTTGCCAATCGTTATCCTACAAAGGCTGCAAGCGTCATCATGGACCTTACCGTTGAGGCAGAGGCATTTGGTGCTGAGGTACTGTTCCCAGAGGATGAAATTCCAACGGTAACGGGCCACATGCTCGATAATGCCGAGGATATCCATAACCTCAAGGTGCCATCACTGAACTCAGGACGTGTTCCTGAATACATCAAGGCTAACGTCATAGCTCACCGTGATATCTATGACCGCCCAGTCTTTGCAGGATGTATCGGTCCATTCTCTCTTGCTGGTCGTCTTTATGACATGAGCGAGATAATGATACTGATATACAGCGACCCTGATGCTGCCCATGAACTGTTGGAGAAGTGTACGCAGTTTATTCTCAAATATGTAGCAGCATTAAAGGCAACAGGCGTCAACGGTGTGCTAATGGCTGAACCTGCAGCCGGACTTATGTCTGATGCTGACTGCATGACGTTCTCTTCCAACTATGTGAAACGTATCGTCGACCGTCTGCAGGATGAGTCATTCATGATTATTCTCCATAACTGTGGTAACACCGGACATTGCACTAAGGCAATGGTTGCAACGGGTGCTCATGGCATACATCTTGGTAACAAGTGCGACATGAAGCAGATCATTGAAGATTCGCCTGAGGATATCCTCGTATTGGGCAATCTCGACCCTGTGACTGTCTTCAAGCAGGCAACCCCTGAGGAGGTTGCAAACGCAACAACCGAACTCCTTGAGAAGATGAAGTCGTATCCAAACTTCGTCCTCTCATCAGGCTGCGACACTCCTCCCCACACTCCACTCGATAATATCGATGCCTTCTTCAATGCTCTTGGGGAACACAATGAAGACTAAACCACAAAGGCTAATCATAACTTTTAATTTTTAACTATTAACTATTAACTTAGAACAAAAGTGATTTCAGATAGCATGCATTCTCTCGACTGGATTATCCTCATTGGATATTTCGTCGTACTCTTAGCCATAGGTATGTGGGCAAGCCGTAAGTCCAGCGATGGTCAGAACAAGTTCCTTGCCTCACGTTCACTCAAGTGGTACCATATTGGTTTCTCTATGTGGGGAACAAACGTTGGACCTTCGATGTTGATTGCTTCGGCATCGGCAGGTTTCACTACTGGTATCGTATCAGGTAACTATGCCTGGTATGCCTTTATCTTCATTGGTCTCCTTGCCTTCGTCTTTGCACCACGTTATCTGGGCGAGAAGATATCAACACTGCCAGAGTTTATGGGCAGACGCTTCGGTCAGTCAACACGTAGCATCCTTGCATGGTACACCATCGTCACCGTACTCATCTCATGGCTGGCATTGACACTCTTTGCCGGAGGCGTGTTGATACGCCAGATATTCGGCATCCCAATGTGGCTCTCTGCCTTGATACTCCTTGCCATTTCGGCATTCTTTACCATTATGGGCGGACTGAAAGCAGTGGCATACACCAATGTATATCAGATGGTTCTGCTCATCGTCGTTTCTGCTACGCTGACCATTGTCGGTATCATCACCCTTGGCGACGGAACCTTCATGGGCGGTATTCATAAGCTTGCCGATCCTAATGTTGTTCCATCAGAATATTGGAACCTCTTCCGAAGCAAGGAAGAACTGCCGGCATACTATTGGTTGCCAATCCTGCTCGGCTATCCTATTTCAGGACTCTGGTTCTGGTGTACCGACCAGTCAATGGTACAGCCAGTGCTTGCAGCAAAGGATTTGAACGAAGGACAGAAGGGTACCAATCTCACAGGCTGGTTGAAGATTCTGGATGTGGCAATCTATATCGTTCCTGGTATTGTTTGTTTCGCATTGGCACGCACAGGTTTCTTTGGTACGATGACCGTAGAACCTGACAATGCCTATATGACTCTCGTGCTGAAACTCTTCCCAATCGGAATGGTAGGTCTTGTTATGGCAGTCCTCACCGCAGCACTTGTCAGCACTATCGGTAGTTCGTTGAATGCCCTGTCAACGGTGTTCACTATGGATATCTATGTTAAGAATGTCAATCCAAACGCTACGCCATCGGAGATAAGCCGTACCGGACACATCGTGACAATCGTAGGTGCTCTTGTCAGCATCATCATCACCATTGCCGTTGATAACATCAAAGGCATGGACCTCTTCAATGTGTTCCAGTCGGTGCTCTCGTTTATCGCACCTCCAATGGCAGCTGTCTTCGTCATGGGCGTATTCTGGAAGAAGTGTACCACTCTGGCAGCCAACCTTGTACTGTCTTTCGGTACCATCGTCAGCATCTCTACAGGTATCTGTTATCTCTGGATTATTCCAGGAGCAAGCGAGAACCTCCATTTCATGATGCTCTCGTTCATCCTGTTCTGCGTACTGATAATGATGATGTTCTTCGTCAGCATCTTTGATGTCACACAGGAAGAGAAACATGCGATGAAGGTGATTGACGAGAAGACATCTCTGCTCGTCAAACTCTCATGGGTTGCACTCGTTGCAGTAATGGTAGGACTCTACATCTTCTTCAACGGCAACTAATATCATCAGCGAAACCTCCCAACTCTATTTTTTTTACAGAATAGATTTGGAGGTTTCGTTTTTTTTTCTTAACTTTGCATCCAACATATAACAAAAAGAAAATCAAAAAGTATTATGATTGGATATACAGAAATTATTCTCATAGTAATTGTTGTCCTTCTTCTGTTCGGAGGCAAGAAGATTCCTGAACTGATGAACGGCATGGGACGTGGTGTCAAGAGCTTCAAGGAAGGCATGAAAGGCATAGACGTCACAGAAGATAATAAGGAAGAACAACCAGAAGCTAAAAAGGAATAGAGAGTTTGCTACGGCGAATTCTCTTTTGTTTGTTTATTATGAACACATCCGAATCAACATTCTGGGAACATCTTGAGGTCTTGCGCGCATGTCTCTGGAAGATACTGCTCGCAGTGACCGTAGGTGGAGTAGGGGCGTTCTGCCTGAAGGAACAGATGTTCGATCTTGTGCTGGCACCCACGCGGGCAGACTTCGTCAGCTATCGCTTGCTCTTTGGCTCTTCTGCCATGGGAGACAACTTGCACCTAATCAATACAGGCCTGGCAGAACAGATGATGATACATCTGAAGGTCGCTATGTGCATGGGTGTGCTTGTGGCATCACCCTATATTATATATGTGCTCTTCGGTTTCATCTCTCCGGCACTCTACGAGCATGAACGACGTTACTCTGTTCGTCTGACGTTGTTTGCTTACATCATGTTCGTTATTGGCTTATTGGTCAACTATCTGCTGATATTCCCACTGACGGTACATTTTCTCGGAACGTATCAGGTGACCCCTGATATAGACAACATGCTGACCATCAGTTCCTATATCGATACGATGCTGATGATGACACTTGTCTTCGGCATCGTCTTCGAAATTCCTGTGTTGTCATGGCTTATGGCGAAATTCGGATTGCTGCGTTCGCAATGGATGTCCCAATATCGCCGTCACGCTATTGTGGTCATACTGATTGTAGCAGCAGTAATAACTCCTACTGCCGACATGTTCACGCTCATTGTTGTCTCTCTGCCTATATGGCTGTTATACGAATTTAGTATTTATATTGTAAGATATGTTGAAAAAGATTAGAATCCTTCTGGCAACGGTAGTATTCACGCTTATCACACTACTGTTCCTTGACTTTACAGGTACTCTCCATGTGTATCTGGGATGGTTGGCAAAGATACAGTTCTTGCCCGCAGTATTGGCACTGAACTTTGCTGTCGTTGCTGTGCTCGTGCTTGTGACCTTAGCATTCGGACGCATCTATTGTTCGGTCATTTGCCCTTTAGGCATAATGCAGGACGTGCTGGCACACATCAATCGCAAGAAAAATAAGTACAGTTACTCAAAGCCAAAGACCATGCTTCGCTCCGTTGTACTTGTTGGCTTTATTGGTGCATTGGTAGCGGGCGGCACTGTAGTGGCATCACTGCTTGCTCCATACAGCAGCTTTGGTCGTATTGCACAGAATCTGCTTCAACCTGTTTATATTGGAGCAAACAACCTGTTGGCAATCGCTGCAGAGCGAATGGACAGTTACATGTTCTATCATCAGGATGTGTGGGTACGTGCTATGCCAACATTCATCGTGGCTGTAGTGACATTCGTTGTTATTGCCATCCTTGCAATACGAGGCGGACGAACTTACTGTAACACGATATGTCCTGTAGGAACTGTGCTTGGTTTCGTGGCACGTTTCTCACGACTGAAGGTTGTAATCGATAGCAACGCTTGTAAGAACTGTGGCAAGTGTGCAAAGAACTGCAAATCATCCTGCATAGACATTGAAAACCATGCCGTTGACTATTCACGCTGTGTGGCTTGTGGCAACTGTCTGAGTAATTGCAACTTCAATGCTATATCGTATGGTCATAAGCCGACTATTGATAAGGAAAACAATGTCGCAGCTGACTATCAGCAGAAGAAAACCGATGACGGTCGTCGCTCGTTCCTCATTGGTGCAGGCCTGGCTGTGACTGCTACGGCGCTGGCTCAGGAGAAGAAGAAAGTGGATGGCGGACTTGCTGTCATAGAGGATAAGCAGATACCAAATCGTAAGACTCCACTGACTCCTCCTGGATCACTGTCTGCACAGAACTTCGCAAAGCATTGCACTGCATGCCAACTTTGTGTCAGCAAGTGTCCTAACGATGTGCTTCGCCCAAGTACCGACCTTGATACGTTCATGCAACCAAAGATGGAGTATGACCGTGGCTACTGCCGTGTGGAGTGTAATGCTTGCTCAAGCGTTTGCCCTACGGGGGCTATAAAGCCGATAAGCCTTGAAGAGAAGTCTTCAACGCAGGTGGGCCATGCAGTGCTCATCGTCAAGAACTGTATCTCGGCACAGGGTGAGGTGGAGTGTGGCAACTGTGAGCGCCATTGTCCTACGGGTGCTATCCAGATGGTGAACATCGATGGCGACGAGACAAAACCAATGGTACCAGCCGTCAACGAGTCACGCTGCATCGGTTGCGGCGCTTGTGAGAATCTCTGTCCGGCACGTCCTTTCTCTGCTATCTATGTAGAGGGACATGAGGTGCATCGTACTAATTAATAATTGGACATACACTCGACAACGAGTCTGCTAAACAACATTATCATGAATAAGATCAATAGACGAGATTTCCTTAAGATATTCGGTGGTGCAACCGTTGCTTCTTCAGCACTGTTGACAGCATGCAAGGAGACTGCTGAGACATCACATACTGTACGTGAAGGAAAGAAGGAAGACATGACCATGCGTAAGAATCCTAACACTGGCGATGTGGTGTCTATCCTTGGCTACGGCATGATGCGCCTGCCTACACTCGAAAAGAAGAACGAAACAGATGAGAGCATCATCGATCAGGAGATGGTCAACAAGCAGGTTGACTATGCTCTGGAGCATGGTGTCAACTACTTTGATACAAGCCCGGCCTACTGTCAAGGTAAGTCTGAACAGTCAACGGGTGCGGCACTGAGTCGCCACGAACGTAGCAAATACTTCGTCGCCACAAAGCTCAGCAATTTCTCGCCCGACACCTGGAACCGCGAAGCATCACAGGAGATGTTCAATAAGTCGATGATGTATCTCCATGTTGAATATATTGACTACCTCTTGCTCCACGCCATCGGTGGAACGAGTCGCGACCTTGATGGCAATGACCTTGACTCAGAGCAGACGTTCTATGCTCGTTATATGGACAATGGTATCCTTGATTGGCTTGTGGAACAGAAGAAGGCTGGAAAGATTCGTAACCTTGGCTTCTCTTATCATGGCGATATCAAGATATTCGATATGCTGTTGAAATGGCATGATGAGGGCAAATACCATTGGGACTTTGTTCAGATAGAGCTTAACTATCTTGACTGGGACTATGCCGATGAGATAAACAAGAGCAATACTGATGCTTCGTATCTCTATGCTGAACTCCAAAAGCGTGGCATACCATCTGTAATCATGGAACCACTCCTCGGTGGTCGTCTGGCTAATGTGCCTGATCCTATTGTGGCAAAGATGAAAGCTCGACGCCCAGAGGACAGCGTCGCATCGTGGGCATTCCGCTATGCTGGAACACCAGAAGGTGTGTTGACAGTGTTGTCGGGTATGACGTATATGGAGCATCTGCAGGAGAACATCAGCACGTACGCTCCACTTGATCCTATAACAAAGGAAGAGGATGCCTTCCTCATGCAGATAGCAAAGGATATCTACGACCTCAAGACCATTCCTTGTAATGAATGTCAGTACTGTATGCCATGTCCTTATGGCATCAACATCCCTGCCATTTTCGTCCACTACAACAAGATGATAAAGGAGGGCAATATGCCTCACCAGCGTGAGAATCCAGAGTATTCTAAGCAGCGCAAGGCATTCCTTGTAGGTTACGACCGCAGTGTGCCAAAGCTCCGTCAGGCAGACCACTGCATCGGTTGTGGTGAGTGCGTGAGCCATTGTCCGCAGCGCATCAAGATTCCAGAGGAGATGCAGCGCATTGATACCTTCGTAGAGAACCTGAAGCGCAACAGTCTCGTTAAAGACAAGTAAAGAATATCCCCTGTTTTTTTACTTCTGCAAATCAACGCATTGTCACATCTGAACACATAGGTAAAAGGTATTGAATCGTCCTCCGATTCAATACCTTTTGCCTTTTAATTCAGTGCCTTTTACCCTGTAATTCAATACCTCTGGCACCCTCACTCAATACTTCTGACAGCGGAAAAGTATTATGTTTGTGGCATTTTGAGATAAATTCAGTCAATAAATCGTTACAAAAAAATATTGGTGATAAAGCCTGACACACTGACGCGGAGGGGGTAAGAAATTATGCATTATGAATTATGAATTATGCATTATGAATTATGCATTATGCCGATTTCGGCCGTCCACAAATCACCTTATAACACCAGTTAAACTATCTTAATTCATCATTCGTATAGTTAAACTATGTTATATTCAACCAAATCGTCTGTTCCTCGAATCAATGCTTGTTTTGTTCCCGCCAACAATTCAAACAACTATCTTTGTTAACTAAAATTATTTTAATTTGTACCATTAAACCGTTAAATAATGTTTTAGGAGGGGGCGTTTGCTTTGTTTTAATTATGAAAATTTGTATCTTTGCATGCTATTTAATTTAATGTACATTATAATATACATGCGTTATATGCGAGAGCGTAATTAGAATACGTTAAAAAAATGAAATTTGGTGACAAGGAAATACTAACTAACTCTAAGCCCAGAAGGATTTATCTTCCTCCGACTCTCGATGTCGAGATGTTGGAAGAGGAAGGTAATCTTTTGTATGCTACTCAGCAAGAAGTTGAGGCCGGAAATACAGATGTTGATGAGACGGGCAAAGGTAACGAAGAAGAGTGGTCTCCTTCTAAGCAATCAGGCAATAAATTCTATTTTAATTTTGAAGAGTTAAGTGAAGAATAAGCAATGTTAAGGATCGTAAACATAGTAATTGTGTTCATGTTCTGCTTCATGAATGTCTGCGCTGGCAATTATGTTGTTCAGCAAGATGGTTCTATAAGATTTGCTTGGCAGAAATATGAGGAATGCTGGATTTTTGCAATTCCTCAAAATCCAATTGCTATATATGTTTCGAATCCATCATCAAATATTGCCACCCTTAACACTAATGGATGGTCGCTTGTCCCAAATACCAAATACTACTCTTTCTACCCATTTCTCAATTCACCAAATTCCTTTGACCGGCCAACCGTTAGTTATTTGTCCCAAATTCAAAAACAGAATTATAGTTCGGAGCATCTCAGTAAATATGATTATATGACTGCCCAAACGACCTCAACCTCAAATGCTTGTCATTTAGATTATAATCATCTTGGCAGTATCTTGAAATTTGAATGCGCTCTTCCTGAAACTAAGATATTAAATGCTTTGGTGCTTTCTTCAGAGAATGATGTTTTTACTGAAACAGCAATAATGAATGTTACAGAAGAGACGTTGAATCCACTTACTCGCAGTTCGTCTGCAACATTGCAGTTAAACAATATTTCTGTTGATTCTGGTGGTAAACTTGTTGCGTACATGATGATTCCTGCTACTGATTTTACTGATGTCACAATAACTACTGCGCTCGTTGCTGATGATGGTACAACATCTGAGATGAAAATCAAAGGCACAAATGTCCTGGCTGGGCATGTTTATCCAATCGTATTGGAAATGCCTGGATTTAAGGTGCCAAAAGCAAAGAAAATAGGGCATAGTGAGGATGAAAATGCCTCTCCTGCTAAACAGAACATGGATACGAAGACTGTTTCTGCAGTGTCAATACAGCAGCCGACAGCGACTGTCCCGGATTTCTTGATAGATTTAGAACATTCCTTTGAACTTCTAACGCCAAGTCCGGAAATTGATATTGCGACATCTATTGATAATATTAATGATTCGCATTCTGAAAAGATTTATACTATCAGTGGTATAGCAGCATCGCCATTAAGAAAAGGAAATGTTTGCATTAGCAATGGTAAGAAATATATAAAGTGAAATTAAGAAGACAAATATAAAAATGAAGAAATTATTTATATATATTACGGCTCTTATCGTTTCTGCTGCATGTTCAAGTGAGCATGTGGCTGTTGAACAAATCGAGCAAGAAGACGTAAAGGAAAATGGACAGTTCGTTACTGTTGAATCCTTGGATATGGATGAGACGTTAGCGTCCCGTTCGTCACTTTATTATCTTTATACTGAGAAAAATACTGTTTTCTCATGGGCTGAGGGCGATCAGATAGGTGTATTCCCTGTTGCTCTTAATACAAATGAAATGGATAAGCCTGAGAAAAAATCACAGGCTATGTATGACGTTCTTGGAGGTAATTCAAGCGAATTAAGAAGAAAGTTTGCTCCTGCAGCAGGAGTCCAGCCAATAGCAAGTTCTACAAAGTATGTGGCATGCCACCCTACTGCTGTAGTTGGTAAAATTGGATATAAGGATATTCCATTCAATTATCTTGGTCAGGTACAGAGTGCACCTGTTGAGATGTATTACTATCCGTTCAGCGCTAATAGTAATCAAGATGTAGATGAATATATCGCATCCGAAAAGGATGCTTGTGCTCATCTTTCACCAAAAGATTATCTTGCATCGGAAAAGCAATCGACAGATGACTTGGCAAATATTCTCTTTGATATGAAACGAATGGGCGCTGTTGTTCGTTTTTACATCAAGGCCCCTAACAAACTTAACGTGGAACCAAAGCAAGAGATTATTTATGATGAATTGCAACTGGCTAACAGTACCACGGTCTTCCCTGGCTTTATGACCAAGGGCGACATGAATCTTGATACTCATGCGTATGAGAATGCTGAGACGTCAAGAGTTCTGACGCTATCTTTTGGAACAGGTCTTGACATGACAGCTACAAGTAAGTGCGTTTATAATAATGTAGGTTATATCGTAGCCTATATGATGATGGCTCCGATAGATTTGACATCCTATGATGCTTGTGTGCTGTATCTTGTGGGGCATGATAAGGAAGATAAAGATAAAAAATACTACTATAAGGCAACTGGCTTAGCAAAACCTAACCTTACGCCAAACAAATTCTACCAGTGGACTGTTGCAAACGCTGACGAGGATACTCCGATAGAGTTTAATCCTATTACCGTAGAGGAATGGCGCGAAGGCATAACGTTCGATAACGGTGGTAATGGCACTTCTAAGTGGTAGTCTATTATATAATAAGGTTAAAGAGAAATGATGAAGAAAGTACTGATATATTTTGCTGCATTGGCAATGTTCACTGCTTGCAGCACCGACATAGAATTCACCGATCCGGACAACAAAACCGACGAGATTGTATTCTCAGTCGCAGGAATTGATATGCCCGCTTCTGAAAGCAAAACAGCTTCACGCGCAGAGGAACATAACCACATTGCATGGGATGACGCAAAGCATGCAAATACCCTCGGTGTCTTCGGTTACTGCGACGGAGTTCTCAATAGCGAGCATGAGATATTCAAAAACCAGAAGGTGACATACGCCACAGATAAATGGATATATGAACCTGCAAAGTACTGGCCAGAGTTCAGCACCGCTTCATCTTTCGACTTCTTCGGCTATATGGTGGAGAACGCAGCCTCAATGCCTACTGCATCGGTAACATCGTCCGGCTCTAAATACACCCTCACATTCGAGGCAAGTATAGATAAACCAGTCCTGACTTCACCAGACAACACCCCTCTCATCTGCCATGCGCCAGAGCATGTAACAGTAGTAGGAATGCCTATTCCTTTCCAGATGGACCAGACGCTAACAGGCTATGACATCCAGTTCCAGCTTGATAAAAAGATGGACGACATCAGATACTTCGTCATCAAAGCTGTTAAAATATACGGCGAAGATCTCCCTGTTGGTGGCACAGTAAGCCGCACATACACCCTCACCGATGGCAACTGGACAGCTGCCCCAGTAACATGGGAGAACGTGACAAAAGCCACAGTTCCTACTGGTTCTCCAGTAGAGATAGCATCTGACTGGGTTATTAATGACAAAACTGCTCCTGGCTATGCAGCAAACTTAGCAGCTAGAACCGTCAATACCCACACCGAATGGGTAAAGTGGGGTGCAGAAGGCCTTGGCAACGGTGCCTTCTTCGCTATCCCTCATGCATCGTTCACTCCAATAATAGAAGTAACCTACGACGTCTATACAGACATTGACGGCAATGGTGACGGTAACTACACCCTCGACAGAAAAGATGTCAAGAGCACAATCGTCCTCAATAAAGACAACTTCGAAGCTCTAAAATCCGGGACAGGTACAACAGGCGAGATACAGCATATCAATATAAAGATAGTCCCAGACTACCTCTACGTCCTCTCCGACGACGACCAGACAACCGGTTTCCTAATTGCCAACTAATCAAACAGCGGTTGGACGTATATCATATAGATCAAAGCAAAAATAGATGAAGACTGACAAGATAAAGGAGCTGTTTGAGCAATTCGAATCCATTGCCTGCGAATATCAGGGAGTGGAATGTTGGAGCGCACGCGAGTTGTGCTCTCTTCTCGGATATGCGCAATGGCGTAACTTTGAATTGGCAATAGCAAAAGCCAAGGTCGCTTGCGAAAGTGCAGGCGGTGATATCGCATATCATTTTGCTGACGTCAGCAAAATGATAGATTTGGCAAAGGGTGCAGTTCGCGAAGTCAACGATTATATGCTGACTCGCTACGCCTGTTATCTTGTCGCTCAGAACGGAGATCCACGCAAGGAGGAAATATCTTTTGCGCAAAACTATTTCGCGGTGCAGACACGCATTGCTGAGATGGTTGAACGAAGGGTTCTTGAGTTTGAGCGTGTCAGTGCACGCAACAAACTGGCAGAGACAGAAAAACAATTGTCTGGAGTACTCTACGAACGTGGAGTAGATAGTAAGGGCTTCGCTATAATACGCTCCAAAGGAGACAAAGCATTGTTCCACCTTGACACGGCGATGCTGAAACGCAAGTACGGCGTGCCAATAAGTCGTCCACTTGCAGACTTCCTGCCTACCATTAGTATAAAGGCAAAGGATTTTGCTGCCGAGATGACATCTGTTAATGTACAGCAGAAAGATTTGCATGGCGTACAATCAATTGAAAAAGAACATGTTGACAACAACCTCGCAGTACGCAAGATGATGCTTGAACGTGGCATACGCCCAGAACAACTACCAGCCGGCGAAGACGTGAAAAAGGTTGAGCGCCGCCTCAAATCGGAGGAAAAGAAACTCACGCCAAAGAAATAACAGTAGAGTTATAACATACAACCATACGATATATATGAACCACAACATCATAACTACCAGCAGTATGATTAATAACCGTAATAACCAGTCAATCAAGGGGTATCACCCCTCGGTTGAAACACATAACCACCACATCGTCAGAACACTACAAGTGCTCCTGACAGCCATAACTATGCTCTTTAGTTTAGGAATACAAGGAGCGTGGTGTGCAGATGCAAAACTTTGTGCTCGTTTTGTTGATAGAAACAAAAGTGTATGGGATTACCGTGGACTTACTGTCACATCGGACAAAGTGGTAGATAAGGATTTTGATCAAGAAATCTACTTTGTTACGAATAGTGGAAAGAATACTTTGAAGTCTGTAAAGTATCTTTCTTCTCAGGCTGGTGCTATTGTGTACATTCCTGTACCTTCTGGTTCTGCTGGCACTGTAACAATGACAGCTAACAGTTCTTCTGATAGCCGTTATTATCAGTTGATGGTTGGTGAAAATGGGAATCAAAATCAACGCCTCTATTCAAAGTACGATGCATCAATATCAGATGATGGCAAAAAAGGCCCTCAGAGTTTTACATTTGCAAGCTCTGACATAACGATTCTCAATGATAAGACTTATTTGAAACTCGTCGCAACTGGTGGCGAGATGAAAGTCAATACTTTCACTGTAGAATTAACCGAGGGCACTTATGCAACAATTTCTTCTGTCCCTGTATTCACTACAGATTTACCTTCTTCTTTGACGATATCTGCAGGTTCTCCTTATACTTTTGCTCCAGTTGTTGAGCAAGGCTTCAGTTATCAGTGGTATAAGGATGATGTCAAAATTGACGGAGCAATTTATCCAACATACACATACACTCCAGAGAATGTAGGGACAGCTTCGTTTAAACTTGTTGTTGAAAATTCACAGGGTTCAACAACATCTACTGTCTGTGCTGTGACAGCGACTTTGAGTGATGCAAGACGATTAATAACAGCTTCTTTCTCTAATGGTTTTGATGCATTTATAACAGAGCCAACCAATGAGACTAATGGTAAGGTTCAGGTATATTATATAGGTGGAACTTCCGAACCAACACTCACAAATACTATTGTTTCCTCAAAGGCAACAGCGAGTGCTATAATAGATGGTAAGATTACAGTTACGGCAGAAAATGGGCAGACTGCCATCTATGATGTCGCTATTGATGCTGTTACGCCTCTTACTGTTACACCAGGCACGAATATTTCTGAAACAACATTTACAGCGATTCCGGATTGGATAAAGGCTCCGTATGGTTATGACGGAACAAAAGGTATAAAGTTCGGTAAGAATGAAGACCCTCGAATATCAAATGGTCAAAACAGAATTTGTTTGTTCGTTGCAAAGAGTAAATCTGTTACGTTGACAAATACTGGCGTTACATCTGACCGAAACATCAAAGTTTATGTAAATGGTACAGAAACTTCTGGTATTACGTCTATAGGAAAGAACAGTGGTAGCTCTAATTCTATTACCATCACTACATCACAAGTAGATGGTCCAGTATTAATATCAATCGTCTCAAATCAGACTGGTGGTGATGGTGGTTTCACGAAGTATTCTGTTGTGGCACCTGATGCAGTATCCCCAGACCTAGACCCAACCCCTGCGGTCATCCCATTCAGCATGGCTGATGAGGCTACCATTGCGGCAACTCACTATCCAACAGAGTGGGAGGCTGGTCATGAGGTGCAGTTGCCACAGGAACTTCCAGAGTTCACTGAGACTAACACAATATATATCAGTGTAGCTCCATACAATGCAAGCACAACGTCAAATGATAACACCGCTGCCATTCAGGCTGCACTCAATGCAGTACCTGCTGAAGGTGGTATGGTAGTCGTTCCTGCTGGCACATGGCTCTCTGGTCCTCTGACTATCAACTCAAAGACAGTATTGCACCTCAAGGATGGAGCAGTACTGAAGTTGCTGCCTTATGGTAATGGTGCAGATGGCAAGACCGCATCTGCTGCAGGCTATTATCCTACCAATGGAACTAATAAAGATGGAATGTTCAACTATAAGATGTTCCTCTCATGTGCAGACAATGCAACAGACATTGTTGTAGAAGGTGAGGGTGACGGTTCTATCATTGATGGTCAAGGCGCACTGTGGTGGGATAAGCGTGATGTTTTAGGCACCCGTCCTCCATTGATTCGCTTCCAGAAAGGTTCACGCTTCCTGTTCCGTAATTTCAAGTTGCAGAACTCTCCTGGTACCAACCTCGCTTTGAGTAATAGCAACGGAGCAAGCGACTTCACAGTACATAATGTAACAATCAAGAACCCATCATCTATCCAGTCTGAGGCTACTGCTGATGGCTATACAGCAGTTTCCCACAACACCGATGGTATCCCTGTATGGGGCGCACGTGTGAACATCTATGACTGTCTCATAGATACCGGTGATGATAACATCGTGTTCGACTCCGACTCGCAGTATGGTCATGTATGGCATTGTACCTTCAAACGCGGTCATGGTGCTTCGTTCGGTAGCTATACAGAGAAATTACACCATATTATATATGAGGACATCACCTTCGATGGCACAAGTGCCGGCTTCCGCATCAAGACACAGCGCGGACGAAGCGGTAACGATCAGGATGGAACAAATAGCAATGGCTCCGTTCATGACATTATCTGCCGTAATGCAGAGATGACAAATGTCACTGAGCCTATCGTTCTCACCACTCATTATGACAAGGAGGTTGATGATCCAGAGCACTATGAAAGTGCTGCTGTAACTTATCAGACTCCTGAGTACAAGGATTTCCTCTTCAAGGATATTACAGTAAATAGCATTGGCAACTGTTATTCCGGCTTCAACCGTCAGAGACCTATTTATATATATGGTTTGCCAGAGATGTATATCCATGACATCACTTTCGATAATGTAAAGATTACTGGTGCCAATACTGCATACCTTGCATATTGCCATGATATTCATTTCATCAATGGCACAACCATAACCAATACTGCAGATGCAACTTCTGTTGTTGGTACTAAGTACGAAGCATCATGGACAGGTTCACTCCTGCCTTCAGACCTTGCAATAGCAGATGGCAAGGGCACTATTACTATGTCCGTAGGTGATAAAGATAAGGCACTCGTTAAGGGTACAGACTATACCACATCAAGCGAGGGTACAGTCACTCTATCATCTAATAATGAGGAAGTTGCTACTATCGTTGACGGCAAGATTCACGCCGTTGGCGCAGGCGCAGCAAAGGTAACTATCTCACAGGCAGAACTCGCTGCAAACGGCATCTATGGCGTTGGCGAAAAGGAGGTTACTGTAAACGTAGCGGCAGCACCGATAGAGACAACGTTGATTTCATTTGAAGGTGAAACAGAGGAATATACGGTTTTACCAGTAGGCGTGGCTAAGTCAGGAACTACAGCTATTGTAAATGGTAAGATTCATAACTCAAATTATTATGCTTTACAATTAAAAAATGGATATACAACAAGTAATGTCTATAATAATAATAGTATTGTACTTACCTATGATGGTGGTTTCAAAGCTGGAGATGTTGTAAAAGTTTGGGGATACATCAATAATTCGGATGCATCAAAAAAAGGAAAAATAGATTTGTTTACGGTGGGTGCAAGCAATGCAACTACTATTCTTGCTTCATCTGAACTTGTTCCAAACCTAAATGGTGATGCTACAACAAATCCGATTTTATTTTCATTTACTTTGACTGAAGATGTTGAGACATTGTACTTGGGACGTAATTCTGAGGGTAATACAGGAACCAATATATCAAAGATAACGGTATCTGGTCTGCGTTCTGCCCTTTCTGCTTCCGACCTTGCTATTGCTGATGGCAAGGGTACTGTCGCTATGACCGTAGGTGATGCTGACAAGGCACTCGTTAAGGGTACAGACTATACAACATCAAGCACAGGAGCGATAACTCTCTCTTCAAGCGATGAGTCTGTTGCAACCATCGTTGATGGTAAGATTCATGCTGTTGCTGCAGGTTCTGCAACAATCACTATCTCACAGGCTGCTGATGCAACCTATGAGGCAGGCGAAGCAGTAATAACTGTTAATGTTACAGCAGGTGCAGAGCGCACCTTCAAGGGCTTCGAACTTGACTTCACTACAGGCGGTAATGCAGCAAACTTCGTTTCTGGTTGGTCAACAGGAGGCTCTCCTACGCAATCTGGCTTTGTATTTGCAAATGACGGAACTCCTTCCGTTGAGGCCACAGATCCAACTGTTGCTGTAAGTACATATTATAAAGATGCAAACTATGGCTTATGGCTCTATGCTCCAGATCAGCAGAAATTCACATTTGATGTTGATGGTCCAGTAGAGATTACAATTGGTCAGACAAATCAAGCAGGTTCTGTGGTTGTAAAGGATGCAGTTGGTAATACTGTTATTGATGCATTTAGCACACAGGGTAGTACTACTTACACACATGGTAGTAGCAATGTTATCTCCAAGCAGTATCTTGGCGATGCAACAACACTTACCGTAACCGGTGCTGCTAATAACCTTTACTTACCATATATTAAGGTTATGCCATGTGACAAGCCAGATGTTCTCCCGGAATATACCGTTACCTTCTATGACGGTGATGGCACAAGTGTGCTTGGCTCAAAGCAGGTGACGATGGGGCAGCCTATCGGTGAGATAACATACAGTGCTACAGTTTCAGAAGGAAGTAAGTTCCGCCGTTGGAAAGACGCTGATGGCAAGGAAGT
>JAZUKC010000174.1:0-3620 GCA_045643065.1 Prevotella sp.
GAATACAGTATCTTTCGATTTCAAGGATGTTATCAAGAATAAGAAACATAGCCTTAACCTCATGGTCGGCCATGAATATATCATCACAAAGAAAAGAGAGAATACTGACGAGGCACACGGATTCCCTGTTGACTTCGATTCCCAGACAGCATGGAAACTTACAAATCAGGGCGTTCCTTATTCAATATCTGATTTCTATAGCCCTGATGACAAACTCTTGTCATACTTCGGTCGTGTAAATTATAACTTCTTAGATAAATACTTGCTCACTGCAACAATGCGTGCCGATGCTTCTTCAAAGTTTGCTGACGGTAATCGCTGGGGTTACTTCCCATCAGTTGCTGCTGCATGGCGTATCTCTTCTGAAAAGTTCATGCAGGGCGCAAGCAGTTGGCTCGACGACTTGAAACTGCGCTTGAGTTATGGTACTGCAGGTAACAACAATATCCCTGTAGGACAACTTGCACAGGAGTATTCAGCTCAGTCAACAACGTGGATTAACGGTGTTTCTACTTATTGGGCTCCTTCAAAGGTTATGGCAAACCCTGACTTGAAGTGGGAGACAACAATCACTCGTAACGTGGGTCTCGACTTCACTATGTTCGGCAGCAAGTTGACAGGTACCGTTGAAGCATATTGGAACTCAACGAAAGACCTTCTCATACAATTCCCTGTTTCTGGAACTGGTTATGATACTCAGTATCGCAACATGGGTGAGACTTCAAACAAGGGTGTCGAACTGTCACTCACTTGGAATGCTATCGACAAGAAAAACTTCGGTTTGTCACTGTCAGGCAATATCGGCTTCAACAAGACTAAGATTGAAGACCTTGGTGTAATGAACGACTTTGGTATGAACTCAAGATGGGCTTCTACAGAAATCGGTCAGGACTACTGGATTGCTGTTGGCGGTGCTGTAGGTCAGATTCGCGGATATGTAAACGATGGACGTTATGAGGTGTCTGACTTTACAGGTTATGATGCTGCTACTGACACTTGGATGCTCAAGGAAGGTGTTGCCGATGGTACTGCTATTCTCGGCAAGATTCGCCCAGGTACTATGAAACTGAAGAAGATTGCTGACGACGGTACTAACGTAATCGGTGAAAACGACCAGAGAATAATCGGTGATGTAAATCCTGATTGTACCGGTGGTTTCGCACTTAATGCACGTCTTTATGGCTTCGACCTCAGTGCAAACTTCAACTTCAGTGTTGGCAACGACATCTACAATGCCAACAAGATTGAATATACTTCAACAAGTAAGTATCAATATCGTAACATGATTGATGTTATGGCAGATGGCAAGCGTTGGACAAACCTCAATCCTGATGGAACTCTCTGTAATGACCCTGTTGCATTGGAAGCACTCAATGCTAACACATCAATGTGGTCTCCTTACATGAAGAGCATGGTTCTCACGGATTGGGCTATCGAAAAGGCTTCTTTCCTCCGTCTTAACACATTGACTCTCGGCTACACGTTGCCAAAGGAACTGGTAAAGAAGGCTTACATCAACAGCCTACGTCTCTATGCTTCTGTTTACAACGTATTCTGCATTACTAACTATAGCGGTTTTGACCCTGAATCAGACTGTATCCGTACATCAAACCTTACTCCTGGTGTGGACTACTCTGGTTATCCAAGAAGCCGTCAGTTTGTAATTGGTCTTAACTTGAACTTCTAATAGGAGGAAATACATTATGAAAAAATACATTAAATTTACAGTTTTGTCACTTTCTGTAGTGTTCGGTTTCGCATCTTGTGACCTCGATGCTCCGACACAGTCCTCTCTGGATGCATCGTCAGTGTTCTCTACTTATTCACTGGCAGAGGCAGAAGTGATGTCCATACATCAGTCATTTGGTGAGACAAACTCCTACCGCGGACGTTTTCTCCCTTACTATGGCGTAAACTCTGATGTAGAATGGATTAACTATCCTGATTTTACACAGGCAACTACTGATAAGCAGAGTCTGGGTAATTATAACACTCTTCCGAACAACGGACAGATGAATACCGACAACAATGCTTATGCAAAGTTCTATGAGGGTATAGAGCGTGCCAACCTTGCCATTGAGGGCATAAGAAAATATGGCGACCTCACAAACCCTGACCTTGCACAGTTGCTCGGTGAGGCTCTCACATTGCGTGCTGTCATCTATAACGACCTTATCAAGGCTTGGGGCGATGTTCCTGCACGTTTTGTTCCTAATAATGCAGATAACATCTATCTGCCACGTACTAACCGTGATGTCATCTACAAGCAACTCCTTGCTGACTTGAAGGAAGCGGAAGATATGTGCTATTGGCCTAACGAAAATGCTATTACTACCACTACTGAACGTATAAGCAAGGCTTTCGTGAAAGGTCTCCGCGCACGCATCGCTCTCGCTGCAGGTGGTTATGGACTTCGTGGCGATGGCTACCGTCTGAGCAAAGACGAGGATTTGTCACCAGACAAGATGTATGCAATAGCAAAAGAAGAATGTCTTGATATCATTAATCGTAAATGCAACACTCTCGGTGCTTTCAAAGACAACTTCCTCAAACTCTGTCAGGACAATGTCACTGCCGGAGGCGAATCTCTCTGGGAGATACCTTTCTCTGAGGGTCGTGGCCGTGTGCTCTATACATGGGGCGTAAAACACAATGCAAAAGACCAATATACACAGCAAGCACAGGGTGGTGTGAACGGTCCTGTTCCTACACTCTTCTATGATTATGATGTTGACGACATCCGCCGCGACATCACCTGCACTCCTTTCGACTGGGGCTCTGAACTCAAGGACGGAAAGGCTTCACAGCAGTTGCGTGGTGTTTACAAGATGTGCTTCGGCAAACTGCGTTATGAATGGATGACTCGTATCGTCACTTCAACGAATGATGATGGTGTGAACTTCCAGTATATGCGTCTTGCTGACGTTTATCTCATGGCTGCTGAGGCTATCAACGAACTTGACGGTCCTGCTGCTGCCGCACCTTATCTGCGTCCTGTCCTTGACCGCGTTCTGCCGAAAGCAAAGGTGGATGCTCTCATGGCTAAATATACTGCTAACAAGGAAGCTTTCTTCAATGGCGTTGTTGACCAGCGTGCTTTCGAGTTTGCTGGCGAACAGTTGCGTAAGGCTGACCTCATCCGTTGGGGAATCATTGATGCAAAGATGGCTGAATGTAAGGCAAAGCTGCAGGCTCTGGCAAACCGTACTGGTGACTATGCTGACCTTCCTGAAAAGTTGTATTACAAACTTGTCAAGAACACCGATGTGCTGTCAAAGGATGGCGACACCCCTACGGTACTCTCGATATACGGCTTGAATCATGGTGATACTGACGATCATGGTAAGGAACTAATGGATACAGAGGACTATTCATCTAAGGGATGGCTTGTAAGTGATGGCGTAAGCACTATTACTGACAATATCATCAATGGTCTTTATACTGTTACTCCGAGTGAACATTGTGTATGGCCTATCTGGAAGATATTTATCGACAACAGTAATGGCTATCTTACTAATGAATTATTGTCTGACTAATTAAAAGGAGAACAAACAAATGAAAAAGATATTATTTTATACCATTGCTTTGGCTGTTTGCTTTGGCTTCGGTGCATGTTCTGA
>JAZUKC010000175.1:0-8042 GCA_045643065.1 Prevotella sp.
CAATGACAAGGTAATTCGTCACGCCAAAGTGGCAGTGGGACAATAGACCCACCCCTAACCCCTCCCGTTAATAGGGAAGGGAAATATGATTTGTAAAAAAAAGATAAACACATAGAACTCCATTCCCATCCCGGAGCAAGACATATAAACCTCCCCCTCCCTACTAACGGGAGAGGGCACGAGGGGTGGGTCTTTTATGGCAGCAAAAAGAGATTACTACGAGGTGCTTGGTGTCAGCAAGACTGCCAGTACCGATGAAATAAAGAAGGCCTACAAAAAGATGGCCATTAAGTATCACCCTGACCGTCAAAGCGGTAAGAGTGATGCAGAAAAGAAGGATGCCGAGGACAAGTTTAAGGAAGCAGCCGAGGCATACTCTGTGCTTTCTGACGACCAGAAGCGCCAGCAGTATGATCAGTTCGGATTCGACGGTCCTAACATGGGCGGCGGATTCGGCGGCGGCGGATTCGGCGGATTCGACATCAACGACATCCTGAACAGCGTCTTTGGCGGAGGATTTAACTTCGGTGGAGGTGGCGGAGGATTTGAATCATTCTTCGGAGGCGGCGGTGGTCGCAGTCGTGGCAGACAGGTTCACCGTGGTTCAGACCTTCGTGTCAAGGTACGTCTTAATCTTCAGGACATCAACAACGGTGTCACAAAGAAGTTCAAGGTACGCAAGGACACTACCTGTCCTCATTGTAACGGCACTGGCGCAGAAGGCAGTGCACAGCCAGAAACATGTAACACGTGTCACGGATCAGGCTACGTCATTCGTTCACAGCAGTCTCTTTTCGGCATGATGCAGACACAAGCACCATGTCCAGACTGTCAGGGTGAGGGAACAATCATCAAGAACAAGTGTACGCATTGCCACGGAACTGGTATCGTCAAAGGCGAAGAAGTCATTGAGGTTGACATTCCTGCAGGCGTTCAGGACGGCATGGTTGTCAACGTTCCAGGCAAGGGTAATGCCGGAATGCGTGGCGGTGTGAGTGGCGACATTCAGGTATTCATCACTGAAGAACCTAACGACACCTTCGTTCGCGACGGCAATGACATCCGTTACAACCTGCTTCTCGACTTCCCAACAGCAGCCCTTGGCGGTAAGGTTGAGATTCCAACCATCGATGGAAAGAAACTCGCCGTTACCATCGAACCTGGCACTCAGCCAGGAAAGACGCTCCGTCTGCGTGGCAAAGGACTTCCTGCTGTTCAGGGTTATGGCTATGGCACAGGCGATATGGTACTCAATATCTCGGTCTATGTACCAAAGACTCTAAGCAAGGACGAGCGCAAAGCGCTTGAGAAGTTCAAGGAATCAGACAACTTCCATGGCGACAACCAGACCAAGCGTACTATCTTCGAGAAGTTTAAGAGTTATTTCAATTAATACCCCCCTAACCCCCTCCCGTTAATAGGGAGGGGAAATTTGTTTTATACGAAATATTTTCTAATATGAACTCGATAAACGAAAAAAATAAAACCCATTCTTCAAATCACATAACCTCTCCCTCCCTACTAACGGGAGGGGGCATGGGGGATGGGTCTTATACAGAAACAATTGACTATCTCTATAATGCAGCCCCTGCCTTCACTAAGGTGGGGGCTTCTGCATATAAGGAAGGACTCAGCAACACGCTGGCACTCGATGCGCATAGCGGACATCCTCACCGCGAGTACATGACGATACACGTAGCAGGTACAAATGGTAAGGGGTCGTGTTCTCATACTATTGCTGCCATACTCCAGGCAGCAGGTCTGAAGGTAGGACTGTTTACATCTCCTCATCTCGTCACATTCCGCGAGCGAATCAGAGTAAACGGAGAGATGATACCAGAGGAATACGTTGTCAACTGGGTTCAACGCAACCATGAATTCTTCGAACCTCTGTCGCCATCCTTCTTCGAACTCTCAACGGCAATGGCCTTTGAGTATTTCCGTGAAGCAAAGATTGACATCGCTGTAATAGAGGTTGGACTTGGCGGAAGACTTGACTGCACCAACATCATCTCCCCTATCCTATCCGTAATAACAAACATTTCGTTCGATCACACCCAGTTCCTTGGCGACACACTTGAGAAGATTGCCGGCGAAAAGGCGGGCATCATGAAGCCTGGCGTTCCTGTTGTCATCGGCGAAGCTAATGGTGGCGTAAGGGAAGTGTTCCAGACAAAAGCAGAAGAGGTGGGCGCTCCTATCATATTTGCTGAGGACAACAACATCAGTCTTGATTGCGAGATGCAACTGAAGGGCAACTACCAGCAGAAGAACAAGAATACCGTCCTCAACTGTCTGATGCCTATGGCGAGAGCACTATGGAAGAAAGGCATTCGCATTGCCGACTGTACAAGCAAGGTGAAGTATGCTTTTGCCCACGTATGCGACATGACGGGACTCATGGGCAGATGGCAAACCATTCAGACTTCACCACTAACCATCTGCGACACAGGGCATAACGTTGCTGGATGGGAATATCTATCCCAACAGATTCGCCAGACAGCCGAAGGGCGAACGCTACGAATGGTGTTCGGAATGGTTGACGACAAGGACATTGATTCCGTAATGGACATGTTGCCAAAGGATGCCATCTACTACTTCACTCAGGCTTCTACGCATCGTGCAATACCAGCAGAGCGAGTGAAAATGAAAGCAACAGACCATGGTCTTGAGGGTAATATATATAATAATGTAAAGGAAGCCTATGACCATGCATGTGCCGATGCGGCAGCAGAAGATTTCATCTTCATTGGTGGTTCAAGTTACATAGTAGCCGACCTATTAGCGACACTCGCTTGATGTATTTTAATAAATGTAGTATTTACATTAAAATTGGTGGATAATATTTTCTCTATACGAGAATTATCAGTAACTTTGCAAAAGAAAAGAAATAATAATGCATGTTGCTTGTCTGGTCTGGTGCGTTGATGCATAGGGCCAGATTTTTTTTGTTTATGGAATACAGCAAACTCAAAAGGACTTCGAATTCTCTGTATTCCACGTATTTCTTGATCTTATAACTACCGCTTACTTGGTCTTAAGATACTTCTTACCGTTACGAATGACAACCCCACGGTAACCTTCACCTACACTCAATCCCTGAATATTGTGCATCTTAGCGTCAGGATTGTCAGTCATGATTTCGATAATACCGTTTGGATCCACCGTTTCAATCTCTATTTCCTCGTATGAAGCAGAGTTACCTGCTTCATCATCAACCGTAACAACCACCACGTAGGTTGTTGCAGACTCAAGACCGGTAATGGTGTATGACGTTGCATTACCTATTGAGATAGTATTCATTGCAGATGTTCCAGACACCTTGTATCCAATGGTGTACATAAGGTTACTCTCAGCTGTACGATCATCGGTTGCTGATTTCCAAGAGATAGAAATGTTGTTTTCTGTAACATCATCTACGGTTATCTTGCTATCAACAACGGTTGGAGCAGTTACGTCAGGAACCTCGTTTGTTCGCACCTCGATAGCATCATAATGGTTGAAGTTGCCTGCCTCATCTCTCACAATCACATTAATAGAGTAAAGGACATCAGCTTCAAGACCTGTAATGTCATACTGATTGGCGTTGTCTGCGGCAAATTTTGTTGTTATGCCTGTGGCAATGTTTGTACATTCAACAGTGTATTCAAGTTTGTCCTGTGGAGTACGGTCATCCGACGCTGCTACCCACGATATCGAGATGCTGCTGTCAGTAACGGCATCTACTGTAATCTTGGCGTCAGCAAGTGTTGGAGCAAATATGTCTGGCATATTGTCTGTCTGCACCTCTACAGCATCGTAGCGATTGAAGTTGCCTACCTCATCCTTCACAACAACGTTGATGAAATAAGTAGTGTTAGGCTCAAGACCAGTAATGTCATACTGATTGGCATTGCCCACTGCAAATTCTTTTGATTCGCCTGTAATAGCCTCATTACATTCAACGATGTATTCAAGTTTGTCCTGAGGAGTACGGTCATCCGACGCTGCTACCCACGATATTGAAATGCTACTGTCAGTAACGGCATCTACTGTAATCTTGGTGTCAGAAAGTGTTGGCGCAGTTACGTCTAAGTCCTCGTCCGTCTTCACACTAAGCGCTCTATACTCTGAGCGGTTCGAAACCTCATCACTAACACTTACCTTTATATAATAGGTAGTAGAAGGTGTGAGGTTTTTGAGTGTAGCAGTGTTCTTGTCTGTGAGAACCATGAGGTAGTTATCTGCAAACGAACTGTTGTCTGCGTAGATTACCTCATAGACAAGCTGGTCTTCTGCTGTTCGGTCGTCCGAAGCCTTTGTCCACTCTATCGTGATGCTGTTTTCTGTCACATCAGTAACTCGGATTTCATCATTACTTAGTGTAGGTGCTGTCGTGTCAGGTGTTGTTGTGGTAAACGATGCATCTTTATAGAACACCTGATTATCGTCTTTATCAACCACCTTCACACTAACGTAGTATGTTGTACCTGGTTGCAGGTTGGTGTATGTATAGGATGTCATGCCCTTTTGGTGAGCATCACCCGTGAAGTCGTAGTCACCATCCTTCATCGAGTAGATATAGTATGTCAGTTCTGACTGCGGAGTAGTGTCGTCCGTAGCTGCCATCCATGCTACCGTTGCACTTGTGTCGTCAACATTAACTATTGTGATGCTGTTGTCGGCAATCATAGGTATCTTCTTGATGATAGGAGCAATGATGATTTCGTCTGTTGCCTCCTTGCCGGTAGCATCAAGGAACATATACTTCGCCTTATCGTAACTATGGTTTGACTCGAACTCGCTGCCTTCCATCCAGAATGTAGTGACAGCACGGATAGAACGGTTGCCTTTACCACCCTTTACTTTCAGCGTAGAATGGTCAACACCAAGCAGACAATCATCCAATCCTAAGCCAGGACTGTCATAACCAGTAGCATCGAGTTCAACGGTACATCCATCCTTCAACACAAGCGCAGAAAGCCAGCCATTGAGAGGATTATGACCCCTTGACGTTTATTGAACCCTCACCAGCGAAGGTTAATTCACCCGTATAGTCTGCATAAATAGAGCCCTTGACGGTATTCTGACCGATAAGCTTGATAGTAATGTCATCATAGATACTGATTGCATCGTCGTCGCTGAACAAATCTACCCATGCGAGCGTCAGCGTCTTTGTTGCTGGGTCATATTTGATGGATCCGCCATCGCCCCAGAAGTCATCAGCATTCTCTGAGGTTATTTGCTTGTACTCAATAAGAACAGGATATTTCTCAATGACTACAGGCTTAGCCTCTGTAGTTGCCCTTGCCCCATCGTATTTAGTCACATTACCGCGAAGATCTTCTACACTGACCAGGAATGTGTAATTTGTCGAAGGTTTAAGACCGGTAACCACACAACTTGCTATGTCATATCCTTGCATAAAGACCTGACCGTTGACATAGACTGTATATTTTAAATACTCCTTAGGCGTAAAATCATCTGTTGCCTTTATCCATGTCAGTGTCACACTACTGTATGTCGTACTGCTGACGTGCACCTGACGCCTTGATAGTGTAGGAGCAACAGCATCTGACATTTCTTCCAAAGTTTTAATAGTACCAAACCGGTTCCATTGTTCTGCATTCTTATAAGCATCAAACGCAATCCTTGGCACGAATAGAGTAGCAGACTCCACAGATGTATTATAAAATGCATATTTCGTACATTCTGGTACACTCTCGCTTAGACAGGTTACTTCCTTGAGGTTATTGCATGATTCAAAGGCATAAAAATCCATCTTTTTTAATGAGCGTGGCAATTGTACTGTTGTCAAATGACTGCACTGCCTAAAAACATCATTACCAATAGTCTCAATGGAATTAGGCACAGTTACAGAAACCAAACCACTTTGACGGAATGCTCCATCTCCTATTGATGTAACAGATGAAGGAAGCTCAATGGATTTCAAGTTGTTCATACAAAAGAATGCTTCTGTGGCAATGGATTTCGTTCCTGGTCTTACTGTGATAGATGTATTAGAAGGCATCTTTCCTTTGTAGGTATAGAGCATATCGTTGATATACACTTCTCCATCAGGCATTGCATTAAACCATTTGGTATAGCTAAAAGCCTTCTGTTGAATATCAACAACAGATGTAGGAATTGATACATCATCCAAGTTAGTGCAATCGTAAAACGCTCCATATTCAATTTTCCTAAGAGAATTGGGCAGTGAGACAGAAACCAAGTTCTTGCAACCACTAAAGGCATGGCGTTTGATTTGTGTTGTACCGTCTTTTACTGTGATGGATGTATTAGGAGGCATAGCACCTTTGTATGCAACCAGAACTTTTCCTAAATACACGACACCGTCAGGTTGATTGTCGTACCAAGGAAAATTATAAATATCCGATGATTTCATAAACTCAACAGCGTCGGCATTTAGAATAGTTGAGAGTTTTTCACAACCTCTAAACGCTTGATTCTGAATAGTCTTAACAGAATTGGCCAGATCAATGGAGTTCAACTCTTTACAGTTAAAAAAAGCATTATCTCCAATTTCCAATAAAGTATTTGGAAGTTTTACACTCGTTATTTTCTGATTGTAGAAAGCGTCATAGCCAATAGTGGTTACGGTATAAAATGTACCATTAGCAGATATCACAGAAGGAATTTCAATATCCCCTGTGAGTTGGCCGCTATGATTGCTTCCAACTGTAGCAGTACGACTGCTTTCGTCGAGCCAATAGAACAAGCCATCAACTGTCGCGCTCTGTCCCCACGCCGACACACTCGTCACCAGCATCACCAGTGTGAGGATTGATTTTGTAAGTAAGTTCTGTTTCATAAATGTATGCTTTTAATGATAAGTAATTCACATAAGAAAAGCGCCTGCTATAAGCACTCATAAGAGTACCTATAACCGGCGTATGTTATATAAGTTATTGATAACAAACCGCCCCCCTAATTATGCAAGCACACAAAGCCATTACGCTTGCAGCAGCGTAAGATAAATGGTTGTGTGTAGGGGTAGGGTGAGTCATGGGGAAACGGACAAGTGTATCGGTTCGTGACATATTCTTAATAATAACATGTTATTTTCGTGGCAAAAATACAAAATAATAATGAAACTGCCAAAGAAAACAGAAACTTTTTTGTTATTTATGTCTTTTAACTATAATATGACCAGTTTTTTGCCATTTATGATATGATGGAGAACAATCCCTTGTCACACACTAATAATGTTGCCGTCTGCATCAACAATTCGCCAATGGGTTATATTACGCTCTTCAGAAGAAATTGAGACACCACACTTAGTTACTTTTCTGCCGTCTGCTTCGTACTGAATGGCATATCCCTTATCGTCAATCTGGGCGAGGGCATTCTCTACCGTATCATCTACCTTCAGTTCGAGAACATAGATGTCGGTTTTGGTCTTGATGACTACATCTGCACGACCGAGAATGCTCTTCACTTCGGTATCGACCTTGCTGTTGAGCAGTGAGAATATAACGTATAGGAGCAATTTGTAGAACGCCTCGCGCTTCTTCTTCGCCATCCATTCCTTTTTGGTGATTATATCGTAAGGAATTCCTGCTATGTAGGAACGGAGATGGGTGAGGGCACCAGACAGGTCACCGCCTCTCAAAGCACGAGCCATTGCAAGGATTGTAGCGTTTTGCTCCAAGTCGTCAGTATCCATCAGATAGTTTGCCATACAGCTCACCATACCTTGACGGACTTCATAGTTCGGAAAATGAAGCGTATAGCAGTCATACTCTCGGTCGTATGAAGCAATGGTGAGATAGCCGCTTTGGTAAAGTAGCGGTATCGGTGTGCTTGCGCTCTCACATGGAGTGTTAAAGTCTGTAAGCGACAGTTCCACTCCATCAAAATCAAGAGGGTTGAACTTTGGATGATGTTTGAGATGCTCTATCAGTGAGGTGGTGGTGCCCGACTCGAACCAGTAGTGGTCTGTTGTTCCCTTACTTAATGCTCTCAGCAAACTGAATGGTGCATATACATCCTTGCTGTTTCTGGAAAAATGATAACCATCGTAATTCTTCTTGAGCAATGCG
>JAZUKC010000176.1:0-2574 GCA_045643065.1 Prevotella sp.
AGCAGAGATGATACCTGTAGAGTTGTCAAGAGAAAGGGTTATGCTAACTTCACCTGTACCGAAGGCATCCTTCATTTGCTGCTTGGTCATGCCCTCAATCTTGCCAATGGGAGTGTATTCCCATGAGTTGCTGTCGAAGAAGATGCAAAGCTGGTTGCTGGTGTAAAGCATGATGTCGCCTGGCTCTGTGGTAATGTGGGTGTCGTTGGAGGGAAGCGAGAAACCGAGTGCGCCCACCTTCTCAAAACCGCCGTAGTCATGAGCATTGTATGTCACCGCGCCACCTTTCAATCGTTCAACCAATGCCTTTGTTGCAGCATTGTCTGCAAGCTTCACTGCCAATGTGCTATTGTTTACTTTCAGAATCATAGTTATATTTGATTGTTCTTTATTCGGAGGAGGCATTGCATTAGCATACTCGCTTTGGCATGCCATCAAAACCATTGCCATGATAGCAATATAAAGATTTGAAATATAGTTCTTCATTTTGATAATCTATCTTTTTATGCATTGCATTACTTCAAGTTTTTTTTGAAAAATACATCCAATTTATCCCAAGGAATAACCTTATCCTTGCCGCCATCGTATAGGTCGCAATGGGAAGCGCCAGGGATGATGAGAAGTTCCTTGTTATCTGGGTTTGGATTAGGTTTGCGAACAGCATCATAACCCTCTGCCTTTCCGTTCATCATGTACTTGAAAGCATTCTCGCCGAAGTAGCGTGAATGAGCCTTTTCACCATGGACGATGAGCACGGCATTGCGAATCTCATTGATATAATAAAGGAAGCGAGTGTTGGCGTATGCTTGACAACCGAAAGTGTGCCAACCGTCGTTTGAATTGCCTGAGCGAACGTGATAGCCACGCTGTGTCTTGTAGTAGTTGTAGTAATCTTTTACGAACTGAGGAGCGTCCTCTGGCAATGGGTCAACAACGCCACCACCAGCAGTCGTATTGCCTGTCTGTGCTGCATTCATTCGTTCTGCGGCAAGAGCCTTGCGAGCAGCGAAACGAGCTTCCTCACTATTGTCGGCATCGAAATAGCCATTGCCGTTCACGCGACTCATATCGTACATTGTCATCACGGCAGTTGCCTTGATGCGTGGGTCGATGGCAGCGGCATTTAGAGCAATGCCACCCCAACCGCAGATGCCTATGATGCCTATCTTCTCTGCGTCAACATCCTCACGCATGGAGAGATAGTCAACGGCAGCAAGTAAGTCCTCAGTATTGATGTCAGGAGAAGTTGTGCGACGAGGTTTGCCCGACGATTCGCCTGTGAAAGAAGGGTCAAAAGCCAATGTGATGAAACCACGCTCAGCCATTGTCATGGCATAAAAGCCAGAGCACTGCTCCTTGACAGCACCGAAAGGACCACAGACAGCGAGAGCTGGATACTTGAAACCGTTTGAACCATTGAAACCGTTTGAACTTTCCGAAGGGGTGTAGAGGTCAGCAACAATGGTAAATCCATACTTCGTCTTGAAAGTAACCTTCTCGTGATTAACCTTTTCGCTCAATGCGAAAGTTTTGTCCCACTCCTGAGTGAGGGTGATGTTCTGTTCTGTCATACTTGTTGTCTTGTTTTGTGCGCTGGTAAGAAGTGACAATGCCGATAGCGCAAGTATAAATAATGTTTTCATTTCGGGTGCAAAGTTACTCACATTATTTATATTATGTCATACCCAAATTTTGGGAGTTTTAACCATTATTTTGGATTTGCAAAAAAAAAGTCCTCATCGGCATTTGTATTATTTGCTGATGAGGATTATTGTACATGCCATTACGTCGCTCTCCATTGCGTAGGTGTCTTTCCTGTAAGAGCCTTGAAGAAGCGGACGAAGTGTTGTGGATATTCAAAGCCGAGACGTTGGCTGACTTGGCTAACCGAAAGAGAAGCCCCCTCCGACTTCCCCCCAGGGGGGAGGGAACTTAGCAACTCTTTTGCCTTTGCAAGGATGCGGTCATTGATGAGGTCTTTGGCTGTGCGACCTGTTTCAGTCTTTACCAATGTGCCAAAGTAACCTGTTGAAAGACAGCACTTGTCGGCAAAGTATGCAACTGTAGGCAAACCTTCATGCTCTGCTTTGCCGGCAATGAATTCGTCGAGAAGGGATAGGAATTTCTTTACCACAGAATGATTGATTTCCTCACGAGTGATGAACTGACGATCGTAGAAACGTAGGCAATAGTTGAGAAGGAGTTCGATGTGACTTACCACCAATTCGCGTGTATGCTTATCAATGGCATGATGCAGCTCCTGCTCTATCATAGCAAGAACCCCCTTGAAGATTTCCACCTCCTGTGCGGAGAGATGAAGTGCCTCGTTGCTGGTATAATCGAAGAACTCATAACGGCTCATCTGCTTGCCCAATGAAGTGCGGTTAAGAAGATCGGGATGGAAAACCAAACCGATGTATTTAGCAAATGGCACCTCAGGGTTAGGTTCTACTGTTACCACTTGACCTGGTGCAAAACTTGTCACGGTCATCTCGTCGAAGTCATATTCCGTGCGACCGTATGAAAGTTTGCAACCCTTGTTCTCCTTCAGGTAGATGGCGTAGAAGCCATAGT
>JAZUKC010000177.1:0-29753 GCA_045643065.1 Prevotella sp.
AGCCTTGGTATCAAGTTTCTGTACGTCGGGTCAGATGTTTGCCTACGGCTTCCTTCAGATTCCAACTCACGATGGACACCCTTGCTTTCGGCTGTAGCCTTCCCACTGTCAGGGCGGCTTGGGGACTTGCACCCGTTAGAATACGTTCGTGCTGGGCGAACACGAAAAAGGCACCAGAGTATTGCCTACTCCAGTGCCTACTATTTTCTAATAATCTGTTTATCAATCTATTACTTTAAGCATCCTTTCTCTTGTTTCCCCTATATCCTTCCAGTCACCAGCTCTATAGTAATACTGTTTGAAGTTTGATATACCCCAATAATCTCCCACTTGTTTCCATTTCACATTGCCATCTATTCTTGTAATACGATAATTTATGACATCACATAGAATTGCTGCCACATTATTGTTCCTAATTTTTGCCTTCACTGGCTTATATTCAAAATCAAGATAGCCCGCCTTTCGAAAAGCATTGAGCACCTCCATTGCTCTTTCACCCTGGAATAGTTTTGGAAGTCTGTTGCGAAACGCAAACGGATAAAACTGGGCATACAATTTTAGCCATTCGTCTAAGCAAGTGCATTCCATGAAGAGTCTGGTTAAGCTATCTACATGCGATCTGAAGGCAAGATGAGGGTTACCCAAAATAGGTTTGATGTTGGGATAGTCCTCAATGATAATTGCAAACATTATGGCTGATATTGTTACGCAGTCAGAATTAGGAGTGCCAAGATATTTGCTTATGTTGACATCACCACTCTCCTTAAACTGTTTATACAACCTCCATGCCTCATCATAGCACGATTGCTTTGCTGTTTTGAAACCCTCTTCGTCAAACTTATCCTCAACCCAAGTTTCACCTTCATCTATATAGCGACCTGGCTCAGCATAATCTTGTATAACATGCTGCTCTACCCACTCATCCAGAAGCTTGTAGATTTCTGATTTTTCAAATTCTTCTCTTGTCAATTTCATAAATAATCAATACTAATATGGTTCTTTCGCAAAGTTACGAAAAAAGTATGAATAAACCTCAGCTTAGAAATAAAAATTACCGACCTCCCCTGATATTTTTGAGAAAAGTCGGTAATAAATATGCTGATACATTATTATTTGACTCGGTATCCATACCAAAACCTCCTACAACATGGAACGGATATAACCTTTATGCTCCATATAAACTTTAGGAGTTTGTTTAATATTAGCCATCATCTTTAGCGCACTCGGGTGATATCAGTCTTGTTATTTATAGAGGAAATCCTCAAATTTGTCACCAAGCCAGTTGGCAAACTTCTGGTTTATCCAATAGAAGAAGATGCCGAATGCCAGGAGGGCATAGTTAGTCCAGTCGGTGAAATCGAAGGCTAACAGTCCGATGAATATGCAGAAGATGTAGAACCACATGATTATTGGCGTTGTTATGATGTTTTGTAAAATTTCTATATTCAATGCTGCAAAGTTAATCATTATTCATGAATAATGCAAGCACTTTTCTGTTTTTTTTGCTTATCACTCCTTCACAATCCTGGCATCGCCTTCGAAGGTGCAGATTTCTGCGGCAAGGGTGTTGAGGTTATGGAAGCGGGAGTAGTCGGTGTTGGACGGCACAGATTCTGACGTATTCATGTTGTCAAGATGCCACGGAGAGAGGATTAGTAGGGAACCGTTGATACAGGCGTTGAAACGAGATTGCTCAGGTTTCCAATAGCTACCGATGGGTTCTTTCTGAAGATGGATGAGTGGGTAGCCACGTTCCAGACATTCATTCTTAATCAATAGCTCGCCTTTAGATATGCCAGGGGTAACAACGACGGTGGCACCATTCAAGACTTCTGCAACAAGCGTTTCGTGCAGTTGGTGGTAATCGGCAGTCTGTTCGTATGGGACGCTGGTGGTAAGTTCTGTTGATGCAGCGTATGTGTATCCATACTGCTGCCGTTCGGCATCCGTCAGTTGATGCAATCGTGCTTTGCGGTGGCAGAACACTTGTAGCTTCCTTGCCCATCGCAGCAAGAAGAGATTGCCGAAGGCGGCATAGTCTTGCCCACCAATGACTACATGCAGCTGGCGTTGCATGAACTGTGGGAATAGGCGTCGATAGATGGCACGGCGAGGGTTGTCAATTACATATGCCACCATGCGGCGGCGGTGTTCGTCATCAAGGCAAATGGTGTCGTCGTAGTCATCGTCGAAGAGGGGGCGCTCAATGCGGGGACGAGTGGCATAGTAAGTACGCCTGCTGTCTTTGCTCATGTGTCTGATCATAGTTGCCGTGCACGGCGTTTGCACATAGCCAGTCACCTCTTTGCGCCAGCGACTTGTGCAAACACTCTTAAAAGCATTGATTATTGCGCCAAGGCTTATATCCATGCGTCGTTCTACGGAGATTACTCCATGCCAATGGTCGGGCATGGCAACTTGAGCCAGAATCTTGATATTGCGATTTTTCTGCTTCTGTATGACAGCTGTCTTTTCCCATTCATCAGTCACAATAATGCCAGTCTGCGACAAGGACACCGCTGGATGCTTAACATCCATGTTTAGGGAACTGAGCAATGGGTCACGTGAGCCCACTACAAGGGTAATCAGATATATACCTTTGTCATAATAGTTATGCCCAGGATTATGAGGCCTATATGAAATTGTAGAGTTCGACATCATTTCTTTAGAATAAAAAAAACGTAGATACCTTTACGATATCTACGTTGTGAGGTGCGTGGCGGAGTCGAACCGCCCTAGCTGGTTTTGCAGACCAGAGACTAAACCGCTCATCCAACGCACCATATACTTTTGGATTGGTAAAAAACCATGCGGCTTTCTGTTTTGCGGGTGCAAAGGTAGAAATAATTCTTGAATTACACACTATTATGAGTGAACTATTTACTTGTACTTAACTTTAATTAACTAAAAAGACTTTATAATTTATGTTTTAAACATTATTAATTAGGCAGTTTGAGAAAAAAGTAGTAACTTTGCACTCTCAATCAATAATCACGCAACGAAACAAAATCACAATATCATAACATGAAAGTAAAATTTCTATCTGCTGCTGCAATGGCAGCAATGCTCTTAAGCCTTAGTTCGTGTGGCAATATGATGCCAGCGGCAGGCAATCAGAACACATCAACCGCAGGTGCAGCACAAGCAAGCAACGTTGGTTCATTGGGACAGGTACTGCTCGGAATTCTCTCCAGCAAACTTATCCCTACTGAGTCGCAGATTCTTGGTACATGGGTTTATCAGAGCCCTGCTGTAATATTCACAAGCGAGAATGCTCTCTCTAAGCTTGGTGGTACTGTTGCAAGTTCAGGTATAGAGAATAAAATGCAGACTTACCTCAACAACTACGGCATAACAAGCGGCAACACGTCTATCACGTTCAACAAGGATAAAACATTCGTAGCCAACGTCAAGGGAAAGAACATCACTGGCAAGTACACCATCTCTGGTCAGAGTGTACAGATGACATTTGACGGTCAGAATGCTGCAAGCAAACTTACTCCTCAGTTGGATAACGGTTCACTTGTTATTGCTGGCGACGCCACTAAGATCATGACATTCATGCAAGGTCTTGGTGCCAATAGCAACAACGCTCAGGTAAGTTCAATAACAACCCTCATGAAGCAGTTCAACGGCATGCAGCTCGGCATTCGTCTGCAGAAAAAGTAATTGATAGATGGGAAACAACAAGAAACGCAGATGGTCCATAATCCCAGGTCAGGAGTTGACCGAGATGGACAAGCAGATACTCTATTGGCAGAATAGAAGCAAGTCGGTGCCAAGTCGTGACCTTATCAAGACACCAGAGCAAATAGAAGGCATTCGTCGTGCGGGTGTTGTAAACACTGCTGTACTCGATGCTGTTGCAGCGATGATACGCCCAGGCATCACTACCCAGATGATTGATGACGTCTGCATGGCAGTATGCAAGGAGCATAATGCTATTCCTGCATGTCTTAACTACGAAGGATTTCCTAAGTCCGTATGCGTAAGTATTAACGAGTGCGTATGCCACGGTATTCCAAAGCCTACAGAGTTTCTTGAGGAAGGCGACATCGTGAATGTTGACTTCACAACGATTCTTGACGGATACTATGCTGATGCTTCCCGTATGTTTATCGTTGGAGGAAAGACTACTCCAGAGAAAGAACAGCTGGTGCGTGTTGCAAAGGAGTGTCTTGAGATAGGCATGGAGGCAGCAAAGCCTTATTGCTTCGTCGGAGATATCGGCAACGCTATTCAGAAGCATGCTCACAAGTATAAGTATGGAGTTGTACGCGACCTGTGTGGACATGGCGTTGGACTTCAGTTCCATGAGGATCCAGAGGTAGCTCATTATGGCAAGAAAGGCACAGGCATGCTGCTTGTCCCAGGTATGGTGTTCACTATTGAGCCAATGATAAACATGGGCACATACAAGGTCTTCATTGATGCTGACGATCCATTCGGATGGGAAGTGATAACCGAAGACGAACTGCCTTCTGCACAATGGGAACATACTCTCGTGATGACTGAGCACGGCGTAGAAATTCTAACGTATTAGTACCTAAGATGAATAACGAAGATATCATAATCCTTGCCATAGAGAGTTCTTGCGACGACACATCGGCTGCTGTACTCAAGAATGGTGTGCTTCTGAGCAATGTTACTGCTTCGCAGAAAGTACACGAAGAATACGGTGGCGTTGTGCCTGAGTTAGCATCAAGGGCTCATCAGCAGAATGTGGTGCCTGTGGTTGACGCAGCACTTAAAAGAGCAGGCATAGAGCGAGAGCAGTTGTCTGCCATTGCCTTTACACGTGGTCCTGGTCTTATGGGTTCATTGCTCGTAGGTGTAAACTTTGCCAAGGGCATGGCTCGCTCACTTGGCATTCCTCTCATTGATGTCAACCACTTGCAAGGTCACGTTATGGCTCATTTCATAAAAGAGGCTGACGATGACACTCAGCAACCTCCTTTGCCATTCCTCTGCTTGCTGGTAAGTGGTGGCAACTCACAGATTGTCAAGGTGAATGCATACAACGATATGGAGGTGTTAGGACAGACCATCGACGATGCTGCTGGCGAAGCTATTGACAAATGTTCGAAAGTGATGGGACTTGGTTATCCTGGTGGACCTATCATTGATAAGTTGGCACGTCAGGGAAATCCTAAGGCATACCAGTTCTCTGAACCTCACATACCTGGTCTTGACTACTCTTTCTCTGGTCTTAAGACTTCGTTCCTTTACAATATGCGTAAATGGATAGCAGATGATCCTGACTTCATAGAGCATCACAAGGAGGACATCGCAGCATCTCTTGAGTGGACCATTGTTGACATACTAATGAAGAAACTCAAACTGGCTGTAAAGCAGACAGGCATAAAGCATGTTGCTGTGGCTGGAGGTGTATCGGCCAACAACGGTCTGCGTAACGCCTTCCATGATTATGCACGCAGATTCGGATGGACAATATACATTCCTAAGTTCTCTTACACAACAGACAATGCTGCCATGATAGGCATTGTCGGAGCATACAAATACAAGGACAAGGAATTCTGCCCTATTGATGCTCCTGCATTCTCGAAGGTAACGTTCAGTTAACTATCTGCAGTTAACAACGGTATTCATATTCATTTGCCAAATACAAGAAAACAAATAAAGAATAAGATAAAACAAAATCATTTAACATGGAATTCGAAAAGAAAGTACTTAGCAAGGAACTCCTTTCTTTGCTTTATGAGTCAGAAAAGACAGTAGGAACAGCAGAGAGCTGCACATCTGGCATGATTGCTTCTGCCATAACACTCGTACCTGGAGCTTCTGATTACTTCAAAGGTGGCATAGTAAGCTATAGCGACCAGATAAAGATTGATGTTCTGAAAGTTGATGCTGACGTTATTGCTGAGAAGACAGCTGTTTGCGAGGAAGTGGCTATACAGATGGTTAAAGGCGTAATCGACGTACTCAATGTTGACTATGCAATATCAGCAACAGGCTTTGCTGGTCCTGGTGGTGCTGACGGTGTTCCTGTCGGTACAATCTGGTTGGCATGTGGCAACAAAGACGAGCAGGTTACTCTGAAACTCACTGAGGACGAAGGTCGTGAAAGAAACATCGAAAACGCAGTTGACTCTGCTATGCAGCTTCTTCTAGAGTTCATTCGTCAGCATGAGCCTGCACGTATAGGAGACGAAATCGTTGAACTGACAGCAGAATAAACTATAGACAATGCAATAGAGAAAGTATGCGTACAACCGAATGTGGCTACGCATACTTTCTTTTCACTATAAGAATAGAATTTTAACAATTTATCTCTTAGTTCAAGGGTAAATTTATATAAAATTCACAATAATTAAAAGAAAATGAGTCTTTTTCTTGGATATGTTAATAAATTTGTGTAATTTTGCACAAAATTAATATAAAATATCAATAATTGAACAAGACTCTTAACATATTGCTCCTCATTATATGCCTGAATTTGCTTTGGGCATGTCAGATGCATTTCTGGAACAACAACCAGGAGAGCAATGGCGACATCGTCGTTTCTATAGAACGATATGATCGCCTTCAGAGTCGATTCCTTACTAATGCTGATTTCTCTGCTCTGCAGAACATGAACACTAACTATCCGATAGAGACACGTACTCTCATTGAGAACGTTCTTCAACTCGGTACGGTTGACCAGGCAGATATCAACGAGAAGTATCTTAAATTCTATCAGGACACTACGCTTCAGCACATTATACGCGAGGTTGACGTACAGTATGCTTCCGTAAATGACCTTAACGAGCAACTGACCAAGTCCTTCAGACAACTGAAAAAGATGCTGCCACACCTGCATGTGCCTGAGGTTTACACTCAGATTGGTGCTCTCGGTCAAAGCATCATCGTAGGAGACAGCATCGTAGGTATCAGCCTTGATAAGTATCTCGGAAACAACTACTCTGGCTATATGCGTTTCTATACTGACCGCCAGCGAGAGACTATGACTCGTGAGAATATCGTTCCTGATTGCCTCCTCTTCTATCTGGTATCGCTCTATCCGCTTCAGGACTTCGACAACTCTCCTCAGGAGGTGCGCGATGAGCATATTGGCAGAATCATGCATGTAGTAAATACTGCTATGGGCAAGAAATTCTTCAACATGTCTCACGCCAAGAAGGCGGAAGCATTCAAGAAATCAAACCCTAAACTTTCATGGGATAACTATCTCAGCATATCGAAATAGACACTCCCTACCCTACCTCTCACCCCTAACACTCGAACCTCTTAACCCTTAATATTTATGAAGAAACTACTCATATTGTCATTACTGCAAATGTTAGTATCTATGGCAGCAATAGCAACAGTACCTGTAACTATCGACGACATCACAAAAGGCACATTCTACGCAAAGCGTCACCACTCCGTCACTCCTATGCCTGACGGTGAACAGTATGCATGCCTTCAGGATGGTAAGGTTCAGGCTTACAGCTATAAGAACGGTAAGCAAACCCAGACGCTTTTCGATCCTGCTGTAGCTATTGGTGAGAAGATCAGCAATGTAAGTTCATTCATCCTTTCGCCAGACGCATCGCAGATTCTGCTTGCTACAAACATCAGTCCTATCTACAGACATTCGTTTACTGCCGATTGGTATATATATAATATAAGGAGTAAACAGCTTTCACGCCTTTCTGACTATGGTCCTCAGCAGTCTCCTGTATGGAGTCCTGACGGCAATCTCGTTGCCTTTGTACGCGACAACAACATCTTCCTCGTTAAGTTGCTCTACGATAACGCAGAGAGTCAGGTTACTAAGGACGGAAAGCGAAACGAAGTGATAAACGGAATACCTGATTGGGTTAATGAGGAAGAATTTGGCTTTGACACTTCATTGTGCTTCACAGCAGACAATTCACAGATCTGCTGGATTAAATATAACGAAAAGGATGTTCCTACATACTCTTTGCAACTCCATAAGGGTTTAAGACCAGAGCGCAACCAGTATGCCGACTATCCTGGCGAATACACTTACAAGTACCCTAAGGCAGGTCAGCAAAATGCTAATGTTTCTGCATGGAGTTTCGACATTAAGTCAAAGAAGATAGAGCAGCTTCAGGTTCCTCTTGACAATGATGGATACATCTGCCGCCTCTTCCCTACCAATGATGCCCAGAAGGTGCTGTACGTTACTCTCAATCGTCATCAGGACAAGATGTGTGTCTATGCTGTTAATCCCCGCTCTACGCTGTCGCAACTGATTATCAACGAGGAAGTTGCAAAGTATGTTCCTGAGGCTTCTTATTCTGGTATGCAGGTTACAGACGGACACATCATGTACCTCTCTGACCGTGATGGATACAGACATCTGTATCTCTACACAATGAACGGAACCTTAGTACGTTCCGTATGTCCTGCCAACATTGACATCACTGCTGCTTATGGCTATGACGCAAAGACTGGCGACATCTACTACCAGGCTGCAACAACACCTCTCACTCGCCACATCTATGTAGCACACAAGAACGGCAAGACTGACCGTCTCTCTACTCAGGACGGTACAAACAATGCTTCGTTCTCTGCTACCTTTGCATACTTCTTCAACACATGGAGCGATCGTAACACTCCTTACGTTTGCACTTCAAACACCAATCAGGGAAAGCAACTGGCTGTGCTTGTTGACAACAAGGAACTCATAAACACCTTGAAGCAGTACGACATGCCTATACGCGAGTTCTTCACTTTCAAGACATCAGAGGGCGTAGAACTGAACGGATACATGATTAAGCCATCTAACTTCAATCCTTCAAAGCGTTATCCTGTCATAATGCATCAGTACGGTGGTCCTGGTTCTCAGCAGGTACGCAACAGTTGGAGCATGGGTTCGTTGGGTGAAGGTGCCATTTACGATGCCTACCTCTGCTCACTCGGTTTCATCGTTGTCTCTGTCGATGGTCGTGGCACAGGCTATAGGGGTGTAGATTTCGAGAAGTGTACATACCTGAATCTCGGTGTTCTTGAGGCAAAGGATCAGGTAGAGACAGCATTATGGCTTGGGCAGCAGTCGTATGTTGACAAAGACCATATAGGCATCTGGGGATGGAGCTATGGCGGATTCAATACTCTGATGTCCATGAGTGAAGGTCGTGGAGTGTTCTATGCAGGCGTTGCTATTGCTCCTCCTACCAACTGGAAGTTCTACGACTCTATCTATACAGAACGCTACATGCGCACTCCTCGTGAGAATCCTGATGGTTACTCTACTAACCCAATATCACGTGCTGCTCAGCTTCATGGCAAACTGCTTATCATGCATGGCACAGCAGACGACAACGTTCACCCACAGAACACCTACGAATACAGCGAGGCATTGGTACAGGCAGACAAGGACTTCCGTGAGATTCTCTATACCAATCGCAATCACTCAATCTATGGTGGAAACACTCGCCGTCATCTGATGCGACAGGTATCACAGCATTTCATTGATGCGTTGAAGTAAACGCAACACCATATTAATATTAAAAGCCCCAAAGTGGATATCCACTTTGGGGCTTGTTATTTGTTGATTATTGGTCCGGTAAAAGCTTTGTTTACTTCAAGAATCCGTCGATAAATGACTTTAGGGCACCTACTGCCCCCTGTACCTTTGTTACAGCACCCTCAGTGAAGCTGCGTACACACTTACCGTTCAGTTCACTAATCTCCTGCACCTCATCGTTGGTGTAGTCGCCAGTATGCTTCTTGATGCGCTTGTTGATGTCATAGTAGCGCTGTCCAGCTTCCTTCCAGTCGTTTATGCTGTAGTTGCTACCGTACATCTGCATTTCCTGAGAGAGTTGGCGAAGGTCGCTGATAGCCGACTGCTTCGTCTGGCAGGATGTGAATGCCAGCATTATTGCCATGAAGGCAACAGCCAGTGAGAAATATCTTTTCATCTTCATTAGTTTAATATTCAAAGTCAAGACATGTTCTTACTGATGTGTATGGGCGAACCTTACCGTCAGCAACAGCAACATGTGCTGGATGTATGGCATAGCCCTTCAGAGCCTCTTCGTTCTCGAGTACACAGTCGAGCATTACGTCTGCGTTCGACGAGTCAAGACGACCGTCAATGTAAACCTTAACCTCAACAAGTCCAGGAACCTGACCAAGCAGTCCTTCAAGACCAACCTTAATGCCTTCCTTTACTGATTTCTTTTCATCTGCGGTCAGCTCATCCTTGAGCTTCCATAAAATTACGTGACGTACCATAGTTTTTCTTGTTTTGTTTGTTGTTAATATTTAGTTATTACTTTTAATCTGGTTGCAAATAATCTCTGCTACCTTTTCAAGATAATGCTTATCCTGTTCGTCGAAAGTATTGAGTTCGGCACTATCTATGTCCATGACGGCAATAACCTCACCGTCAATCATGAGAGGCACAACGATTTCACTTCTTGATGCTGACGAACAGGCAATGTGTCCAGGGAACAGTTCTACATCAGGCACTACCTGCGTCTGCTTCTGTTGCCAGCAAGTGCCACAAACGCCCTTACCTATCCTAATACGTGTGCATGCCAACGGTCCTTGGAATGGTCCTAAGACCAGTTCGCCTTGCAGCACACGATAGAAGCCTGTCCACCAGAAGCCGAACGTCTCATGGATTACAGCTGCCACATTTGCCATGTTGGCAATGACATCTTCCTCGCCACTGACGATGGCTTCTATCTGTGGCAAGAGAGTCTCATACTTCTCTGCCTTAGTTCCTTCCGCTATGTATAAATGTTCTGCCATGATCTTGTTGTATAAAATGTCTTCTATGTCTTTGTGTTAATCCTTAGTAGTTCTTTATTCTTATACTATCGCAGCAACTCCATCTTTGGGACGGTTATTATTCCGCGCTGTAGGACTATCAGTTGCTCTTCGTGCATACTGTTCAATGCTATGGAGACATCCAGCCTTGAGTCATTTATCTCGTCGGCAAGACTTTGCATCTTTATGTGGAACACCTTCTGACCTGAGGGCAACGAGCAATGCTGACGCAGGAACTTTATTATCCTGCTGCGAGTGCTGTCACCGTAATGCTGCCATAGGAATCTTTGCTGACGCTGCGACTGCGTTGACAGAATGTTCAGCATGTTCAGACGAAACACCATGTACTCCGTTGATAGTTTTATGACATCATCCTTGCCTATAGACAACAGATGGCACAGAGAACGCGTCTTGTATGTACGGAAGTAATGCTGCGTCAGTCCGAACAGTCGCTCTGGCTCTATGAGCGACGGAGCAGGTAATGACTCTGTCACACGATACGAATGATCTGCCGACGAAGACACCACGTCCACATCACCATCAAGCAGGAAGAGAAGACTGCGGCACTGTTGCCCTGCCTCTACAATCGTGTCGTTACGCTTGTATTTCAGAAATCCAATCTTCACGTTAGAAACAACGCCCTGCAGGTCGCTGCTACTCATGCCCTGAAAGAGAGGAAGCCCAAGGAGTTTATCGTACAGTTGCATTCAGTCCCTCCGTCTGCCAAACATTGAACTTCCCGTTGTCGTCATATATGAAATACGCCTGCAGTTCAGGATGTTTCGCCAATAGCGCCTTCGCCTTTTCCAGTCCCATGACCATGAACGAAGTGGCGTAGGCATCGGCCGTTGCACACTCCTTTGCAAGCACCGTTGCCGAGAGAATGCTATGCTGTACAGGTTTACCAGTCTTTGGATCTATCGTATGCGCATACTTCTTGCCGTCCTTGTAGTAGAAGTTACGGTAGTTGCCACTTGTTGCCATGGCGATGTCCGTCACGTTGAGCGTGGTCATGATGCGGTTATTCGTTGCCACACTGTCATCAACAGGTTTCTCCACGCCAATGCTCCATGGCACCCTTCGTGGGTTAACACCACAGGTAACGATTTCACCACCTATCTCTACCATAAAATTCTTCACACCCTGGCTCTTAAGGTATCTTGCCACAACGTCTGAACCATAGCCCTTAGCGATGGCAGAACAGTCGAGCATTATCCTCGGATCGTCCTTCTTCACCGCCTTTCCTACAAGCCTAACCTTGTCGTAGCCTATAATCTGGCGCAAGGAATCAATAGCGTGCTGAGTAGGCGGACAGTCGTTCTTAAAACCAAAGCCCCACGCATTAACCAGCGGAGCGACTGTTATGTCGAACGCACCGTCAGTCTCTTTCGATATCTGCTTTGCCAAGTCGAAGACATAGAGGAACATATCGTCAAGCTGGGCAGGACGATTGTTGTTCACAGCGGTGATTATCGACTCCTTGTTGAACGGCGACAAAGCATGGTCCACACGCTTCAGCTCAGCCTCAATCTCAGTCTTCAGGTCTCTTTCGTGCTGATACGTTATGCTATAGAACGTACCGAACACGATGCCCTCATCATGCTGATACGGCATAGAGCGCTGCTGCCTGATGACAAATATTGTACCGATTACGAGCAATGCCAGAGCAGGCAACTGCCAGACAAGTTTCTTTTTCCTATCCATCAGAATTGAAGTGATATTGTGTATAATGCCATGAAAGTAACGTCGTCATAGACATTGCCATAGCCAGGGGCATAGATTGGCACGTTTACATAATCCGTATTCTTGAGACGACGGCGGTAACGTAGCGACCATCCCATGTGGAGTGGTCCCCACACCTTAGCATCGACACCAGCCACGAGTTCCAGCGTGTGGACGGTACAGGTCTCGCTGAGCGTAGTGACATCAGTCCTAAGACTATCGATGAACGTCGTTGCCTCAGAGTCAAAGTGTGTGATGCCGTATCGTGCACCTATCGTCAGGCGATAGTCATCCTTCTTGTTGTTCAGCATGTTATAGTCAACACCGATTTTGCCGAACATTCCGCTTGACTTATACGCAGGATAGAGTTCCGTATCGTGCTTGTCAGACTTACCCATGCCTATCTCTACCACAGGGAAGAAGCCACCCTTCATGGCAGCCGTTACCGTAGCCTGATAGTCGCCCTGGTCGCCAAACGTCCTCATGGCAGCTCCTATCACATCTACGCCCACAGCCACGTTACGGAACAGCGGTTCCTTCTTCTGCTGAGCGAGTGCGTCGGCAATGGTTTCCTCTTGTGCCATGGCTACTGCCGCAACGAGCAATGACAATATGATTAATATGTGTCGCTTCATCTTACACCCTTTTCTCTATCTGATAGTCGTTGCGTCCCTGCGAATTGCGCGAGATGAGGTCGCCAATGAATCCGGCGAGGAACAACTGTGTACCTATCATCATCATTGTCAGTGAGATATAGAAGAACGGCGAATCGGTGACGAGACGCTGTGGTATGCCGTTTGACAGGCAATAGAGCTTATCCACGCCAATGGCGATGACCGAGATGAAACCGACCAGGAACATGAGCGTACCGAGGAATCCGAACACATGCATTGGCTTGCGTCCGAAGGTTGAGAGGAACCACAGTGTCATCAGGTCGAGGTATCCGTTTACGAATCTGTTCCACCCCATGAACTTCGACTCTCCGTACTTACGTGCCTGATGGTGAACCTGCTTCTCGCCAATCTTGTCGAAGCCAGCATTCTTTGCCAGATAAGGAATGTATCGGTGCATCTCGCCATACACCTCGATGTTCTTCACCACGTCCTTGCGATAAGCCTTCAGTCCGCAGTTGAAGTCATGGAGGTTATGTATGCCCGACACCTTACGTGCCGTCGCATTGAACAGTTTCGTAGGTATGGTCTTCGACAGCGGGTCGCCCTTCTTTCTGTTCATCTTGTAGCCAGACACCAAGTCGTAGCCTTCATCTACGATCATGCTGTAAAGACCAGGTATCTCGTCAGGCGAATCCTGCAGATCGGCGTCCATCGTTATCACCACATCGCCCTCTGCCTGTTCAAATCCGCAATAGAGCGCAGGCGACTTGCCATAGTTTCTTCGGAACTTAATGCCTTTAACCTCAGCATGTTCCTTAGCAAGTTGCTCTATCACGTCCCAAGAATGGTCAGTAGAGCCATCGTTTACAAATATCACCTCATAAGAGAGTCCGTTGCTGTTGCACACGCGTGCAATCCACGCATAGAGTTCGGGCAAAGACTCTTCCTCATTGAAGAGAGGTATAATAACAGAGATATTCAACATAATTCTATATCGTATTGTTTATATTCAATTTCGTAAGAGACACCCTGCATGGTTTCCGTGTAATCCGTGTAATTCGTTGAAACACACACACACACTGCATAGACCTTAAAAATCTCCGTGTCCTCCGTGCCTCCGTGTTAAAAAAAAATCCGTGTAATCCGTGTAATTCGTTGATAACCCAAAACACACCGCATGGTTTCCGGGTAATCCGTGTAATTCGTTGATAAATTCACTTACGCGAGCGTTTTGCGAACAGCGCCACTATCCAGCTGATGACGATGCCAGCAAAGATGTTGAGCCACATAAACGCCAGCGCAAAGTCTATCGGCCTTGACTCTGCCAACTGCTGAAGCTGTGCCTGCAGCTGCGCCTTGTCTATCTGGTTTGCCTTGAACACCTCCTCATACTCTGGCGTGGAGATAATCTTCATCATGTTGCCAACGATCATTCCTCCGTCCAGATACTGGAAGTAGGCCCATTGTGCAATGGCGAGGAGGAGGGTGGCATAGAAGAAGATGAACATGGAGAAGCCGAACGCCCTACGGAACGAGATGAATCCTCCCACTACCCCATCGCGATACTGTCGCACGAAGAATCCGGCAAGGAACGGTATGAGAATGATGGAGAAATCGAAGGCGAAGGAGAGCATTGGTTCCTTAACGCTGCCCACGAAGCAAGCGAAGCTGAGTATCCATATCAGCCCCATGAATGCCCCATACTGCCTGGCATAAGCCTTGAGTTGTATGTATTCTTTTTGTTGAATCATATATATTTATGTACGCACACACATGTAAAATTTATGCAAAGTTACTACTTAGTTTTGTAAAAGACAGTGAAACGGTCTGAAAATTACAGCATTTAATATCTATTTATATAGATTTAACAATTTATTCAGCAGTAGCAACTACTCAGCACTCTCTTAGAACAAGGAACCTGAGCAGTAACTCTATTTATACTTTGTGTTAAATTATTATATTTTTTTTGTTCTGAAGTCCTTTTATGCCAAATGAATCAAAAAATATTGTTAACTTTGTATTTAGTGAAGTAAAATAAACATATCTATCATGCTAAAACTAATACACGATACATTGCCCCAAGGTTATGCAGTATGTCTGCATAACGATTGTCCACTGGCGCAGACCTGTCTGCACCAGTTAGCTTACAACCCGCTGCTTGAAACCCAGGAAGAACTGAGGATGCTCAACCCTAACCGTTGTTCCAAGGACGAGACTTGCAAATTCTATCGCAGCAACAACCCATTGCGTTACGCACGTGGCTTTTCATCATTCCAACCAAAGATGCTGCCCGGACAGTGGTCAACCTTCGTCAGCATACTTCGTCAAGAATGGGGCAGAACCCGATTCTATGAGCGTCGCCGTGGCGACATCGCCATGCCGCCAGCAGAGCAAGAGTTCGTACTTGATGCCCTGAAGCAGTCAGGAGTGGCAGAAATCTTTGAGTTCGACAGTTACGAAGACCTGCTGACTTGGTACGACTAAGCGTGTACACCATGCTCTGTACGCCTGTACACTACTGCCTGTACGACTGTACACCACTACCTGTACGACCGTACACCGCTATCTGTACGATTACAAATCAACAAATATTGTAATTTGAAAACATAGTTCAAGGGGAACAAATACCTTGACAATGGAATATATATATATGTAATATGACAATAGAAACAAAATACAAGACCGTCAACGTAGATGGTGAATATAGCTGTGGAGATATTGGCATCTCTGAAGATGAATGGTTGGCACTATTGAGTCAACCGAAAGCAGAACAGTATCTCAATTCGCTTGTTTGCTTCCTACGAGAACCTAACAGACTTGCCACATGTGCTACTGTGGCAAAGAACAATGGCGAATCGGCTTCACATTACATTGGAAAAATCAATGGTTTTGCCAAATGGGTAAGTAGCACCCTTGGTCGTTTCCAGATTATTGGCACCGATGGTAACGAGGCTTTCTGGCTCATACCGATGAAAAGAGGTTATGCTAAGAAACACGGCTTTGAATGGCAGTTGAGAGATGAACTTGTTGAGGCACTAAGAACAATTCTGATGAAAAGACTTACAGATGCGTATGCCAATTGTGAGCCTTTCAATGGTTGTGAAGAACTGTATAAGTGGGAACTTCTCGCAAAAACATTTGGAAAATCACAATTGGATATAGTACGAGCTACAAGAGGGCAAAATATCATTGACAACGAACGTGTTGATGGAGTGTTTAGGTCGTTGCTTACAGATAAGGCAACTGATCTTGAAAAGTGTGTAACTCACTTGTTTGATGAGTCGAAGCCTCTTGCCAATCGAATTGCAGACTATAAAACTGGTATGAGAAGTATTTGTCCAACCGAATGGAACCAATGTGCTAATGATGAACGAACTGCAGCTGCATTGCTTACATGCCATGAGCCAGTAAAATATACATTTTATAAGGATGAAATCTACCAATTGGTATGTCGATATTTTGGTTTTGACGCACAAAAGCCAGGACGTAAATATGTACATTTCCTTGAAATAATCAATCGGTTTGCTGAGAAATATGGAAAAGATGTTCAAGACTTAATGAAGGAGCAGATAAAAGGCTTTGACATTAAACCTGATAACTTAGCTATTCAAACATTATTCTGGTGTATGCGAGAGAAACTAAGACATGACTCTTCGGCAAACAGACAGACGACATATTGGATGGCTGGTTTTACTCTGGATGAAGTTGACAGAAGAGACGATTTCTATAATGAAAACAAATGGATGGGAGTCGGTACTGATGCCATCAACAAGGAGATTCAATCTGTTTGTATCGGTGACATTATCATGCTGAAATCGACTTATACTAAGGGGTCAGACCATAAGATATCTGCATTGAAAATCACAGCTGTAGGCCGGGTTGTGTCAAAAGCTACCAAAGGCATTAAATTCTATGAATTGGGAGTCGAATGGATTTCAACAAAAGAGAAAGAGTTTACTCAGTTTGAAGGTGCATATAGACAAACTATCCATAGAGTAACAGATGATTTATTCATAGACTACGCTAAAGAACAACTAAATATGAGCACTCCAAGTAAATATCAACATTACATAGACCTTCTAAAGGAATCAAAGAATCTTGTTTTGACAGGTGCTCCTGGCACAGGAAAAACATTCATGGCTCAGGCCATCGCAGAAGAGATGGGCTGTAGCAAAGAAGAAATGTGCTTCGTACAGTTTCATCCATCTTATGACTATACGGACTTTGTTGAAGGTTTACGTCCAATCGAGAAGGCTGATGGCCAGATGGGATTTGAACGAAGGGATGGCGTGTTCAAGGACTTCTGCAAGAAAGCAGCTAAAAACGTTGAGAAGAAACCATTTGTCTTTATCATTGATGAGATTAACCGTGGTGAGGCATCCAAGATATTCGGTGAACTGTTCTATGCAATAGATCCTGGTTATCGTGGCAAGAAGGATGTTCGTGTGAAGACCCAATATCAGAACCTTGTTCCTGATACAGATATGTTTGCCGAAGGTTTCTATGTTCCAGAGAATGTTTACATCCTCGCTACAATGAACGATATAGACCGTAGCGTTGAAAGCATGGACTTTGCTATGCGCCGTCGCTTCACATGGAATGAGGTTACACCTGAAGACACACAAGATATGCTCGACACAATAACATGTGCAACTGAAGCCAAGGCTGTGATGGCTCGTTTGAATGATGCCATAGCTGATACAGAAGGTCTTGGGCCTGCTTATATGGTTGGACCTTCCTACTTCCTAAAACTTGCAGATAACAACGGCAACTTTGATAAGCTATGGACAATGAACATTGAATCACTCCTCAGAGAATATCTCCGTGGATTCCGCAAGGCCAATGACATCATGAAGAAGTTCAAGAAAGCATATTTTGCAGAATCAGAAGAAACTACATCAGAAGTATCAGACGAACTTGAATAGAATATGAGAATCAACCTGACGGACAATAACATAGGACAGCCAAATGCCGGAACATTCAACCGCAAGGATGTTTCTGCATTATTTCCTATTGCTGACAAGACTATCGCTCAACTATGCAAGGAGAATGAGAACCTTCTTATTTTCCCTTATAGCATAGAAACTTCTGACGATAGAGTTGGCGATTCATCTGTCATGAGCATTCTCAATACTGCTGACTCCGAGAAGGTACGTATCACGACTGGCAATGTTATGGGATTCATTGGCGTAGGTAACCTTCAGATAAAGATACAGTCCAGATTTGATGAAGGACACGATGACTATCTGCTTCATTATATGTTGCAGAAGGTGCTATCCTTTAATCTCTTCGACCTGAACCATAACAATGAGCAGGAGGATGTATTTGATTTTGTAATGTTTATGTTCCCTTACTTCCTCAAAAAAGCGTTGAGACAAGGAGTTTACAGAGAATATCAGCATTTCAAGCACAATGATGCTAATGTAAAAGGAACTCTTGATATTGGACGGCACATTGCTCGCAATGTCCCTTTTGTTGGAAACATAGCCTACTCTACTCGTGAATACAGCCATGACAACAGTATGACCGAGTTAATCAGACATACTATCGAGTTCATGAAATCAAAGAAGTATGGTATAGCTGTTCTAAACATTGACCGTGACACAATCGACAATGTGAAGACCATTGTTGAATACACACCATCCTATGATAAGAATGAGAGAAATGCTGTCATCAGCAAAAATCTCAGGATGAAGAGCCATCCATATTACACTGAGTATCAACCGTTACAGAGTCTCTGTTTGCAGATTCTCAGAATGGAAGAAGTCAAATATGGAGAAAGTGAAGAGGAAATCTGCGGAATACTCTTTGATGGAGCTTGGTTATGGGAAGAGTATGTAAATACGATTCTTCAGGACTACGGCTTCAAGCATCCTCAGAACAAACAACATAAGGGAGGAATATACCTCTTTGAGGACAAGAGTGGTATTCGCTATCCTGACTTTTACAAGGACGACATAGTGCTTGATGCAAAGTACAAGAGACTTGGCAGTTATGACGATGTTGCAAAAGTGGACCGTAACGACATTCACCAAGTTATTGCCTATGTCAATGCTCTCAAAGCCAGAAGAGGTGGTTTTATATCACCATTAGAACATAAGCAAATAGTTATTCCGACAAAAAACATAAAAGGTAGCCTTTCAACCTTATCTATATTTGGTATTGAGATATGCAAAACTGCAAAGTCTTATTCTGATTATTGCCAAAGGATGAAAGAAAAAGAAGTTGAATTTGTAAAATCATTGAATTTGTAAATTGAAAATGAAGATACTGTCATATAACATAAATCGAAGCAACCAGACTAAGGTGGATAAAGTTCTTGCGATGGATGCAGATATCATGGTTCTGCCAGAATGTGCCGTCCAATCACAAATCCAACTACCACAAGGGTATGAAATGGAATGGATGGGATTAGCATCAATATGTGATTGGAAAGGGCTTGGAGTTATTTGGAAGGATAACATTAAGGTTAGAGTTGCGCCTTGGTTCAACGAAGAGCATAAGTACATCTTACCGTTGTTGGTCAATGATGATTTTCTCCTAATAGCTGCATGGCCTACCATAATTTCCGGAATAAAGAAGACATATCCTCAGATTCTTCTTGAATCATTAAAGGACTATGAATCGCATATCAGAAAGTACCCAACCCTTATCTGTGGAGATTATAATTGCTTCATAAATCAGTCGGGGACATCAAAGAAAACAGGTACGTTTGAGCAATGCATAGATTATATGGATTCTCTGGGGCTACACAGTCTTTATCATACTCTAACAGGAGAAATGTATGGTAAAGAGACAAAGGCGACTTACTTTCACCAATTCAAAGAAGATATGCCATTTTTCATAGACTATGCGTTTACGAATATGAATGTCCTTAGTTATGAACTTTGTTCATGGGATAAAGAATTGAGCGACCATTGTCCACAGATGATAGAGCTTTAAAGGAAATGATAACTGATATACAAATCATAAAAGCAAACGCAACACATCATAGATACATCCCCGACATCCTCAACGCTATTTACGAAGCAAGCAAGGTAAAGGGAAATAGTATCGTGATGCGTGATCCGAAGTATCTTGCCCAGAAGATGGACGAGGGAAAAGCGGTTATAGCTCTTGACGAAGATGCTTTCGTAGGATTCTGTTACATAGAGTGTTGGGAGGACGAACAGTATGTAGCAAACTCTGGGTTGATTGTTCGCCCGGAGTATCGTGGCAGGGGTGTGGCGATGCGTATAAAGCAGGAGATATTCAACGTATGTCGCGAGATGTTTCCTGACGCAAAGATATTCGGAATTACCAAGAGTGAGGCGGTGATAAAGATAAACAAACGACTTGGTTTCAACGTTGTCCCCTACTCTGCCCTAACTACAGACGAAAAGTTCTGGAAGGGATGCGACACTTGTCCTCACTATCAGGAATTGCTCGGCAACAACTATGCAGATTGCCAGTGCACAGGATTACTCTTTGTGCCATAAAGATGTGAATTACACCAAATATAAACACAATATACGATGAAACATCTATTTACTGTTGTTTTACTCCTAATAATGTTGACTTCTTGTGGAAACGGTAAGAAAAAGACTTCTACGCCAAAGAGTAGTTATTACGAGTATTCAGAACCCAGAAAGATAGATCAACCCTCAGAGAGTAATCCAGACTCTATGAAAGCATTTTACAACGTTCCAATCATGTCACAGGAAGAAGATGCATACGAAGAAGGACGCTCTCTTGCCGAAGAGCATTGGTTATTAGGTTTTAGGTCGCTTCGCTTTTTAGGTTTTAGGTTTATATGCAAAAGTAATAAACCTCAAACCTGCAACCTCAAACCTAACAACCTCAAACCTGCAACCTCAAACCTGCAACCTCAAACCTGCAACCTCAAACCTGCAACCTCAAACCTATGACCTAACAACCTCAAAACCTTTGACTTGAGCGCATGCGAAAGTTGAATAACTAACAATAAAACAAATATAACATGGGCAAAACAGCAGAAGAATTAATCTCTGCCATGCAGATGCTTGAGAATCCTGAGCAGAGGAAAGTGCTGATGGGGTTCTTCAAGACAGGCAAGGGACAATATGGTGAAGGTGACGAGTTCTTAGGATTGAAAGTTCCAGAGACACGTACCTTCGTCAAGGAATACCGTACACTATCGCTGCATGAGCTTCAGAAACTGCTTGTGAACAAATGGCATGAAGTGAGGCTTTGCGGGTTTCTCATCCTCGTGGAGCAGTATAACGACAGAAAAGCAAGTGAGGAAGAGAAGGAGGCAATCCTCAATCTCTACCTCGCAAATACCAAGCACGCCAACAACTGGGACCTGGTTGACCTCAGTTGCTATAAGATTCTTGGTAAATGGCTTGTTGAGTCAAAGGCAACCAAGGAAGCAAAACTGCGTCTGATGGACAATCTCGCTAACAGCGATAACCTCTGGGATCAGCGTATCTCGATAGTGTCAACTATGGCAACGCTGAAGGCAAAAGACACGTCCTACACCATGCGCTATGCCCGTCATCATCTTGACCATAAACATGATCTGATGCATAAGGCTGTCGGTTGGCTGTTGAGGGAAATGGGCAAGAAATGTGGAATGGACGAACTGCGTGACTTCCTCGCAGAATACGCTACGACAATGCCACGTACTGCCCTTCGCTATGCCATAGAGAGGATGGATAAGCCGGAACGTGAGTATTGGATGAAGAAGAAATAGATTCAGCAAGAAGAAGGAAGATTCATTATAATCTGTGAGTATAGAAAGATTATCAACTGAGGTTTTTAACACAGAGACGCAGAGGACACAGAGAACACGGAGTTTTTGAGTTCTATGCAGCACGTTTCTTTATTTTCAACGAATTACACGAATTACACGAATTTTTTATGCACTAATTTTAGAATATCACGAACTCCGAATGGACCTCAAAAATCTCTGTGGACTCTGTGGACTCCGTGCCTCTGTGTTAAACCCTTGTTAGGAGATTAAGAAATTAAGAGATTAAGAACATGCTTAACTGCTCGTTGCCTCCTCTCGGCATGATTCTCATCCTTGACTATTTTGTTGGCAAAGGGAATAAGCCTGAGGTAACGGTAAGATGGAGCTCTGTGATAGGCGTGATAGCAGGTGCGACAGTAGCGAACATCGTCCCATGGGGTATTGCAAGCATGAACGGCATGGCTGTTGCTGCTGTTTGTTATCTTTTGAATGCAAAACGGGGGGAAAAAGACACTTTTTCCTTTATATAAACGAGAAAACTTACTAAGGAGATAAAGAGTAGATATAGAGACATTACTATTGTCCCTTTATCTCCCTAATAACTCCCCTATAACTTCCCTATAACTCCTTGAAACAGAATTATCCTCACAGGAAGTTAAGGTAGAGGGTGATTACTGCTGCATTTATAATATCATTGAACATGCCTCCCACGATAGGGACTATGAGGAATGGTCTTACGGTATAGTGGTACTTATAGCAGACGGCACTCATGTTAGCCATGGCATTGGGAGTAGCACCAAGGCCGAAACCGCATATGCCTGCCACCAAGACGGCGGCATCATAATCCCTGCCTAACACTCTGAAGGCGACAAAGTAGGCGAACAGGGCTATAAGGACAATCTGGCTGAAGAGTATCAGCAGCAATGGCAGGGCAAGTGTCTGCAACTCCCACAGTTTCAGTGATATCATTGCCATTCCAAGGAACATGGAGAGACATATATTGCCAACGGAGACTATTCTGTCCATATCAAGATGATGCTCGATATGCTTGCTTAGGCCCATGACATTGCGTGTTATGGCGGCGAGGATGAGGGAGCCAAAATATGTAGGGAACGTAATGCCTGTCTGCTTTAGCACCCAACTGAGCAACGTGCCACCTGCCATGACGAGAAGTATCGTGTAAGTGGCTTTAGCGTAATTCTGGAACTCAAGTTCGTTGGTGCTTAGACGCTTCTCACGCCCATGAGGGCTGGCCTCGTCAGATTCGAATCCAGACATAGCAGGGTCAGTATCTGCCTCCATTTGCTTTACAGTAAGTTTCCTGCTTATTATTCTTTCGGCAAGAGGACCACCAATCATTGAGCCAGCGATCAGTCCGAATGTAGCAGCAGCCATGGCAATGGTTCCACCTCCACTTAGCCCCATGTCCTCCAACACACTGGCGAAGCCACCAGCCGTGCCATGTCCGCCCGTCATCGAAATACTTCCTGCGGCAATACCGATCAACGGATTGATGTCAAGCGCGTTAGTTATTGCCAAAGGAACAGCATTCTGCATGAAGATTATGACCACAAGCAACACCACCAGCAACAGGAGCGAGCGTCCACCTTGTTTGAGTACTTTCAGATCGCTCTGAAAACCGACACTGGTAAAGAACGCCAGCATAAAGACATCTTTCAGCGTAGCATCAAAACTTACTTCTACACCTGTCAAAAGATAAAGGGCCAATGTCAGTAGTGAGAATAGTATTCCACCACTTACAGGAGAAGGGACACAAAATTTCTGCAAGAAGAGAAACTTACGTGTCAGCCACATTCCCAGCATTAATGCGAGTGCACCGACTCCTGCCGTTTGTATCATGTCGAGTTGTAGTTCTGCCATTATGTTATCTGTTTATTTTTTGTAATTCTTAAAAGACATGCCAATTTAGTTTAAGGTGGGTTCTATTAATTAACAGGTTTGAGGTTGCAGGTTTGAGGTTGCAGGTTTGAGGTTTATTACCTTTGCATATTAACCTAAAACCTAAAAGCGAAGCGACCTAAAACCTAATAACCAATGCAAGTTGCTTAAAGCTTACCACTTGTGCCTTTTGGCACTATGGACGGACATCGGACAGTGATTGCCATTCACTTATGCTCTCAACGTCTATTGCCTTCCTATCGTTGTATAAACGGTTAAGGTGTCGTCTGGCATCCTTGACTGTTGTCGGGTTTCCGTTTAAGACGCTGCTGATTATTCTGCTTTGTTCATCACGAGAATATGAATACTCCCAATGTGCTATCTCTTCAAATCCTGACTCTGTCAGTTTTATGATTGTCGAGAAATACTCTTCTTGCGCTCCGCTTTCGTTACACATCAATCCACTCTTCTCTATATACGTCAATGCCAGACGACATGTGGTGTATGACAGAACCTTATCGCCCTGGAGTGAAAGCACGATATACCCTTCTGCGTTACCTCCTGTGTCAATAACCATTTCTGGTATTGTGTCCTTATCAATATACACCATCGTGTAACTGCCTTCATCGGGAATAATGTTGCTTTCGTTTACATAAGCCGCATAACGCAGCATGTAATCGGGCATTGTCATCGCCTGTGGTTCTTTTGTGAGTTGGTTGGCAACGGCTTCTGATGTACCCGTGGCAGAGAAGTATTCCAAGACGGCATTCTTCTTCACTACTGACACTCCAAGAACGAGGAGCATGGCGCAGATGATTGTTAGGATTCTTTTCATTGTTATATTACATTATTCTTGAAATTTCAGTTCTTGTTCTACCCATATACCATGTTTCTCTATCTCTTCTTTGGGATTGGATACCGAGAGACCTATGAGGCGTATGGTGTGCTCGTCGTCGAAGTCAACATCCCGGAGCAGTTCCTTTGCGGTGGGTAGGATATGCTGCATCTTACGGAACACCTTACTGTCAGTATGGCTGCGTGTTACCTGGACAAAGTCATGGTACTTGATCTTCAAGGTGAGGGTATATCCGTTGAAGTCGCCCTTGTCGAGCCTTCGGATAAGTTCCTCTGCGACATGATACAGTTCAATGATGACAGCACTTTTCTTGAAGATGTCTTTTTCAAATGTCACCTCGCAACCTACACTTTTTCGCACACGCTCAGCCACAACAGGGCGTTCATCAATACCACGAGCAAAGTTGTAGTATATTTCACCAGCCTTACCGAACTTCTGTGTAAGTCCTCCTAATGACCATTGCGCCAACTGATAGCCGGTATGTATGCCAAGTTCGTGCATCCGCTTTGCTGTTACCTTGCCTACACCCCAGAACTTCTCAATAGGCAGTTTTTCAATGAACTCCTTTGCCTTTTCTGGATGAACGAGATAGAAACCGTCGGGTTTATCCCAGTCAGATGCTATCTTGGCGAGGAACTTATTGTATGAGACTCCCGCTGATGCCGTAAGGTTTAAGCGTTCCTTGATTTTCTGCTTAATTTCCTTGGCAACATCGGTAGCAAGTTCCATTCCCTTCTTGTTCTCCGTTACGTCAAGGAATGCCTCGTCAAGGCTTATAGGTTCGATGATGTCAGTATATTCACGGAAAATCTCATGTATCTGTGCCGACACCTCCTTATATTTCGCATGATTACCAGGTACGATGACAAGTTCTGGACATAGTTCCATGGCACGTTTGGATGACATAGCCGAATGGACACCATACTTGCGTGCTTCGTAACTCGCCGTAGCAAGCACGCCTCTGTCTGATGTTCCACCGACAGCCATCGGTATGCCACGCAGTTCTGGGTTATCCCTCTGTTCCACGCTGGCAAAGAACGAATCCATGTCTATATGTATTATCTTCATCGGTTATTCGGTCGCTTTGCTTTTCGGTTAGTCTGTTTGTCTCACTACACCTACTTATTTGATTAATGATATGCAAATTTACATCATTTACTTGAAAAAATCAAGGAAATACAACATCAATCCTTTAAATACTGATATTTTTAACTAAAAATCACTAACTTTGCGCTCAATGTAACTACTCATGTCCCTTGTCTTTTTTAACACAGAGACACTGAGGACACTGAGTTCACAGAGATTCTTTGAGTTCCATTCGGAGTTAGAACGTGCTGCATAGTACTCTAAAAACTCCGTGTCCTCTGTGCTCTCCGTGCCTCTGTGTTAATAATAAGTGGGTGCTGAGTAGTTACCGCTCAATCCTATACCCTGATAGTAAGTATCTCGTTTATATCTGTCAGGTAGTTGGGACTTCTATGCTCACACTTCACATGCCATCCTCCTCCGAATGCTCCGTACGATATCGGCGTATCCTCCACAGCCAGACGGATTGTCTTCACGCCATAGCGCTGATTGACGCTATCAAGCACACGCATCAGGTCGTTGCGTTCCTTGCGCTTGGTGTTAGTGTCAAACATATCCAGCTGCAGAGGGCATGACGGCGTAATGTCGCCCACCATAACCCCCGAACGCTTATACATCACCCCTGGCACAAATATCTTCTCCAGGCATCTGAGGGCAGCACTTACTATCTCCATAGTGTCTGAGGTTGCAGTGGTGAACGATGTTGAAGCGGCATTGCCATACTGCTGAAGTTCCTCACGGAAACGATTACTGCCAATGAACACTGTAACGCTCTTGCATACACTACCTTGCCCTCTCAGCTTGTTTGCGCAACTGCTGGCAAAGGTTGCTATCGATGCTCTGAGAGACGAAAGGTCGCTTACCATTTCGCCGAAGCTACGGCTTGTGCAAATGTTCTGGTTACGTTTCACTTCCGTAGTGTCTATGCATGGTACGCCATTCAGCTCAAGCCAAGTCTGCTGTCCGGGTTTATGAAGGTGACTCCTTACCCAAGACTCACTCTTATCAGCAAATTCCAATGGTGTGTGTATGCCATAATAGTTCAACGATTCAAGCGTTCGTCTGCCAACGCCCCACACATCAGCAAGATCAAATAGTTCCAGAGCTTTTCTGCGTTTCTCGTCAGTATCTATCATGCAAACGCCCTTATATCCTTTGTATTTCTTTGCAAACTTACTGCCCATCTTTGCGAGTGTCTTCGAAGGTGCGATGCCAACGCTTGTAGGTATGTCCGTCCATAGTTGTATTTTTTCTTTCACACCTCGCATCAGCTCCACAAGGTCAAAGTGTTTGTCATATCCCCTTAAATCGCAGAACGACTCGTCGATGCTGTAGTTTTCCACGTGGTGTATAGACCTGCGCAGAATGTTGGTCACCCTACGGCTCATTGAGGCATACAACGGCATATTGGTCGAGAATATCTGTACGCCGTAATGCTTCATGATGCCTTCCACCTGAAAGACAGGATCGCCACGATGCAACCCTATGGCTTTTGCCTCTGATGTGAGCGCAACGATGCAACCGTCATTGCTCGAAAGAACAACGACGGGCTTACCTTCCAGTCCAGGGTGGAACACCTTCTCCACCGAGCAGAAGAAACTATTGCAATCTACCAATGCAAACATTTTTTAAAGGTTTAAGGGTTAAGGGTTAAAGGTTTAAGGTTTGTGGCTTTATGTATGATGTATGTTACCGTTCCCCATATAGAGAAACTGTCATCTGGGGTAATCTCTATCTCAGGAAAATCAGGATTGGCAGGTATCAGCCATCCCCTTTCTCCTCTCTTCACGAAACGCTTTAGTGTATATTCGCCATTCAGTTCACACACAGCCACTTCCTGCTCCATTGGGTTACGGTTACTCTTGTCAACAATAACGATGTCTCCAGAGTTGATGCCAGCATCTATCATTGAGTTTCCTTCAACCCTAATAAGATACGAAGACTCAGGATAAGGACATAGCATCTGCAACAGTTCTATGTTCTGCGCCTTCTCGTCGTTGTCCAACGGTACTGGAAAACCAGCCACTATGCCGATGTCAAAAAAAGGCATATTCATCTCCTTGACTTTCGTTGCCGGATATACTGTTCCAAGACGCGAAAAGTCTGGTTCAACATCATCTGTCATTGAACGTTCAATAGCCGTCTTGATAAACTCCGTCCTGTTCTCTTGGGCATCCAGACATGCTGCAATCTTTCCACCAACACGAAACGTATATAGCTTGGTTGGATTATCGTTTTTCGGGCGACCAGCACCTTCTCGTCTGCCGCCTCTTTTGTCCTTTCTTTGTTCCTTCGTCATACAAAATCACCAATTTTCATGCAAAGGTAATAAAACTATTTTGATAAACGTAATACATATATCATATTTAACACAAATAAACAGATGACGTTACTCATATCACAGTAACAATAAAACTATGTTAAAATACACTATGTAAAACCTCTTTTTCTTGATTGGTTGAAGAAAAGTATGTATTTTTGCAATAAATGTTGAAAAAGAACTATATGAACAATAACACTCTGAAGGTCATTGATGCTATCATGACCAGAACAAGCATACGTCAATATACTGACGAACCGCTTACAAACCAGGAGATAGAAACTCTCTTAAAGGCAGGAATGGCAGCACCATCTGCTTGCAACCTCCAGCCATGGAGATTTGTTGTAGTAACCAACCCTGTTGTCAAGCAAGCAATAAGCGAACAAATCAAGCCAGCAGGTCCTGCTTCCAAGGCTCCTGTTGTCATCGTTGTATGTGGTGATATGGATCACACTTTTGAAGCTGCTCCTGATTACTGGGCAGAGGATTGTTCTGCAGCAACAGAGAACATCATGCTGGCAGCTCATGCTATGGGACTCGGAACGGTTTGGATGGGCATCTATCCGCAGAAGGAAAGGTATGAACTTCTGAAGGAATTGTTGGAATTGCCTGACAACATCAAAGCATTTGGCATGATTGCCGTTGGTCATCCTGCTGAGCATCCTGCACCAAAAGACAAGTGGGATGCTGATAAGGTACATTACGAGAAATGGTGAACTAATATAGCAAAATGACCACTGGTCAGTGAAAAACTAAAACATCAATATATAAAACCAGAGAGATAAAAAATACTAATAAACAAAATTATGGCAAAATCATTATTAATCAAGGACACAACCGTTTCAGAGCGTGCTCAGATTGTTCGTGAAGCACTTGGAGCTGACGGTGATTGCGAAGGCATTGACCTCTCAGACATGTACGATGACTATATTTATGGACTCAAAGAACTCGCTGACATTAACAGAGAGTTCAGCGAAAAACATGCTGGAGCTGTTGTCGCAGGTGAATTGACAAAACCTTCAGGATGTGCACTTCATTAAAGCTAAGATGCCGAAACTTACTTTACATAGAAAACAGATGTTCAAACTGTCTATTCCTTATTGGGTGTTTATTAATGAACATCCAATAGGAATCATGCAAGGTAAGGAAGTAAGCATTGAGTTACCTCTGGCACAGTTCGACCTAAGCATAAAGATTCTATTTCGACTGTTCAAATGCCAATTCTCTATAGGAGGGAAAAGACAGGTTTGTCTTTCTGAAGGTGAGCATCTTCATCTGATGATAACAGACAAAGAACGATGGTGGAATATACTCTTTGACATTGACCTCATACTATGGTTGGCAAAGATGTTCTTTGAACTCCCTCATCCCTGGAACATGGTCTATGAAGTCGTTTCAAACGGATTCTTTGCCCTATGGTTAGCAAGGATATGGTTCATTCGTAACAGGTATTTTCAAATCGTTGAACAAAAATGAAGAAAGTAAAGATAACAGCAATACGCATGATTATCTGGAATCCCAGGCACGGTTGCCATATCCAACTGCGGAAATTGCGATAAATAATAATATAATATGACAGAGCTTGAAAAACTCCTTGCAGGAGAACTATATGACTACTCCGACGCTGAGATTGAACAGCTACATGGCAAAGCTTACTATCTCTCGATGAAGATTAACAACAACTTGTCTCTTGACAATCTGGAGGAGATGAAGTTGTTGCAAAAGGAATTGTTGCCGAATATGGACGAATCATCTACTGTTCTTCCTCCATTCCGTTGCGATCTTGGA
>JAZUKC010000178.1:0-34050 GCA_045643065.1 Prevotella sp.
TCGTTCATCTGCCAGTTCACGCCAAGGTCTCCGCTCATTCCGCTATTGTGAACTCGAGCGTTGAGAGGACCTTCCATCACGTTGCGTTTGATGCTGCCATCGGGCATCTTTACGAATGTGCCGCCAAGGATGTCACTTATCTGATAGTTGCGCTGATTGTAATAGACAAGTTTTCCGATGAAGTCAAGTCCGCCCTTGCGATAGTTGAGGTCGAGAACAGACCATGACGGATCAAAGTCATGATTGTTGTAGATGCGTTGTTGGGCTTGACTTGTAAGTGCATAGCTGAAGCCGTCGCCTTGTCGCTTCACGGTACGGATGCGCACTACACTTCGCACCTCGCCACCATATTCGGCACCGGGATTGCTGACTACGTCTATCGACTTGATATCCTCGGACATGAGATTGCGCAATTCAGAGTCATCGCTTACCTTCCTTCCATTAATATAATAAATAGGAGCACCACGGCCTATCACTTCGAGGCTGCCGTTCTTGCTGATCATTCCCGGAACCTTGGCAAGCACCTCAAGCGAATTGCCAGCATGTTCCAACACAGATCCTGAGATGGTTGTTACGACGGCATCGCCCATGAGTTTTGTCTTGGGAAGTGCCTTGGTAACAACCACTTCATTCAGCATCTTTGCATCTGCTTGCATCTTAATAGTCTGAGGAGCAGCGAAGGCCGAAATAGGGATGTTCAGCGAGCGATAGCCGATGGAGGAAACCTGTATGAAACCGCCACCGTCTTTCCGCTCAATGCTGAACTGTCCTTTTTCGTCCGTGATGCATCCAGACACTATGGCAGAGTCAGGGAGCGAACGGAGTGAAACCGTTACGAACTCCATTGGCTGCCCGCCTTCATCGGTTATGGTGCCAGTAATGTTCTGTGCACCGGCCTGACATATTACTGTCAGCAATATGATAGTCGTGATAATTAGTCCTCTCATCTTGCACGTGTCGTTTGTTCGCTGTTTCTTACAGATTTATATACAAACCGAAAGAAATGTTATTGGTCACGCCTAGAACGAAATTGTTGTTTGAATAACAACCTGATTCTGCTTCTACGTGGGCGTGGGTGTAACTCAGTTCGCCGAGGTGGGCAACAAGACCTAGACGCTCGTTTAGAGCCAAACTGACGCCAGGGTTGAAGCCAAACCCCATGCCGTTGAGGTCTGTCTTTGTTCCGTTCAAATGTGTGTAGGTGTATTTTACGCCACCATCAATGAAGAAACGCACCCTGCCTGACTCTGCAAAGTGATAGCGGACGTAAGGATTGACATCCCAACTGTTAGCAGAGCCATCGCTATGAGTGTAGCCTAACGCCATGGCTACAGAGAACTTATCGTTCAGGTTATAGCCAATCTCTGGTGCTATGGTAAACATATTGACGGTGGTACTTCCATTCAAATTACCGTATAGGAGGTCATATCCTGTCTCTGAGTGGTTGTAAGACATATTGCCACCTATCCATACTTGTGCAGATGCTGCACATGAAACGCTTGCCAGCAGTGCTACGACTGCCATTCTCATTAATCTTTTCATTTCCTTTTTATCTTTTCTTTAACATAACAAGCTCGGCGTCTGCTCCGTCTTTGCCATATTCACTAACAAGGATATACTTTTCGCAGCAGGCAATGCCGTAACAGGACCCTCCCTGTCCCTCCCTTAAAGGGCGGGGATTGATAATCTGGTTGCCCCAATAGGTTTCGTTGTCGTCAAGGAGCTTCACCTCATTGCCGTTGATGTTGTATGCCTGATTGATGAATGAGCCCTGAAGCACATAGAGGTTATCAACGTGAAGGCCTGGGATACCGAGGGCATTGACCTCTTCAATGAACTGCTTCTTCATTGGGTGATCGGCATGAGGCAGAGCCGCATCGTCGCCCTTCCAGCGCTTGAGGGTTGGGAAGTATTTGAGCAGTTCTTCCTTATACTGACAAGCGGTGAGGCTCTTGCCTGTGTTCTTGTTGTATTCCTCAACGAACATTGAACAATACTCAGCCATCTGCTCCATCGTAAAGTCACCCGTGAAGGCTCCGTCCTTATAGCAATAGATGCAGTAATCTTCGTTCTTACTTCCGTCGGCGTTAGTGCCGAGGATTTCTTCTGTGAGCGGCATTCCGCAGCTCTGGCAAAATTTCTGTTCCATATTTATCATTTATGATTTTTGATGTATGATTTACCACCTGGATGTAGCGAGGCATGAAGTCGCGCATAGTAGGGTAGAGATCGCGCTTCTGCTCACGTTCCTTGAGAGCGTCTATAATGTCAAGTATCATATAGAAGCGCTTGTCCTCGTAGTCAATCTTTGTGAGAAGCTTGATGTAGGCTTCGTTGAGCAATGCCGCCTTGTCAGGAGCTGCCTCATATTGTTCCTCGCTGACCTTGAGCACTTTCAGCCAACGCTTGGTATTTTCGCTGAAATCAAAGGGATGCGTCATAAGATAGTGCATAACACTTGCCTCCACAAAGGTCTCATTGAGCACATACTGCGGATTGCCGTATGCCTCGTCGGCATAATGCTTAGCATTGGGAGCGAAGAAGGCTTCCATAGTTTCGCGCAACTGCGGCCAAAACTCCTCATTGAGAGGGTTGCAGTATGAATGGTTGCACTCGTGGATGATGATGGGCAGTGTGCCGTAGGTGTCATAATAGATGTCACCCTGTTTGCTACGATTGCAGCAGCCCATCACGGCATTGATGATTTCCAAACCGGCCTTGCGCTTTTGGTGAACGGCGTAGTTGGCAGGACCGATGAGAATGTTGGTGTAGATGTGGAAAGTGCTGTTCTCGCGAGGACCGAAGAAACTATCGTACCAACTGAAATCCACTTGGTCTATGACATGCTGCATGGCGGTCTTACATTCGGCATAAAGCGCCTTGTGACGTACGAAGAAGTCATGAAAATGACTGACCTTGTAGAAGTCCTGTAGAAGTTTGATGCACTGCTTCTCGTCCTCGTGACTGATGCGATCGTAGTAGTCGTCAAAATCTGGCACAAGACTGTTGTCATACTCTATCTTTCCTCCTTTGATATGCAGGCGAAGTGCCACGTGCATGGGAAAGTGCCAGTTGAATCCATTGTTGAGGAGATTCTTGCGGATGAATGGAACGATAGGATGCTGTCGGTATGGTGCAAATGCGCTATCTACATCTGCCAGATAGTCATCCACGCCAACATCCTCTGCATCCCAGTCGTAGCCGTTTACAAGTGCCAGATGTGCTACTATGCTGACTAGTTCCACCTCTTCAGGATACTCTGCCTTCACTTTTGCCTGTGCATTGGCTGGCAATGCAAAAACGAAAGTCAGACACAATAATGCAATCCAATTTTTCATTTTATAATTTTATGATTTTACGATTCTTCGATTTTTCGATTTCTCGATTCTTCGATTCATCATTTTTTTTATTCTTCAATTCTTCAATTTTACAGCAGCGTGTCGCTCAAATCACGCAACATCGTCATACGCTCGAGTATCTTCTTGGGCGAACTACCCGAGAGCTGCATAAAGTCTGAGTTCATGTGCGAGAGATCGTAATATCCATTCTCCCATGCCACATCAATCAACTTCATTTCATCATCTTTCTTATTGCTGAGTATACGATTCTTGTCTTTCAGGGCAGAGAGGGCTTTCTGAAAGCGTACAATACGCAGAAAACTCTTTGGAGAGAAGCCCGTGAAATCACCAAACACACGTGAGAACTGGCGAGGCGACAGACAAGCAGCATCTGCCATCTCTTGTACCGTCATGAACTCGCCTGGAGCCATGCATTGTGCCAATACATGCCTTACTCGCTTTAGGTTGTATTCATTATGGTAATTGCGTGCGATACGTTTCAGGAAAAAATCATCCAGCAGATTCACGCACTTGAAAATGTCTGGAGCAGTCATTATCTCCTCTTCAAGCTGCATCAATTCCTTATCTCCTAAATCCGTAGGAGTAGCGCCTATACCTTTTAGTTCTGTGATAGGAAAGTCAAAGAACAAGCGTGCACCGAATGGCTGAAAATAGACACCTATCATCTCCACATTATAAGGACACACATCCATGTACTTATTATAGACGCCATGTATCACGGCATGGTTACGATAAGTTACCCCATTGTCATCTACATAGATCAAAGGACTACGACGAAAGAATAGCAACCCCACGCATCCACTCGGCAACACACGTTGTTGGTAATTGGCAACGCCATCACCATTTACATACGCATAATTGCAAATGAAGGGTCTAAGGCTTTCAATAGGGGTTATTCTATAATAATTCATGACGCATTTTTTCAGTATTGGCGTGCAAAAGTAACTATTTTCCAGCACAACAACTTGTAAAAAACGGACATCTTATCATTTATGATTATTTAATGTGTGATTTAGCACTTCGATGTAGCGAGGCCCATTTTTGTGCGATGTTATATCACGTTTTCTATCTTAATTTTCTTTTTCATCAGTCCACTGAACTGTGGACCGAAAGTCTCTGTGAGTTTAGCTCCCGCTGCAAGCATTTCAGATGGCGAATAGCCGCTAAGACTGCGGAAATCACTTGTCATGTGGGCAAGGTCGTAGTAGCCGCAACTCCAGGCAACCTCTGTCATCGACGCACTGTCCTCCTTGACCTTGGCAGCGTTCTTCCTCAGTTCCATCAGAGCCTTGTTGAATCGCAGCAGACGGAGGTAGGTCTTCGGATTCATGCCAACATATTTATTGAATACGCGAGTGAACTGCTTCTGGCTGAGACAAGCCGTTGATGCAAGGTCGTTTGGTGTGAACTCCTCGTGGCCGACAGGTGGGTGCGCTACGCTGCCGTCAGTGGGAACAATCTGCTGGAACACATCGTTCATTCGCTCCAGGTTGATGTCGTCGGCAGGAATCTCGGATAGTCGCTTGCAGAAGAAGTCGTCAAGCAAAGCCTTGCGCTCCTCGTCACTGGCAGCAGAATGAATAGCGTTGCTCAGTTCTTTAAACTCCTCATCGTCAGTATTCTCAGGCACGACATGCGGTTCTGTGGCATCAAAGTGAAAGAACATTCGTGCGCAGAAAGGCACGAATTCCACGCCGAAAATTTCTAGCGGACCTTCTTCTGTCACGACTCCCATGCAACCGATGTCGTGACGGTTGAGTGCCGTGCGATATTTGAGGTCATGAGGTTTGGAGGTTATGAGGTTATTGGGGTTGTCCTCAAGTCTCACCTCTTGCGATAGGTAGAAGTGCAGGCTTGCTGCTCCGTTTGAGAATATCTGTTGTGTGCCGGTAGCTGTGCACTGGGCGGTCAGCATCCAGTAGTTTCGAATGAAGGGGCGTAACGATTCGTGGCAATGTATAGGTATGAACTTCATGTGTATGAGTTGAAATTATGGAATTATGATTTTACGGAATTAGAAATTTACGTGCTTTATCTTAAATTGCGATGCAAAGGTACTCTTTTTTTAGTGAAAAAACAAAGGGAAGCCTGAGAAACTTAAAAAACTTAGGACAAATTAAGCCCTCAAACAATATTCAATCATAACGTGATCACTATAGCATCTAAAAGCATTCCTATACGTTTGGCGCCATTATCAGCATCAAATGACACACCGATGCAATGCAAATAAGACAGTTTTTTCGCCATTTTTTATTATGTTTTCGCCATTACACAAAAATTTTTCGCCATTTTCAAAATATTTTTGGCGAAAAATTATTTCATTTTGGCGAAAAATTTCAGATTTTTGGCCAAAAATTTCAAATTTTTCGCCAAAATGACTAGTTGGTTGTATTGAATCAGTTGGTTAATGGTATTGAATCAGTTGGTTAATGGTATTGAATCAGTTGGCTAATGGTATTGAATCAGTTGGCTAATGGTATTGAATCACATGGTCAATGGTATTGAATCACATAATCAATGGTATTCAGTCACATGGTCAATGGCATTGAAGAGGTCAATGAACAAACACGACAGCATGTGAAAAACAAATTGTTGGCGATGCAGTAACTACTCTGGTCCTTTGTCTTTTTTTAACACAGAGACAATATTAATTAATAATGAATAATGAATAATTTGAAACGTGCTGCACAGTACTCTAAAAAGTCCGTGTCCTCTGTGCCTCTGTGTTAAACACTCAGGGGGCATGAATAGATGCTCATTATTCATTATTCACTATTCATTATTAATTAATACTGTCTCTGTGTTAATAATAAGAGGGTAATGAGTAGTTACGCGATGCAAATAAATGTATAAAGTTTTATAAAAAAAGGTGTTTTTATTGGGTACACTGCCGTTGTTTGCAAGATTTTTATTATATTTGCACAATAAATTGCATAATCATATCTCAATGAAACGTTTAGTCATAGTATTTACAATATTTGCCCTTGTATTCAACATCTCTGTTTTTGCGCAAAGCGTAAAGACTGCAAGCATCAACATCGACAGTCGGACTCGCTATCAGCATGTAGCTGGTTTTGGCGGTTTTACACCAAGCCCTACGTGGCAGTACTGGCTGAACAACAGTCAGATTGACATGCTTTTCGGTAAGGGAGAGAACCAGTTAGGACTGAACATCGCTCGCCTATACATAGCCAACAACCGCAATTACTGGAACGGTGGCGTTAGCAACGCGAAGCGCCTGAAGCAACATGGCGTGTTCATCTTCGCCTCGCCATGGTCGCCACCGGCATCGTGGAAGTCGAACAACAGCGACAGCAATGGCGGTTCGCTGCTTGCTTCGCATTATGCCGACTGGGCAAACTTCCTGAACGACTATCAGAAATACATGCGCCAGCAGGGTGCTCCTATTGATGCTGTGTCAATACAGAACGAGGCTGACTATAAGACCACTTACCAGAGTTGCGTGTGGACAGGACAGCAGTTGGCTACGTTCCTGAAGCAATATGGACACATAATTGAGTGTAAGATCATCGCTCCGGAGTCAGTCCACTTCACAAGAAACATGCATGAGCCTATGCTCAACGACCCTGAGGCATGCGCACAGTTGGACATTCTGGGCGGACACTTCTACGGTTGGGACGGTTCGTCGTACCCTCTTGCTGAGGAAAAAGGCAAGGAAGTGTGGATGACGGAGTATCTCATAAATGAGCGTCAGCAGAACGAGAAGAAGGACATCGACTGGCAGACGGATGGATTCCTCTTCGCACGCAGCGTGAACGATGCCATGTTGGCAAACATGAGTGCATGGGTTCACTATTCGCTGAAACGCTACTACGGTTGCCTTGGCGATGGTGAGTTTGGCACGAAGGACAACCAGATAACCAAACGCGGATACGTCCTGTCGCACTATGCCAAGTATGTCTCTGGCACAACACGCATCCGCCATTCGCTGAACGATGCTACAAGCAAACTGACCGCCTCTGCATATATCTCTCAGACGGGCGACAGCGTTGTGGCTATGATTATCAATCCTTCAGCCAATGCCTACAACACTGCTGTTACTTTGCCCTTCTACACAAAGGAATGCACGCAGATTACAACTACTGAGGCCCTGAACGCCAAGCGCAGTAACCCAGAGATTAGCACCGAGACATACGAGCCAACGCTGAGCATTGAGCCATGGAGCGTCAACACCTTCGTCTTCACTAAGAGCAGTGAGCGTACCGATCTGCCAAGCGATGGCGAGGAGGCTGAGAAGATCTTCAGCGACGGTTTTGCCGCTTCTGGTACAGATGTGGTTCCGGCAGGATGGCAGACGAAGTCGGAAGGTGGAGTTCGTAAGCCAGGCAACTACAATCTTGGCCCTCGCATCATGAGTTTCTCCCGTGAAAGTGCTATGCCAAACGCTTTCTATTTCCGCACCGACAACAATGCCGACGGCTACGTTTCTTACGGCGAAGACAGCGCTCATCCGCTTACGTTGCAGCCTGGTCATTACGTGCTGACGTACTCTACCCATGGTTGGAAGGCTCTGCCTACAATCACTGGCAACATCGAACTGAAGTCTGGAGCGAAGATTACTTCACTTGCTTCGACACCAAAGGCATTCGTCTCTGACAAGGGTTCTGCCGTAAGTATCAACAACCCAAGCAACTACACCATTGAGTTTGACGTAGAGACAGCAGCCAACTACGTGCTGCGCTGGACGATAGCGAAGTCGAAAGGTGGACTTACCGAAGGGTTGGTAGGCAATGTTCTCCTTGTCCACAAAAACCCTTCTGGCATATCAGATATCATTATCAATGACTCTGACATGCCGACAGCAATATACGACCTCATGGGACGCAAGGTTTCCCACCCGACTAATGGCATCTATATCATCAACGGTCGGAAGATACGGTTTTAATTAAGATAAAAATATTATAACAATGAAGAAACGACTATTCCTATCATTATTCATCATTAGCAATTCATTACTATCCAATGCACAGAGTGCACTGTATCCTAATGAGTTCCAACTTTCAGAGGTAACACTGCTTGAAGGTCCGCTGAAGCATGCTTACGAACTCAATGAGCACACTCTTCTGCGCTACGACATAGACCGCCTCATCGCACCATTCCGCAAGGAGGCAGGCATGAAGGAGATTGCACCGCTATTCCCTAACTGGGCTGGTCTTGACGGACATGTTGGCGGACACTATCTCTCTGCTCTCGCTTTCTATGCCGCACAAGGCAGCAAGGAATGTGAGAAGCGTATGCTATACATGATTGACGAACTCAAGAAATGTGCTGATGCAGCAGAAAAGAACTACCCTGCTTGGGGCAAGGGCTATATCGGTGGTGTTCCAAACAGTGACAAGATGTGGTCAACCTTCAAGCAAGGCAACTTCCATACCTTCAACAGCGCATGGGTGCCATTGTACAATCTGCATAAGATTCATGCTGGTCTTCGTGATGCCTGGATATATTGTGGTAACGAGGACGCCAAGAAGTTATACCTCAACTGCTGCGATTGGCTCATTGATGTTGCAGCCAACGTCAGCGATGAGAAGCTGGAACAGCTCCTTGGCATGGAGCATGGTGGTGTGAACGAGACGCTGGCAGATGCTTATTACATCACGAAAGACAAGAAATACCTTGATGCTGCGAAGCGTTACTCGCACAAGTGGATTCTCAATCCGATGAAGGAACATAACGCTTTGCATCTCGACAACATACATGCCAACACTCAGGTGCCAAAGATAGTTGGTTTCGCACGTATCGCTGAACTGTCTGGCGACCAGGACTACCTTGAGGCAAGCCGCTTCTTCTGGGACGAGGTTGTAAACCATCGCAGCCTCTCGCTTGGTGGAAACAGTCGCCGTGAGCACTTCCCAAGCAAGGAGTCGAGCATCGACTTCACACAGGATGCCGACGGTTTGGAGTCATGTAACACCAACAACATGCTGAAGCTCACCGAGGATCTCTTCCGCATGGATCCTGACAATGCTCTCTACGCAGACTACTATGAGCGTGCAACCTTCAACCATATCCTCTCAACCCAGCACCCTGAGCACGGAGGTTATGTCTATTTCACCTCTGCCCGTCCACGCCATTATCGCAACTATTCCGTTCCAAACGAAGCTATGTGGTGCTGTGTCGGTACAGGTATGGAGAACCACGGCAAGTATGGACAGTTCATTTATACTAAAAAGGATAACACCCTCAGCATCAATCTCTATGCTGCGTCAGAATTGAACTGGAAGGAACGTGGCATAAAGGTGCGTCAGGAGACACAGTTCCCATACGGTGAAACGAGCCGAATAACAATTACTGGTTCTTCGGATGTAACATTACGCCTCCGCTATCCGTCATGGGTTCGCAAGGGAGAATTTAAGGTTATCGTTGACGGCAAGGACGTGACCGACAAGAAGTGGCAGCCTGGCACCTTCGTGGAAATAAACACCTCCTCTTTGGGGGAGGCAGGGAGAGGGGCTTCCGTTATCGATGTTCAGTTCCCTATGCACGGTCACGTAGAGCACATGCCTAACGTGCCTCAGTATATCAGCATCATGTACGGTCCTATTGTCCTTGCCCAGAAGACAGGAACCGAGGACCTCGCACTTCTGCTTTCTGACAACAGCCGATTCGGACAGATTGCATCTGGCAAGAAACTCCCTGTGGATCAGGCTCCTTATCTCATTGCAAACAAGATTGATGACATCGCCAACGATCTCGAACCTATTGAGGGTAAGCCACTTCACTTCAATCTTAAGACACGCATGGAGAACAAGATTGAGGGCGAACTGATGCCTTTCTTCGAACTTCACGATAGTCGTTACATGCTCTATTGGCTGGCTCTGAGCAGCAAGACCTATAAGGAATACATAGCAAACCTTGCCAACGAGGAGAAGGCACGTATGGCTCTCGAAGCAAGCACTGTTGATAAGGTGCAGCCAGGCGAACAGCAGCCTGAGAGCGACCACTTCATGGAGATCAACGGTCAGTCGAACAAGGGATATACCAACGATGTGCCTTTCCGTGATGCACGCAACGGCGACTCATTCAGTTACATGCTGCAAACCAAGGGCAACACCAACCTCGCTCTCCGCATACGCTACTGGGGACAGGACGAGTGGCGCACATGCGAGTACGACCTCTACGTTGATGATGTCCTCGTACAGTCTGTCAACAACTCAAAGAAGTGGCGCTCATCGCAGTGGAAGTACGAGACCTACCCTATCCCTGCCGCAGCACTTGAGGGCAAGACACAGGTACGTGTGAAGTTCGTTGCTAAGCCAAATCGTCAGGTTGGTGAGATATATGAGGTCAGATTGCTGAAGAATTAATATTAGTAGGTGTGTAAAATTATCGAAATAAAAAATGAAACGTCTATTTCTCGCACTACTGTTTGTCAACATATCATTGTTCGCCTCAGCACAGAACGAGCCATCGCTTGAATACGTCATGCAACTCAACGTAACGCTTGGCGAAGCTTTCTCTGGTGGCAGGACAACCTTCGGCACAAGAACAGTAATTCCGATAACAGGCGGAACGTTCTCTGGTCCAGACATCAAGGGAACGATCATCCCTGGAGGTGCCGACTGGCAGTTGACCGATGATGCAACCGGAAGGACTCAGTTTGAGGCCATCTATGCCATCCGCACCGATGATGGGATAAACATCCATGTCCGCAATGTCGGCATCATCAGCAATGGCAAAGACCGCAACGGCAAAGATTCGTTCTACTTCCGTGCAACACCAAAGTTTGAAGCACCAAACGACAGCAAATATGCATGGCTGAACAATGCTCTCTTTGTCTGTTCTCCAGACTTCACCGGACCACAGGGAACCATCACGTTACACGTTTGGATGGTGAAGTAAAGACCCACCCCGGCCCTCCCGTTTGGGAAAAGACCCACCCCGGCCCTCCCGTTAGGGAGGGAGATTTTAATAGTTTTTACTTATGTTTCACAAATTAGCAAATATATGAAAATCAGGAACATACTATCGTTAATAATCATATCAATAACCCTCCCCCTCTACGGGGGAGTTGGAGGGGGGTCTGGTCTTGACCTGCTTTGGTATGACAAGCCTGCAACATGTTGGCTTGAAGCACTACCTATTGGCAACAGCCACATGGGTGCAATGGTATATGGAGGCACCGACATAGAGGAAATACAACTTAACGAAGAGACATTCTGGAGTGGCGGACCGCATAACAACAACAGCACTACTGCACTGAGTCACCTCAAGGAAGTGCGCAATCTCGTCTTCAACGGACAGGAGAAGGAGGCGGAGAACATCATCAATCGCGAGTTCATCAAAGGTCCTCACGGCATGCGCTACCTCACTCTCGGCTCGCTGAAACTTGCCTTTGGGCATAAGTCTCCAACCGACTACCAGCGCAATCTTGACCTCAAGAAAGCCGTAAGTACAGTGACATACACAAACAACGGCGTCAGATACACCCGCGAAACATTCGCTTCCCTACCCGACGGAGTCGTCATCATGCGCATCACTGCCAGCAAGAAGGGAGCACTTTCGTTCAGCGTTGCCCACGAATGTCCTTTCTCTTTCCATACAACTGTCGTAGAAAACAAGCAGAAAAACAAGGTCATCGCATGCACCCTTACGGCAAATATCAACGGAGTTGAACACGAAGGGATAGCATCAGCGCTAAATGCCGAGATGCAGACGAAAGTAACATCCGACGGCACTCTGCAGACAGGACAAGGCAGCATCACAGTGAGTAATGCCACAACAGCTACCATCGTCGTTTCTGCTGCCACAAACTTCGTCAGCTACAATGACGTAAGCGGCGATGCGAATGCCAAGAATGTCGAATATCTTAAGGGCATAGAAGGCCAGAGTGTGGACAAACTCATGGCACGACATACAAAGAATTATCAGGAGCAATACAGCAGAACAACACTCTCTCTGCCTTCAAACGCTCAGCATGCAGCACTGCCTACCGACCAGCGTCTTGCGCAATTCTACGGTTCAGATGACTATGGCATGGTGGCATTGCTGTTCAACTACGGACGCTACCTGCTCATTTCGTCTTCGCAACCAGGCGGACAGCCTGCCAACCTGCAAGGTGTATGGAACAATAAGACTTACGCCCCATGGGACAGTAAGTACACCATCAACATCAATGCCCAGATGAACTACTGGCCTGCTGAGATATGCGGACTCACCGAAACGACAGAACCACTCTTCTCCATGATACGCGACCTCTCTGTGACTGGTGCCGAAACGGCAAGAGTGATGTACGGATGCAACGGCTGGATGGCACATCATAACACCGACCTTTGGCGCATTGCCGGCCCTGTCGATGGTGCGGCATGGGGCATGTTCCCTAATGGTGGCGCATGGCTTGCCACACATATCTGGGAGCATTACCTATACACTCTCGATAAGGACTTCCTCCGTCAATACTACCCTATATTAAAAGGTGCAGCCGACTTCTATCTCGACTTCCTCGTAGAGCACGATGGCGAACTGCTCGTTGTGCCTTCCGTATCGCCGGAACATGGCGGCATCGGCAAGCAATCCAACGTCTGCGCATCATGCACTATGGACAATCAGATTGTCCTTGATGCCCTTTCGCAGGCAAGAAATGCTGCAAACGTGCTTAACATGGACGCTGACTACCAGAAGCAACTGGACAAAGCCATCTCAAAACTGCCAAAGATGAAGGTCGGACAATATGGCCAGTTGCAGGAGTGGCGTGAGGACCTTGACGATCCGAAAGACGAGCATCGCCACATCTCACATCTCTACGGTCTGTACCCTTCCAACCAAATCACAGCTTTCGACACTCCTGATCTCTGGAAAGCTGCCGGCGTTACGCTGTCTCAGCGAGGCGACCAGGCCACAGGATGGAGCCTTGGATGGAAGATAAACTTCTGGGCACGTATGCTCGATGGCAATCATGCGTACAGGATTATCAGCAACATGCTGCGTCTGTTGCCTAACGAAGGCAAGGAGCGTGAGTACCCTGACGGCCGTACGTTCCCTAACCTCTTCGACGCCCACCCACCTTTCCAGATTGACGGAAACTTCGGTGCGACAGCGGGTATCGTAGAGATGCTCATGCAGAGCGAGTACGACACCACCACAGGTGCATCTACCATAACTCTTCTCCCTGCCCTACCCGATGCATGGTCAGAAGGCAGCGTCAGCGGTCTCCGCGCACGTGGCGGCAACACCGTCAGCATCAACTGGCACGACGGCCGACTCCTGTCTGCCACCATCCTGCCAAAGACCTCCGGCACCATCACCGTCCGCTCAAGGACACCATTGCAGCAGGGCCGTCTTGTCCGTGAATACTCCGACATCGGTATCTACGAATATCAGATATCCGTATCTGCCAACAAAGAGGTTAGCATTAAGTAATTCCCCAAAATTGGATATAGCAACCACAATCGAGATGCAGATGGATTTAATGAAATGATAAACGAGCAATAAATATGGCAATGACAAAGGAAGATAAACTCAGGTGGCTTGAGCAACATCAGTCGGCAACACCTTCCCATTGGCGTGAGCAAGCGGAATGGGAACGGAAGAATCGTGCGTGGATACGCCACTCACAGTTCATTGCAGTAATCATGTTAAGTCGTATGGACGAGCTTCACCTCACGCAGACATCACTTGTAGAACGTATGGGATGCTCACAGCAGTATGTCTCGCGCATTTTAAAAGGCAAGGAGAACCTCTCTTTGGAAACGATTTCCAAGATTGAGGAAGCTCTTCAGATGGCTATCTTCACTCATCGTAATAGTTACGTTATGGAGGAAGACAATTCTACAAGTATGGTTGCCGAAGAAGAACCAGCATAGCACCAACCACACACTTCTTAACATATCTAACACTGAACAGTAGCACTTTCCTCTGACGAGAAATCGCTGATTATAATAACCTTCTTTCATAACACAATCGCCCATTCCCTCCGTCTGATCTTGGAGAGAATGGGCGTTTTCACTTTCATAAGGGGGTGACAGACAGAAGAACTGACCTTGCAATTCATCAAAAAAATACTTGCAAAACGTCAATAATAATGAGAAAAATACGTTTTGCAAGCTGACCTATCATTATTTTTTTGTAACTTTGCACATTCAAATGAAATATTAACGTTTTATCAAATATACAAATGAAGAAGATTTTATTTACACTCCTCATGCTCTGCAGCATGACTGCGGCATGGGCAGAAGGACTTGGCGACGGTACCAAAGAGCGCCCTTTCACAGGTGAATGGCAAATCAGTGAATTGAAACCAAAGCTCAAGGAAGGCGTTTATCTTGCCTTTGATTGTGTGATTAAGGGTACTCAAATTAGTGTCACAGACATAAGACTCAAACGAAAAATTGCAGATGACTGGACTGATTGGGCTCCTGGAAATTACATCGGCGATACTGTTGGCAACGGATACACCCAATACGGCAAAGACAATTCGCCTGCCAACAGAAAAAAACAGTCATTCATTGTTACTTACGTGTATCCGACCAGAACTGGTCTAAACATGGAAGGTTATTTCAGCGGATTCTATTCCAATCCTGATGCTGATGGCATCGTGCATGTCGCTTCGGCAGAACAATTGTGGATTATCCTTAGGGGTAACTCTAATGTTACGGCTAACCCCCGTGCAAAAGTCAAACTTTCGCAGGATATTTACCTGAGCGATATGGGAGAAGAAAGCAAAACTTTCTGCAGCACCTTCTACGGCACTCTCGACGGCGATGGTCACACAGTCTATGGCGATCACTATAAGGAGAACTCAACAGAGCGTAGAAACAGAACTTATCTGTTCACCTATTCTGATGGTGCAACAATCAAGAATCTTACCTTCAAGAATATTCGTGTAGATAGTCGAGACCATTACAACCAGGCAGTCATCACTTCGCAGGCATTTAACGGATGCTTCTTTGAGAACATTACATTGGACCAAATTAGTACATACACCAGCTACGACAATACTGGTGCTGCTGTTGGCAAAGCCTATGGTAATTGCGTCTTCAAAAACATTACAGTCAAAAATAGTGATGTAACAGCATATAAAACCCAATCGGGCGCTGTAGTTGGTCTTGCAGAAGATTGCAGCTTCGCGAACATTAAGGTCGAACACTGTCAAAGCACTACGAATTATGATGAGCGTACGGAGTTAGATGGTAAATCGGGCGGTGTAGCAGGCCGTGCTGATAACTGCACATTCGAAAATGTGGAGATTCTTCGCAGTTTCATCAAAGCACAAGGAACTTATGTAGGTGGCGTAGTAGGATATTCAATCAAATCTCAATATAAGAACTGTACAACTGACGACCAGTCTTGTATTTGTGCAGATGGAGGTACGATTAATTTTTATGGGGTTTGCTACGCAGGAGGTATTGTAGGTCACTCCGCAAACGACACAATCTATAATTGCATAAATTCAGCCTTGATTGCAGGCGATGGCCGACAATTAGGAGGCATAGTCGGAAGGTCTGAGCAAGGCGGACTCATTGAGGGTTGTTTGAATACAGGTATGGTCACTTCTTCTGAAATGGACGATGTAATAGAAAGCATATACAATAGGTATAAAAGCAAAACGGACGTGATCTGGGTCAAAACCTACCAAGGGAAAGAGTATGGCATAAGGGACTGCTATTTGGAGGACACAGGATATGAATTGCTTGGTGGAATCGCTGGTTATTTACTAGAAGGTACTGTGTACAGATGCGCAAATTTGGGTCTTGTGGAGACGGATGGCACCGTTATGGGTGTTCCTAATGTAACGGATAATAATGGAGGAATTGTTGGAGGCATGCATGCCGGACACATCAGAGATTGTTTAGTCGATTTTCCTTATCGTGCAAATGTCCAAGGAATTTGCGGTAGAGTATCGGCTGAATCCAGCATTAATAATTGCTTGAATCTGACAACCGGTAAAGACTTCGCTGCTTTCCATAATGACTGGGACGGCTTTACCTCCGATGGTAACAACTATTCTCTGACATCAGCAGAAGATGCACATCATATTAAACTGACAACAAAAGAGAAAATTCAGTCAGGCGAGATTTGCACCCTGCTCGGCGATAACTGGGAGCAGAATCTCGGCATAGACGAATATCCTACTCCAACTGGCAACAGAGGTGTTTATCACGCTCGCAAGATCAGCAACCAGTACGGCACCGTGTGCTTCCCATTCCCGGTAAAGTCCGACGCCAAGATAACATTCTATGATTTTCTCTATGCACCAGAAGAAGATGACACGAGTCTGAGATTTATACGTGTAAATTCTGTCGAAGCAGGCAGACCAGTCTTGTTCCGTTCGGCAGAGGCAAAAGATGCTAATGAAGAAAATCCTGTTGAGATCTGCTTCAACAATGATGCTGACTATGACTATGACTATGACTTCACTAATCCTCCAAAATCAAAAACGAAAGAGTCTTCTACAATGGGTTCTTGGCAAATGGTAGGAACATATACTGAGAGGATGATTCAAAACGCTGGAGCCAGGAGCGCCTACTATGTCTCTGGCGGTGTCATCAAAAATGACAGCTATATGGATATCGCTCCATACAGTGCATACTTCAGAGGTTCAAACATCGACACGCTACCAGCCGCAGCCGCAAACGGTTTCCAAATTAAAATCATAGGTGAGGATGACATGACCACAGACCTTGAACTCGAACTCGTAGGCAACGACCTCGTGCCTGTGCAGCGCGACGGCAAGACTTACTCGCTGATGGGAACTCAGGTAGGTGCAGGCTACCGTGGCATCGTTATTAAGAATGGAAAGAAGTATGTGAGATAAGGGTTAATGGTTAATGTTTAACGGTTAATGTTTAACGGTTAATGTTTAACGGTTAACGGACCATTCGGGGTGTGTCTTTCTTTTCAACGAATTACGCGAATTTCACGAAAAAATGTCTTATAAAAATCGTGAAATTCGCGTAATTCGTTGATAGAAACTATTATTTACTCCAGTACTTGCTATGAATTACTGCAGTACTTGCTATGAATTACTGCAGTACTTGCTATGAAATACTGCAGTACTTGCTACGAATTACTGCAGTACTTGCTATGAAATACTGCAGTACTTGCTGCGAAGTACTGCAGTACTCAATAGGAATTACAAACTCTGGCAATGTAAATGGGGAGCAATTAACCTATTGCTTCCTTCGCCTTCTGCATGAGCCACTCCTGCTGTTCAGGTATGGTCATGTTGCTATTGTCAAGCAAAATGGCATCTGGGGCCTGTCGTAGAGGCGACACTTCACGATGGGAATCAATGTAATCGCGCTCCTGCACGTTCTTCAAAATATCCTCATAATCAGCAGGCATGCCCTTTTGCTTCAGTTCGTCGAAGCGTCTTTGCGCACGCACCTCTGCCGATGCTGTCACGAAGACCTTCAGTTCGGCATCAGGAAATACAGTCGTTCCGATGTCTCTGCCATCCATGACGATGCCCTTTGCCTTACCCATCTCACGCTGCATCTCTACCATCGCCTCTCTGACAAATGGTATTGCTGCAACAGGGCTGACGCAATTACTCACCTCGATACTACGGATTTTGTCCTCCACTCTTACTCCATTAAGGTAAGCATCAGGGCGTCCGGTCTCCTCGTTGAATCGGAACGAGACGCCAACCTGTGGCATCTGCTTCTGCAACTCCTCCGTGTTTACGCTGTTGTCTTCTGCTATTAGTCCATGCTCCATAGCATAAAGCGTCACGGTGCGGTACATTGCGCCGGTATCAACATAGATGTAACCTAAGTCCTTTGCTAACTGCTTGGCCATCGTACTCTTACCACATGACGAATGACCATCTATCGCGATTGTAATTTTCTTATCCATTATTCCTTATATATTATATTGTTTATTCTTCCCACCTAAAGTGTAAACGCCAAGTTGGCTATTATGCTCGATGCTGAGACGTGGTACTTTCCGTATGCCACGTTTATCTTTATACGGTCGAGATTGATGCCTCCACCGAATGAAAGTCCTGCTCCGTGAGACGACGGAGCATCCTCCTTGTCTGGTATTTCCATCTCGGCTGCCCTGCGGAAATTGTATCCTCCTGCCACATAGATATTGTCAGAGAGCAGCAGTTCGGCACCAAACACGGCGTGATTGATGAACTTATAAGACGGATGGTTGAGGTCAACGAGTGTCAAAGAGAGGCGCAGCGGCGAACCAACCAGTCGCTTGCTCACGCCCAACTGAACATCCAGAGGCATACGCTCGAATGTTTCGTCGTATGCTTTCACCTGTCCGCCGAGATTCTTCATCACAAGACCGAAGGACCATTCCGTCTCCGGGAGATAGTAGTTCAGACCTAAGTCAACGGCTACAGCCATCGAATTGTAGGCACCGATGTTGCCATACACATACTTCAGACGCACACCACCTGCCAGATTGTTTGCCAGTTCGTAACCCAGCACACCGCTTATGGCTATGTCGTTGGCACTGAACGTGCCCAGGTCTGCATTGTTTGCATCCGTCTGCTTCATCGATCCGTAACCCATATACTGCACACCGACGCCGATGTTCCATTTCTCATCGATAACATTATTGTACGAAGCCGAGGCATTATTGCACCCAGCCATGTAGCGCATATACTGAAGCCCGACCGTCCCTGGTGTCGCTCCAATGATGAGAGCAGGGTTGCAGAAAGCCATTGAGGCATCATCATCGACCATCGTCACATTGTCTCCGCCCATCGCAGCAGCATGTGCGCTGACCGGAAGACGAAGGAAGTTATACTCCGTCTGACTCTCTGTCTGTGCACGCAGATATTGCCCGAATAATGCGAAAAGACATATAAAAATGTATTTCTTCATATAATAATCTCTAAATTTCAATGCAAAGTTAATCATTTTTCAAATATCTACGCTAACTTTGCACAATGAAATGCGGTTTATTCCACACTTTTACTCTTAATTAACGCAATTTTTAAGATTTTATTTTACATCACTACGACGTTTTGATAGAAAGGAAGACATATAAAGCAAATATTGACCGTCTCAGACCAAGGATATTCTTACTTACCGTCCTGGTTACGACTGGTCTTTTCATTGGCATTCTCCACATCCGTTGGGTCAACCCGATGGAGGCATTGCTCGAAGGCGTTTTCGACGATGTTTCCATTGATATGGATATGCTGCCTGCACTTGAGGCTCCGGAACAAAACATCGTAGCTGCTCTGCACGAAGAGCCAAAATCAACGGACAAGATAAACAAGGTGGACGAGGTCGTGGAGGAAAAGTCGCTCGAGGAAATCAAAGAGCAACTGCAGTTCACACCGTCGGAGGCAGGAGATGCCGACAAACTGAAGGACAGTGAGAACGAACCCATTGCGCCTGCCATAACCAACATGAACGGAGAGGAACTGCCTCTGCGTGTCGTAGAAGAGCTTCCGGAGTTCCCGGGTGGCATGTCGCAGTTCATGCAATGGCTCAATCACGCTCTTCGCTATCCACCTTCAGCACGCGCCCAGAAGCTTCAGGGCACGGTGACGATATCATTCGTAGTGGAGAAGGATGGCCTCATCTCCCACCATCAGTTCGTAAAGAAGTCAAATGACCTGCTCAACACGGAAGCGATGAGAGTCATTCGCATGATGCCAAAATGGAAACCGGGCAAGGATCATGGCAAGCCCTGCCGCACCGTCGTTGCCGTTCCTATCGTTTTTGCACTATAGATTAAACCTCAGAAACTTATAACCCCATAACCTTATAATATGCTTACATCCAAGGAAATACTCAGTCTTGTTAACAATTACCTTGACACTCTCCCTTACGATCGACAGCCTTCGTCGCTGTATGATCCTATACGCTATGTGCTTTCGTTAGGTGGAAAGCGCATCCGCCCTGTGCTTATGCTTCTCGGTTACAATCTTTTCAAGGACGATCCAGAATCGATTCTTTCTAACGCTTGTGGACTTGAGACCTACCATAACTATACTCTTCTGCACGATGACCTTATGGACAAGGCCGACATGCGACGTGGTAATCCTACCGTTCACATCAAGTGGAACGATAATGCTGCCATCCTTTCGGGCGACTCCATGCTCGTTCTCTCGTACCAACGCATGGCTCAATGTAGCGAACGACATCTGAAGCGTGTGCTTGACGTGTTCACTGAGACGGCGTTAGAGATAGGCGAAGGTCAGCAATACGACATGGAATTCGAGAATAGAGCAGACGTTCGCGAGGAGGAATACATCGAAATGATAAGGCTGAAGACTAGCGTTCTGCTGGCATGTGCACTCAAGATAGGTGCCATTCTTGCAGATGCGTCGGAGGAAGATCAGGAGAATCTCTACCGCTTCGGTGAGCAGATAGGCCTTGCCTTCCAGCTTCAGGACGACTATCTTGATGTCTATGGCGACCCAAAGGTGTTCGGTAAGAACATCGGTGGTGACATTACGAGCAACAAGAAGACCTTCATGCTCATCAATGCCTTGCTCAAAGCCGAGGGCGAGGATAAGGCAGAACTGGAGCGTTGGATAAATGCGACGGAGTTTAATCGTGAGGAAAAGGTCAGCGCCGTTACTGCTCTCTACAACAAGTTGGGCATAGACAAAATGGCGAAAGACAAGATAGAGTTTTACTTTGCACAATCTCGCAAATTCCTTGATGCTGTGAGTGTTGCGCCAGAACTCAAAGAGGAGTTGCTGAGTTACACTGCACAGATGATGAAACGCAATAAATAGTCCTGTCCCTAACAACAAGATTCAAATGATAGACACTCATACTCATCTCGACGGACAAGAGTTCGCAGATGACCTTTTGGATACTATTCAGCGAGCAAAGAAGGCTGGAATAAGCAAGGTTTTTGTCCCTGCCATCGACCTAAACTCGTCTCATGGTGCGCTCCGTCTGGCTCAACAGCACCCTGGTTATGCCTATGCCATGATGGGAATACATCCGGAGGAGGTGCGTGCCGACTGGAAAGAGCAATGTGCTTTGATCAAACAGCTCATTGATAATACTATCGGCGAGCCTCAACTCATTGCCATTGGCGAGGTCGGACTTGACTATTACTGGTCGCGAGAGTTCGAAAAGGAGCAGCTGCTGGCATTTGAAGAGCAGGTGAAGTGGTCCATTGAGACTCGTCTGCCGCTGATGATTCATTGCCGAAAAGCACAGAACGAGATGGTAAAGATGTTGCGAACATACAAGGACGAACTGCCTGGCGGAGTGTTCCATTGCTTCACTGGCAACGAGCATGAGGCAGAAGAACTGCTTGAGTTCGAGCGCTTTGCGTTAGGCATTGGTGGTGTGCTGACATTCAAGAAGAGCAATCTTCCCACCACTCTGCCAGCAGTTGTGCCATTAGACAGAATAGTTCTCGAGACCGATTCGCCTTACATGGCGCCTGTTCCACATCGAGGCAAGCGCAACGAGCCATCATTCGTGCCTTACATCTGCAACCATCTTGCTGCCGCCTATGGCACAACGCCAGAGGAGGTAGAGCGAATAACCGATGCAACTGCGTGCGCTATATTCAACGTTTGATAACAAATGAGGACGTTAATAATAAGGAGTGAAATTTTCATTCATAGCGAATGAAAATTTCACTCCTTACGTTTGACATCACGATTCAATAGTTTTGTTTATATCGCAATGTGAACAACAACCACTACAACCTTTACATTTATCTTTTCCGTTCAATGTGTCGTAGGCTCGTTTCAGTGCATAGCCTACGGCACATATTATTATTATACCAACAATGACGTACTGAATCATACGAACAAACCTCCTATTTGGTAAACGAGCGCTGATGCAATCCATGCCACTACCGTTGTGTATAGGGCAGCGAATATTGCCCATTTCCATGATCCGGACTCATTCTTTATGGCAGCGATGCTTGCCATACATGGGAAGTAGAGCAGGACAAAGATGAGGAAAGCAAGAGCAGAAAGCATGTTAATGCCATCGGCTTCCATTTTCTGTCTTAGCACATCGTACTTTGCATCATCCTCGGCAACGCTGTCATCCTCGGCAAACGATTCGTCGCCTGAATAGAGAACACCGATGGTCGAGGCAACAATCTCCTTTGCACCGACACCCGAAATGATGCCGACATCAAGTTTCCAGTTGAAACCTTGTGGTTCGAACACTGGTTCAATAGCCTTGCCTATCATGCCGATGTAGCTCTGTTCCTTCTGCTCAGACACAGAAAGTGACGAGTTATGAGGGAAATATCCCAACGCCCACACTATGATAGAAGCAACAAGAATGACACCACCCATCTTCTTCAGATACTGTAATCCCTTCTCCCAAGTGTGTCGTGCTATGGCCTTTGCCGTAGGGAATCGGTAAGGCGGGAGTTCCATTACGAACGGGGTATCATCTCCTTTGACCAGGAATCGGGACAGCAGGCGGCTGGATATCACTGCCGTCACTATGCCTACCACATACAACAGTATCAGTATTGCAGAACGATACTCTGCCGCAAAGAATGCTCCTACTATCATGATGTAGATAGGCAGGCGTGCCGAACAGGACATGAACGGCAGAATCAGCATTGTTATCAGTCGGCTGCGCTTGCTCTCTATGGTGCGCGTAGCAATAATAGCGGGCACGTTACATCCAAAGCCCATGATGAGCGGAATGAACGATTTGCCATGGAGTCCCATCTTGTGCATCAGTTTGTCCATAATGAATGCCGCACGCGCCATATAGCCGGAGTCTTCCATGAAGGAGATGAACGTATAGAGAATGAGTATCTGCGGCAGGAAGACAATAACCGAACCGACACCGCCGATTATGCCATCTACCGTCATATCCTTAAGAGGTCCGTCTGGCATGTGTGTGCTTACCATGTCACCAAGCCAACCTATCGCGGCCTCAATCCAATTCATCGGGTACTGTCCTAAGGAGAAAGTGGTCTCGAACATGAGGTAGATAAGAAGCAGGAACAGTGGGAAACCAAGGTAGCGATGGGTTATGACGTGGTCAATCAGGTGAGTGACAGCATAGGTGTCCTCCTTGTTTCCGATACCATATTCCGACTCCTGAAGTGCTCCGTTAACAAATCCGTACTTGGCATCCATAATGGCTGTCTCGGCATCCGTCTTCATTTCCGTGGCTATCATCTCACGTGCTTTGTCCCTGATAGAGAACAATGCCTCTGCGTTGGATAGCGTTCTGGTGAACTGTTCGGCGTCCTTGTCTCCCTCAAGCAGTTTGATAGCGAGGAATCGTGTTGCCAGATGCTGGTTCGCCTTTGTGTTTCGGCGTATCTCGGTGCGTAGCATCTGTATGCCTTGCTCTATGTATTTGCCGTGGTTTACGTGTATGTGACCTTCCTCAAGTCGTCCTTCGTACACATCGATTATTGTTCGGAAAAGCGTCTGAACGCCCCTACCCTGCTTGAAAGATGTAGGCACCATCTGCACTGCAAGCAGTTCTCCGAGTTTCTTATGGTCAATGCGGTCGCCACGTTTCTCTGTCTCGTCAATAAAGTTTAACGCACACACCATACGGAGGTGCATATCAATGAGTTGCGTAGTGAGATAAAGGTTTCGCTCGATGTTTGATGCATCAATCACGTTGAGTATGACATCAGGTGTATTCTCGACTATCTGCTTCCTGACGTACAGCTCTTCCGGGCTATATGCCGACAAGGAATACGTGCCGGGAAGATCCACGAGATGGAACTCATAATCCTCAAACACAGCCACTCCTTCCTTAGCATCGACAGTCACACCGCTATAGTTTCCGACGCGTTCATGTGCTCCAGAGGCAAAGTTGAAGAGCGAAGTCTTGCCACAATTCGGATTGCCCACGAGGGCTACGTTTATGTGATGGCGCTTACGCAAGGCTGCATCATACATCTCCGTTGCTTTTTCCGGACAGTCATCATGATAGAGTTTCAGGTCGTTAAGTAGCGAACCGTCGCCTTGAGAAAGAAAATCCTTCTGCTTCGCCTCTAACTCTGACACGACCTCTATCATCTCTGCTTCGTCTCGACGCAGAGAAACCTCATAGCCCATGATGAGATATTTCACCGGGTCCTGGAACGGTGCGTTAAGCAACACCGTAATTTCCTTGCCCTTGATGAATCCCATCTCGACTATGCGCTTGCGGAATCCGCCATGTCCGAGCACCTTAACAATGATGGCTTTCTCGCCAGTATGCAACTCTGATAGCTTCATTTATTCTGATACTTTTTTAATTTCTGTCTGCAAAGTTACAATAAATCTTTCAATAATAGGTCTCTGAAAGATGTTTTTCCACTACAAATACTCAAAATCAAGTATTAAAGTGTGAAAAATGTTTACACTTTCATTAATATTTGAACAATTATTAGTAACTTTGCATTCCAATAATTCATAATGCATGATTCATAATACATTATTATTAATGCATAATTCATAATGCAAAATCAGTAATATGGAAACAGAAGAAAAGAAATACAGCAAGCGCATCAACCGCAAGACTCTTGAGGAGATACGCAAGGGCATTCAGAACTATATCTTCGTCGGACGACGTTACCGCAACGTCAACTATACGGCGAAAAGACTGGCAGAAGACATAAACACCAACACTCGTTACCTCTCTGCTGCCATAAGGTTGCACTACGGTTGCAACTTCGCTGAACTCGTGAACAAGCTTCGCGTGGAAGAGGCAAAGCAGATGATCAGCGACCCTGAAAGCACGATGACGATGGAGGACATCTCCTATTCTGCCGGCTTTGCCAACCGACAGAGTTTCTATACGGCATTCGCAAAATATGTAGGAATAACGCCTAAGGAGTATCGTAAGAACATAGAGGAGAACCGAACCTCTGCGTTTGAGGTGCTGAGCTTTGACTGATGCTTTTTCTAATGCATAATTCATAATGCATAATTCATAATTCTTTAGGGTAACGAAACTATTCGGCATGGTTGTTATCCCTAATTCATAACAAAACGAAATGGAAAGATTCGCTGACATACAACTACTCAGATACGAGCTGAAGGACTTTGAAACACTCACCCTTCAGCAGAAAATGCTCATCTACTGTCTCGCAGAGGCAACTCTTTGGGGCAGGGATATCACGTTCGACCAGTTCGGACGATACAACCTCCGCATACGCCAGCTGCTTGAAAAGCTATATGGAATCTATGGCGAAGAGGAGAAAGAACTTGCCACATACCTAAAGCGCGTGTGGTTTTCCAACGGCATATACCATCACTACAGTTGCCAGAAGATGCTTCCGGAGATGTCAAAGGAGCACTTCATGGAACTGGCTAAGGACGCAAACATCTGCGTTGACGATGAGCTGTTGGAGGTAATGTTCAACCCAACAGTATTGCCTAAGCGCGTGAACCATGCTGACGGAGAGGACCTTGTGGTTACATCGGCATGCAACTTCTATGAGGGCGTGACGCAACAGGAAGTCTCTGACTATTACGCTGCTAAGAAAACGTCGGACGAAGATCCGTCGTGGGGACTCAACACCCGTCTTAGCAAGGTCGATGGCAAATTGCAGGAGGAGGTCTGTCGCATTGGCGGACGCTATTCGGGCTATATAGAAAAGATTGTATATTGGTTGCGTGAGGCTCTGAACTATGCTGAAGACGAGCAGCAGGAGAAGGTCATCGCCCTGCTCATCGACTATTACACTACGGGCGACCTTGCCGTTTTCGACCAATACAGCATAGAATGGGTAAAGCAGACGATGCCCCGCATCGACTTCATCAATGGTTTCATCGAGGTCTATGGAGACCCGATGGGACTGAAAGGTTCATGGGAAGGCATCGTGCATTATAAGGACCTTGAGGCCACTCACCGTACGGAAGTGCTGAGTCAGAATGCTCAATGGTTTGAGGACAACTCTCCTGTGGATGCCCGTTTCAAGAAACCTGTGGTCAAAGGCGTTACTGCCAATGTTGTGTGTGCTGCCATGTTAGGTGGCGATGAGTATCCTTCGACAGCCATCGGCATCAATCTTCCTAACGCCGACTGGATTCGTGCGAAGCATGGTTCTAAGTCTATCACCATCAGCAACCTTACTGCTGCCTATGACAAGGCCGCCAAGGGCAACGGTTTCCGTGAGGAGTATGTGGCGCCGTTCCTATCGCCTGAGGCAGAGAACATGAGGGCGTTGATAGACAAATACAGCAATCTGACGGACGATCTGCATACTGATCTGCATGAGTGTCTTGGTCATGGCAGCGGCCAACTGTTGCCTGGCGTTGCGGCAGATGCACTGAAGTCGTACGCATCGACCATTGAGGAGGCACGCGCTGACTTGTTCGGACTTTACTACATGGCAGATCCTAAGATGGTGGAATTAGGATTATTGCCTGACAATGAAGCATTTAAGGCGCAGTACTTCACCTACATGATGAACGGTCTGCTTACTCAATGCGTCCGCATTCCGTTAGGCGAGGACATCCAGGAGGCTCACATGCGCAACCGTGCTATTATTGCCAACTGGACCATGGCGCAGTGTAAGGATGAGGAGATTCCTGCTGTCGAACTGTACAAGAATGACGGAAAGACCTACATGCGCATAAATGACTACCAGCGTCTGCGTGAACTCTTCGGTGAACTTCTTGCTGAAATACAGCGCATGAAGAGTGAAGGCGACCTGGAGGCAGCAAGACAAATGGTGGAGAAATATGGCGTCAAGCTGAATATGGAGCTGCATAAGGAGATAAGACAACGCTACGAACGCCTGAACATTGCCCCTTACAAGGGTTTCATAAACCCTATATTTAAAAAGGTGGAGGATGCTGATGGCAACGTCATTGACATTGAGGTTGACATGGAAGAGTCTTATGTACACCAGATGATGCGTTATTCCAAGGACTACAGCCTTAGCGAACAGGCCAAGCCTTCTGCCCACGACGTGGCACGAAGCATACGCCAGCGTTTCCGCACTCGCATGAACGGCGTCGTTTCTGAGAACATGAGGAACAAGGGAATGGACTATCGCGTCAACTGGGGCATATCGCTTCGCCACCTGATGGAGATGGCTTCTGAATACGAAAAGGACCTGCACGTGGCATTAGAGCTATGGAACGACAACGTAAGAGAGTCGAAAATCATGGCCTTACTGCTTATGCCTGCAGAGGAATTCACTACCGATCTGGCAGAGCTTTGGATAGAGTCGCTCCTCACTCAGGAGATGTCTGAGATGGCGGCAATGCTTCTTTTCAAGGACTTGCCATACGCTCCGGAACTGGCATTCCGTCTCATCGCGCAGACCAATCCGCTTCATCAGATTCTTGGTTACAACATCCTGTCAAGGCTTTTCGCTGCAGACAACATCCCAGATGCGCGTGGATTGGCAGAGCTGATGGACCAGATTCGTCTGGCAATAAACGAGGACAACCTATCGGTAAGGCACGCCGCTTACAACTGTTACCAGAAACTCAGCATGTGTGACAAATTGGCAGACAGTCCGTATTGGCACGCTTTATGCCAAAACATAGAGTGTAAATAAGTAAATTCACATAAAAATAAAAGAAAATACAACTATGAACATCAAACCATTAGCAGACCGCGTGTTGGTACAACCAATGAAAGCGGAGCAGAAGATTGGCGGTATCATCATTCCAGATACTGCAAGTAAGGAAAAGCCTATCCAGGGAACCATCGTTGCAGTAGGCAACGGTACCAAGGAGGAAGAGATGATTCTCAAGGCTGGCGACAACGTTCTCTACGGCAAATATGCTGGTACTGAGGTTGAGCTTGAGGGCGAGAAGTATCTCATCATGCGTCAGAGCGACGTGCTGGCAGTGCTGGAATAATAAACCTACTGGATAATTCGAAACATCAATATCTCGAAGAATCGGGAAACAACAAAACCAAATCAAATTCATCATGGCAAAAGATATAAAATTCAATAGCGACGCACGCGAGATGCTTAAGCGTGGCGTTGACCAGCTGGCAAATGCCGTTAAGGTCACACTTGGTCCTAAGGGACGTAACGTAGTAATAGAGAAGAAGTTCGGTGCTCCACAGATTACGAAGGACGGCGTTACCGTTGCTAAGGAGATAGAACTCGAAGACAAGTTTGAGAACACTGGTGCACAGCTCGTAAAGTCTGTTGCTTCGAAGACTGGCGACGACGCTGGCGACGGTACAACAACAGCAACCATCCTGACACAGGCTATCGTGAACGAGGGTCTGAAGAACGTTACGGCTGGCGCAAACCCAATGGATCTGAAGCGAGGCATAGACAAGGCTGTCAAGACTGTTGTTGACTACATCAGCAGCAACGCAGAGAAGGTAGACGACAACTATGACAAAATCGAGCAGGTTGCTACCGTTTCGGCTAACAACGACCCTGAAATCGGCAAGCTCCTGGCAGAGGCTTTCCGCAAGGTTAGCAAGGATGGTGTCATCACTATCGAGGAGTCGAAGTCGCGCGAGACATACATCGGCGTTGTCGAGGGTATGCAGTTCGACCGCGGTTACCTCTCTGGCTACTTCGTGACAGACACTGAGAAGATGGAGTGTCAGTATGACAACCCATACATTCTGCTCTATGACAAGAAGATTTCGAATATCAAGGAGTTCCTCCCTATACTTCAGCCAGCTGCTGAATCAGGCCGTCCACTGCTCGTAATTGCAGAGGATGTTGACTCTGAGGCTCTTACCACTCTCGTCGTTAACCGTCTGCGCGGTGGTCTGAAGATATGTGCTGTCAAGGCTCCTGGCTTTGGCGACCGTCGTAAGGCTATGCTTGAGGACATCGCCGTACTTACCGGTGGCCTCGTAATCTCTGAGGAGAAGGGCCTTTCTCTTGAGCAGGCAACCATCGATATGCTCGGAACTTGCGACAAGGTTGTAGTCGGTAAGGACAACACTACTATCGTAAACGGACACGGCGAGAAGCAGCTTATCGCTGACCGCGTTAACCAGATAAAGAACGAAATACAGACAACGACTTCTTCATACGACAAGGAAAAGCTGCAGGAGCGTCTTGCTAAGCTCGCCGGTGGTGTTGCTGTGCTCTACGTTGGTGCAAACTCTGAGGTCGAGATGAAGGAGAAGAAGGACCGCGTTGACGACGCTCTCTGCGCTACTCGTGCAGCTATCGAGGAGGGTGTTGTTGCTGGTGGCGGCACAACTTACATCCGTGCGCTCTCTACTCTTGCTGACCTGAAGGGTGACAATGCAGATGAGCAGACGGGTATCGCTATCGTTCGCCGCGCCATTGAGGAGCCTTTGCGTCAGATTTGCTTCAATGCTGGCGTTGAAGGTGCAGTGGTTGTCAACAAGGTTGCTGAGGGTGAGGGCGACTTCGGCTACAATGCTCGCACCGGCGAGTATGAGGATCTCCGCAAGGCTGGTATCATCGACCCTGCCAAGGTTGCTCGCGTAGCTCTCGAAAATGCTGCTTCTATCGCTGGTATCTTCCTCACCACTGAGGCTTGCATCTGCGATAAGCCTGCTCCAGAGGCTCCAATGCCACCTATGGGCGGTGCTCCAGGCATGGGCATGATGTAATTTTCGCTGACACACATTATATAATATAATACTTCCAAAGGGGGCTTCCTCTTGATGATGTCTAACCGACTGAATCAAGAAGAAGCCTCTTTTTTTGTTTGTATGCATAGAAAATGAGTATTCATCACCATATATTACAATCCGCAAGGAACTCAAAATTCTCCGTGCCCTCAGTGCTCTCAGTGTCTCTGTGTTATAAAAAGCGGAATTGATTCGAACTGTACGGTTGAATTAATTTAACGTGAGTTCGACGAATATCAAGGGTTGGTATTTGGCTGGAAGCCAAATATCGGGTTTTACAAAATTCGTCGAACTCAGGTTAATTTATTATGAATCACCATCGTTAAACTAAGTTAAGGAGATGCTTATGACAGCAAATTTAGTTTAATATATTTTGCTATTTGTAAAGTTTACATTACTTTTGCACAAGCAAACTATAACAAATCGAATTGTAAACTTATAAAACTTAAATGTTATGACAAAGAAAACGGTACTCTTACCACATTGCTGTCAGAAGGCTGGTTGGTGGTTAATATGCGGTTGGTTGGCTTGGATTGCAATAACGCTGATAACGCGACTCTGCCACGTTCCAATGCCCTACATGCCAGAATGGACACAAATCACACTATTCATACTATTTTCCTTTATGCCAACTATCGGCACTTTGCTCATCTGCCTGTCGCAAGAGAAGGAGGAAGACGAATACATTGAACACATCAGAGCCCGCTCTGTGTTTGTCATGGTGATAATAATCTTCAGCACGTTGCTAATTGATTGCTCGCTGACAAACATGGGAACGAAGCTATGGATGTGGTCGCCACGCAACGGATACCTTATGATGTCGTGGTTATACACTAACCCTTTCATCCTCACCATGGTGTATCTCGCAATCTTCAAAGGCACCTTATTCGTAAACTGGATTAAAACTCGCAACGATGGATAACAACCTAAGAGTGGAACGGGCAATAAAGCGCATCAGTCAAGCACAACTGGCTGAGGCTATCGGGGTTAGCAGACAGACGATATTTGCAATAGAAAACAACAAGTTCGTACCAAGTACGGAGCTGGCGCTTAGGTTGTCTGCGTACTTCGGAAAGACAGTAAACGAATTGTTCTGGCTTACGGATTAAAACAGGAAATGCTGATGTTCACAATGCGTTTTGCATTGATTCATCATGTGTTTTGTATTGATTAATGATGCGATTCGTATTGATTCATGATGTAAAGACTGAGTAATTACACTGTAATTACTCAGTCTTTACGTTTAGATTACTCAGTAATTACATTCTAATTACTGAGTCTTTACAACATAAAAGGCTACGATTCGGACGATGAAACGTTATGATTCGGAGGATGAAAGGCTACGATTCGCATGATTCCCCTTAATATTTTTTAATACAAAAACTTTGGCGAAGTGCTATAATTGGAGTAATTTTGCAACACAAAGGGCACTTCGGGTTAATATCTGAACACAGCTAACAGCTGTCGAATAAGTGCCGACTATTAATCACAACATAACAAAAAGATATGAAGAAACTACCGATAGTCATATTCCTTTGCATCATGGCAACTGCTTTATGCTCAAGCATTTGCAGCTATCGCAATGCTAAAAGCATGATAGAAAAGGATGTTCGCAATGCGTTGGAGCAGGTTTTGGCACAGATGCCAGGCAACGTGGTCAGCGCAGACACTATCCGCTGCTATCGCAACCATCTGACCATCGCCGAACTGAGAGATACGGCGTGCATCGCAATGAGAACTGTCTGCCGAAACGGAAGGCAGGACACGGAGATGGTGGCGCAAGCAAACTGCAGTTTCGCAACGATCTTTATGCTGTCTGATCAGCGTGCTGCCGGTTCGCTGTTGTTTATCGGTCTGCTCTGGATTGTGGGAAGTTCGTGGTACGTGCGGCGGTATAGGCCTGAACTGATAGCAAAGGGGGTAAGCTACGGTGGCATCGTGTTTGCCAACGACAGGTTCTGGACGGCAAATGGCGAAGCAATTCGTCTGACTCCGATGCAACATTCTCTCATGGAGATGTTCATGACATCGGCCGACCACACACTATCGAAAAAAGAGATTTGCGACCGTCTTTGGCCCAAGAAACCAGACGCAAGCGACACGCTATACACTCTCATTCGCCGCATAAAACCTATCATCGAGGCGAATAGCAGTCTCAAAATCGAATCGGACAGAGGCAGGAGTTACTCTCTGGAACACAAATAGTTAGCCCATTGACAGATAAATGTCAGGGAAATGTCAGTTAAAGAAATTGGCATTTCCCTGATTTGTTTATACCTTTGCATCTAAATCAAACGGCATTGTATCAAGATGAGAAGTGTGCTAATTATAATAATATTGCTTACTGCGTTCACCTTTTCGATAGACTGTCTTTGGGAAGGTGATGGCATTGATGAGGTGGAAGTGATGAGCGATGTGATTAACAATACTCGCATGAAGGCATTCACTGACTCCACATACGGATATTGTATCTGCTATCCAGAGTTCTTTCAGCCATCCGAAGACAATAAAGATGGCTGCAACCGCTTTGCCTATCACGGCAGAACTGATATGCTGATTGAAACCTGGGTTGCTCCTTCAATAGACAAAATTACTAAACATGCTAACCAAATAAAGCAAATGAAGGACTGCATAATAGCTGAAGGTAATTACTACGAGGAAGATAAAAGATACGAAGGATTTATGTTTCATGCCAAAGCCTTTCATTCGTCTAAACGCTGGGTGGTATTCATGGTGGTTTACAACGTAAGGTATTCGAGAGCTATGGAAAGACTAATCAACACAGTTGATGCATGGAAACTATGAACTGATAGTAAGAAATGAGGCTGTGAAAGGTAAGAAAACTATCGTAAAATCGTAAATTTACAATAATACAGTTAAAATTTGTTGCTCAACCGTCCTGATTTGTTCGTATTTTAAATATTGTTGCTATATTTGCATTAAATTCGTAAACAACAAAGTAGTTAGACCAATAATCGATTTTGAAGCAGAGATAATATGACAATATTCTGGATGCTATGCATGATATCTTTCATTCCTATCGTCAGCTGTATCGTTCGTGGTGCACCCGTCCGACATAGGATAGACATAATGCTGATAGTGCTTATATACATCTGTGGCGTAACACATCTTGGCTTCCTTTATGCCAAGACGTACACGGACATAGCCATACCAATGTGGTTTCTCGTTGTCCATTGCTTGTCAATCTGCACTATAGTGCCATTGACATACTTTGCCATCTGCCGCCGACTCGGTATTCTTCCCATCCACGAAATGGTCATGTTGCTGCTTCTGGCAGCGTCATCAATAGTGACAAAGGCTAACGTACAGTTAGGACTTGATGATGCTCCGCTAAACATACCGGCAAATTTGTTCGACATAAACTTCTGCTATGGTGGAGAGATAGTATGGACATTGCATAACTATGAGTTGGTAATGGCTCTGCAAGGCGTTTTCCTGATGTACAAAATTGCGCTATTCCTGGACATGATCAGGAAGCGTCATTACCACTTCTCGAAAGCATTCATCCGACTGTTATGCACGATGATTGCCACAATTGTCATCATAATAGCATCCATGTTGCCAAGCGATGACTTCTGGCGCATAGGCTATAACATGATGATTTTCATCGCCCTAATCATGTCTTTGCTGGCAATAATGGCAGTAATGCTAAGAAACGGATATGACGTTCCGCTCGTAGTGGACGTCAATGAAGAACCAGTCATACTGGGATCAAGTCATCAGTTTGCAGAGATGGCAGAGAAATTCAAGGTATTAGTTCAAGAAGAAGAGGACATATTGCTACACAACGGCAAGATGGACGATGTAGCCCAGAGGTTAGGAACGAACCGAACATATTTGGCACAGATGATGAAAGAAGAGTTCGGCACTACCTTTGCTGCCTACATGAACAACCTGCGAGTGCAGAAAGCAATGCGCATCATGATGGAGAACGGATACAAAGCAAAGGTTCAGGACGTAGCATGGCAGAGCGGTTTCTCATCTCTCAGTTCGTTCAACAAGGTATTCAAGGCTGCCACCGGTGTCGTTCCAAGCGAATGGAGAAAAGAATAGCCACCACGTTCAGGCACAACGCATATCATAAATAGAAATCGAGTAGGAGGAAAATAACGTAGGTTGTTTTCCTCCTACTGTTATTTTCCGACCTCTCACACCACCGTACGTGCCGTTCGGCATACGGCGGTTCTTTAATTGCGATGCAATTTTGCGTAGATGCCTTGTAGCGAGGG
>JAZUKC010000179.1:0-3138 GCA_045643065.1 Prevotella sp.
TCAAGAATCTCGAATCCGCAAAATTAATCGCCTTTACACGACTCGTCTTCTTCTGTTCGCCTTTGGAAATCATAGCATTGACAAGCAAAGTGTTGAGTCGATAACGGGTGAAAGCTTAGAGTCAAATTGATCCATGATTGATAAAAATCCTCCAAAAGGGGTGAGCTTCTCAGATTTTTTTGTACCTTTGCCATGTTATCTTGGGATGATTGCTGTATTAAACAAATGAAAGTATGTGCAAAAGATATTATTTGTTAAGAATACTGATGATATTCCTCTGTTTGCTGCCTTGCGTTTGTGCATTGGGCGACGAAGAGAGTAAGCATTTCTATACGCTGAATGTTCAGAACGGACTTAGCAGCAATCATATCCAGCAGATGCTGCAACTGCACGACAGTCGAATGGTGGTGATGACAGATGTTGCTGTGGATGTGTACGATGGGGTGCGCTTTGCTTCCATACCTGTTGATGGTTCGGCATGGGTGCCACTGTCCAACTACCAAGGTGAATTGCATCTCTTTGCCGACTCGTATGACAGGATATGGGCAAAGAGGCACAAGCACTTGTACTGCTTCAATCTGCGCACAATGCAGCAAGAGAAAATTTCCGACTTTTCTGCCGATGACTTCTTTATTGATGCCAATGGAGAGACATGGACTATGAGAGGAAATCGTTTGGAGGGAGACATGTCTGACAGACATTTGAGCATCAAGTCCGATATGGGCTTGCTACAGGATGTAGAGGCAATGGGAGATAGCGTGATGCTGTTTTTCGACACAGGGTGCATGGCTGTATATGGCAAGAGTGGCAATATGAATTACAGATCGGATGCATACGAGGCAGAAACGGCAAGTCGGTATAACAGCACATCGCTTGTGGTGCGCGGTTTTGATGGTTGTCTATATCAAGTTCGCACTGGTACTGGAGGAGCCATTCTCTTGCGTTGCAATCCAAAGAAGCGTGAGTGGACACAGTTGTTGAAGAGCGATAAGTTGATGCACACCCTTACTGCCACTCCTACAGGATGGCTTTACCTCACCACTCCTGACGGTTATCTGCGCATGAAACCATCTACTGGCGAAAGCGAGGCTTTTCATGACCTTTATCTTCCTGATGGCGCGGCACTTACCACTGGTATCAATACTGTGCGTCTGGACAATGAGGGAGGTGTATGGCTCGGCTCGTATGACAATGGCATTCTCTACACCTCACCTCTCAGCGGTATTTTCGACACACAGCCCATTGACATTGAGGTTTACCCCATCCTCACCACCATCTATCTGCACGGCCGCCCATTGCAGATAGGCAAGAAGTATGACGGACGTCAGTTGCTCAATGTTGCTCCGCCGTATGCCGACGACTTGACATTCGACTATAATCAAAACTCGTTGGCATTTCAGTTTTCTACCATGAACTGCGTACGACCTCGCAGCACATGCTATCGCTACAAATTCTCTAAAGAAGATGAATGGCACACACTATCTGCTGATTCCTTAGAGCATCTTGTCGATGACAAGGGCATATTTTATCTGCCATTGGTGGGCTTGTCGCCAGGTGAATACACCCTTGAGGTGATGGCAACAACCAACCCAGAGCATTGGAATCCAGAACTGATGCGCACCATAAGGTTTACGATACTTCCTCCTTGGTGGCAGACACCAATTTTCTATGTCCTGTATGCCTTGCTATTAGTCGTAGTCGTAGCTTTGGCGTTCCTGCTCTATCGTCGTCGTTTGCAGCGAAGGAACAGGGAAGAAATGCTGCTGCTCCGCATTCAGAACCTCGTGGAGCAAGTGAACAGGTATGAACATTCGGAAGCAATGGTGGTGCTGAGTGAACCAGATACTGATGACTGTGAAGAAGCAGAGCCTGAACCGTCACAGCAGGAGAAGGAGTTTATGGAACGCGCCACTCGCCTTGTTGAGCAGCACATGTCAGACCCTCTGTACAATGTGGAGCATCTTGCCGCAGATTTGTGCATGGAGCGTACCGGATTGTACAAAAAACTTACTGCCATGATGCAGCAGTCGCCAGTGGTTTTTATCCGTTCCATACGTCTGCATCGAGCAGCAGCCATGCTTAAGTCTGGCGATAAGTCGATAGCCGATGTGGCTATGCTGACAGGTTTCAGTTCGCCAAGCTACTTCAGCAAGTGTTTTCAGAAGGAATTTGGTTGCAAACCATCGGAATATGCTGATTCTTAGTGTTATTTCAACATATTTACTATTGCTATCTTCATTTGTGTTATATATAACTATGCTATAGTTCGTAACTTTGCACCAGAATTTTTCTTAATCAATCAACTAACACAAATCGTATGAAAAGTAAATGTATTCTGGTTATGCTTCTCATTGCTTGCACTGCCAGCGCACAGGACTACAAGAAGACTCTGTCGGACATTACGACAGAGGTGAGTTTCTACTCTCCAAACATCGTGAGGGTAACTAAGTATCAGAGCAAAGACAAACTGGCAAAGACTGACCCTAAGTTGGTGGTGACAATGAAGCCTCAGAGTGTCAAGACATCCATAGTCAAGGGGGCGACAGCGGACACAATCAAGGGCGCCAATGTGTCTGTTGTATATAATAAGGTGAACGGCACTCTCTGTTTCCTTCGTGCTGATGGCACACCACTCATCAAGGAGCGCAGCAAGTCGGTGTTCACTAAACGTACAGCCCACACTGTGGATGAATATAATGTTTCGCAGTCTTTCACCCTGGATGCCAATGAGGCTATCTATGGCTTCGGTCAGGTGCAGGATGGCAATCTCAACCACCGCAACACGTCATATTCCCACATGGTGCAGAACAACATGAGCGTGTGGATGCCATTCTTCCACTCTGTCAAGGGTTATGGCGTCTATTGGGATTTGTATGGTCCTTGCGATTTCAAGGATTCGGCAGAAGGTGGTGCTACATTCAGCACAGAAGCTGCCCATGCTGTTGACTATTATGTGCTTGTAGGTTCGCCAAATGAAGGCGATGATGTGGTGCGCAGAGTGCGTGAACTGACAGGCAAGGCTACAATGGTGCCAATGTGGACATACGGCTATGCTCAGAGTAAGGAGCGCTACAAGAGTGCCAAGGAAACTCTGGGCGTGCTGAAGCGCTACCGCTCGCTTGGTGTGCCAATCGACTG
>JAZUKC010000180.1:0-3171 GCA_045643065.1 Prevotella sp.
AAGATTGAAACAACAGTCGCCGATACTTTCAAGGTCGTCCACCTCGCGGAGCATTCGCTGCACCTGACGCTTGCCGTCATCAGAGAGACGGCCTTCGCTCACCTGTTGCAGATAATGGGCAATCTCATACTCCATATTGTCGGTAATGGCTTCGTACTTTTCCACTTTCTGGAATAGCGAGAGAAAGTCGGATTTATTCTCTATGTTGTGCATGGAAATGACGTAGTTGTACGCCTTCTGGCAACGCTCGCCGAAGAGGACAATCTCCTTGCGTGCCTGGAGCATCGACAGTTCGGCTGTTGACAGCAAACCTCCCGTAATGAATTTCAATCCGTGCTCAACTTTCGTTTCTTTCATCGGTAGCATACGGCAGACGAATTGCTCTATCTGATGTACGAACCCAATGAGGAGAAGTGTGTTGAAGATATTGAATGCGGAGTGGAATGTGGAGAGTTTGAAGAGGTTGTTGTCTCCTGCACCCATGACATGTTCCACGATCCAACTGACGGCATTGCAGAACGGATAGAAGATTATGAGTACTACTACCACACCAAAGACGTTGAAAAACATGTGTGCCAAGGCTGCACGACGTGCCTGAGTGCCTGCGGTGATGGATGCCATGATGGCGGTGATGGTCGTACCGATGTTCTGTCCCATGGCGAGTGCAGCGGCCTGTTCAAGTCCGAAACCGGGAATGTGCATGTCAAAGAGCATCAGCGTGATTGCCATCGTCGCTGCGGATGCCTGTACGAGCATGGTGACGAGAGCACCTACGATGACAAAGAGTATTATCGTAAAGAAACCTCCGTCTGCCACATGAGCCAACATGGCGGCTACCATCGCACCGATATCAAGGTCTGTAGCGGACTGTTGCATATAACTCAACCCCATAAAGAGGAAAGAGAAACCAAAAACGAACTCGCCTATGGATTTGCGCTTTGAGTTGTCACTGAAGATGAGTGGGATGCCGATGGCAAGCATTGGCAATGACATGGCGGCGATGTCCACCTTGAATCCTATCGCAGAGATAATCCATGCTGTTATGGTAGTGCCGACATTTGCACCCATGATGACACCGATTGCCTGAGCAAGATTCATCAGTCCTGCGTTGACAAACGAAACCACCATTACTGTTGTCGCCGATGATGACTGGATGAGTGCCGTCACCGTGATACCTGTAAAAACTCCCATGAAGCGATTGCGCGTCATGGCTGCAAGAATGTTTCGCAGACGATCTCCTGCAAACTTTTCAAGCCCTTCGCTCATGGTCTTCATTCCAAAAAGGAACAAACCCAGTGAGCCGACGAGAGAAAAGAGGCTGATAAACGTGTCCAAAATGTTATGTGTTTAATTTGAGCGTAAAGGTATTTTAGAAATGTTACAAATATATTACATAGATGTTACAATCCTATTAAAATTACACCGCCGACTTGCTTATAACAATTTCTTAATATCGTTGAAACCTTATCGTAACATCATCATACGAACTTTACGACCAGATTGTTAGTTTACACAGCCATGCACAGAAATGCAAAAAAAATTCAGCAGTATTATGGGTGGTTCCGCCTGATAGTAATAATTCTCTTCATTGGTTTATGTTTATCCATAGTCCAATGGTAATTCAGTGGAGGCTATCTAAATGACTAATTTCATCAGGTCGGCGACTATGAAGGTGCTGCCGCCGATGAAGATGAAGTCGTCTTGGTGTGCTGCTGCAAGAGCTGCACGATAGGCTTCGCTGACACTGGGATAGGCTTTTCCATCGAGTCCACATTCTTGGGCTGTCTGCAACAGGTCGTCTTCGTTCATGGCACGCTCTACGCTGGCTTTCGTGAAATAGAATGAAGACCCGTCTAAATTGGTGGCAATGAGTTGCAGTATTCCTCTGACATCTTTGTCTCTGACGAAGCCGAGTATGATGTGATGATGTCGGCATGGTGTCTGTGCTATCTGTCGTGCCAGATACTGCCAACCACCGATATTGTGGCCTGTGTCACAGACGACGAGCGGCTGCTGGCGAACAATCTCCCATCTACCATGCAGTCCTGTGATGGTCATCACGGGAAGTGTCTCAGAGAAGGCTTTATCTGCAACATCCTTTCCAAGTACCTGTCGCATGGCGGTGATGACGGTACGCATATTCTTCTCTTGATAACTGCCCTTGAGGTCTATATTGTCTGTGAGAGACTGCACCGTCTGCTCCTCTGCATAGATTATTGGGGCACCGACTGCGTCTGCGGCATGCTGAAAGACTGGTCGTGTCTCTTTAGTGGTCTCACCGATGACGACTGGTACCCCTGCCTTGATGATGCCTGCCTTCTCTGCGGCTATCTTGGCGAGTGTGTCGCCGAGAAACTGTGTGTGGTCAAGGCTTATATTGGTGATGACGGACAGTATCGGCGTGATGATATTTGTACAGTCGAGTCTGCCTCCGAGTCCTGTCTCTATGACGGCTATATCGACTCCTGCATCGGCAAAATACTTGAATGCCAATGCTGTGGTGAGTTCAAAGAAGGAGCAATGAAGTGTATCGAAGAATGGTTTGTTTTCTTCTACCCATCGTGCTACGTAGTCTTCGGGGATGAGTCCCTGCCCTATTATCCTTATCCTCTCCCGAAAGTCGATGAGGTGTGGCGAGGTGTAGAGTCCTACTTTCGGCTTACCGCCCTGTACTTTCGGAAAATGGGTATGCAGTATGGCTGCGATGGTATGACAACAGGAACCCTTACCATTGGTTCCTGCTACGTGTATGGTCTTGTATTGCCTGTGAGGATGTCCGAAATAGCGGTCAAGGAGAAGTGTGTTGTCTAACCCTTCTTTGTATGCCTTGCTGCCAACTTGCTGAAACATCGGCGCGCTGCTGAACAGATAATCTATGGCGGAGTTATAATTTATAATTAATAATTAATAATGGAAAGTCTGAGAGGTTATCGTAGCGAAGCGTATCGTAGCCAAAGGCGTATCGTAGTGAAACGTATCGTAACGCAGTGTATCGTTATTAAGCTTAAAGGTTAACTGCTAAAGAAATTTCGGAATTTGTCGAAGATTGTCTTCTTTGCTGAATCGGAGCCTGTGAAGTTCTTGCTGTCACGCAGTTTTTCTAATATCTCCTTTTCTTCGTTCGACAATGTCTCTGGCACGTAAACACTTATATTCACTATCTCATCTCCT
>JAZUKC010000181.1:0-15827 GCA_045643065.1 Prevotella sp.
TTCTGCTGTCATGCCGCGTTGCGGCGTGAATACGTATATATGCTTGACACCTAGGGCGTTGCCCTAGGCTATATGTGTTTACGGCCTTCAGCCATAGCCCCCTCCTTCATAACAAGGTTGCCACCAAATTGACGCAGAACCAGATTTTCTGCAAAATTGTTTTTTGAACGCCTGACGGCGAGACATCTGGGTGAAAATCTGATTTTTAAGAAATCTTCATAAAAATCTTTTTTCAAACTACAAATCGGAATCTTTCAATCGTATATTACGCAAAAAACGAGGCATCTGAGTCTTGGGATTTGACTTAGATGCCTCGTGGGTGGTATTGATGGGTGGGGTGAAGGGTGGCGATTTACTTGCCTAACAGTCGCTTAATCAATCCTTCGAAAGCGTTGAGGTCGCGCGGATTGGCGTTGATGTCGAGGAGGTTGCCTTGCTGATCGAAGAGCTTGTAGGTTGGGAAGGAGTTTATCTGGAGGTAGTTCTCTACCGCCTTCTGCTGAGCGTCAGGCAGGTTGTAGTGTACCACGTTGTCGCCAGTGATGTTGTATTCCTTGATGACGTTCTTCCAGTTCTCCTCCGGTGAGCGGTTGGCGAGGTAGAGATAGACGATAGGGTAGCCCTTCAAGCGGGCGTATTCCTCCTGCGAATGCGAGAGAGCCTCCTTGCACGGACCGCACCATGTGCCCCAGACATCGAGCAGAACGAGTTTGCCATGGTATGGCTCGATGATCTTGCTCAGTATCTGTTCGCCCTCGCTGAGGTCCTTTACGTCGTCGTTAGACTTTAGGTTCTCTGCAGAAAGTGTGCGCTTACCGATGGCCTCATACTTTTCGTTGAGTTCGTGAATGGCTTGCTTGGCCGCCTCATGATGGATATTGGCATCGGCAAAGGCGAGGAACTGTGGTTTCAATGGCATACGGTCATGGTCGATGCGGCCATAAATCCTTGTGGCGAGGATGATGTCCTGCTGCGTCTTGTTCCAACCTAGTGAGTCGGTAGCGGCAAGCAGACGCTCGTAGTCGTAGAGCTCAAGGTAAGGCGTAATGGCATCAATCAAACCATCGCGAAAGATGATGGCGTTTGTCTTTGTTACTACTTCGCTGTTGTTGAAGTCATCTACCACCTTCTGCTTAAGACTGTCGGGAGCCTCTGCAAACTTCTTCTTGAACGCCTGGAAGGCAACGGTATGCTCGTTGGCAAGGGCAAGTTCCTCATCGCTGAGCTTTATCTTGCCTTCCTCGTTAGCCCTCTTTATGGCATGGATGGAAGGCATTTCGTCTGGCTCTGGCAGAGTCCTAAGCAAGTTGTCGCTATAGTCGCGGATGAATGTTGTGTAGCTGTTGCCAAAAGCGGTGTATGGCCCCTCAATCTTGTTCCAGCAGTTCTCCGTCACGTAGTCAACGTATTCCTGTGGCAGAGTTAAGTGTGGCATGCGGAAGCGCCCCTGCATCAATGAGCTACCTATGTAGGTCAGTATGTCGTTGCGAAGGAGATTAACAGTGCGTGCAGACAGAGTCGGATGCTCCTTGCATAGGTTATCTATCTTTGCAAGTGCCACATTCTTAAGGCTGTCACAATGAGCGAGATAAGGCATTGCACCTCCAAGTTTTTGCAGTTCCTGATAGTTGCCGCGCTCGTAATAAATTTCATTGGCAAGCCACTCATTCTGTAGGCGTGCGTTTCTGCCCATCACGAGAGTCTTGTCCTCGGCAAAATCCTTCAGGAGGAAGTATGTCTCGCCTGGTTCTGCAATGAACATGACGTTGCTTCGGCGCCAGTCGCAATAGAGCATCTGGGTGTTCTCCACAGGCATACGGAGCGTGAAACGGCCGAGAGAGTCAATAGGGGCAGAGTGCATGATCTCCTTATCGGTGAAGATGCTTTGGTATGAGGCCTCAAACTCATGGCTGAGGTCGCGCATCTCCTGAGGCATGTCCTTGTACCAGCCTATGATGGTGATGCTGTCGCCCATGCGGTAGGCGTTGTCCTTGATACCCATACCCGATGGAGAACCATCAGGAACGGTGGCTGCATCGGGAACTGTGGTTGGGTAATCGGGCAGGTAACTGCTGGTGATGTAGCTGGAAACAGCTTTCTCTTTGCCAATGGTTATGGTGCGTTTGCCAGCCTTTGCCTTACCTATATTAATAATGATGGCATCGGTTCCGTTCTTGGCGTTGATGGTGTAGGTATCCTTCTGCTCCTTCTGTGATGCTATTTCCCACACCTTGCTGTCGTAAACCACGTGCGATTTGCCCACGCCCAGCATCCAGTCGCCCGTGCGGTCGTTGCGCCAATAGGTGTCGTTGATGCCGTCCTTCTTGGCGTTTCGGTCGTGTATGTTGTTGATAGTGGTGGCCCCTGGCATATTGAATGCAATGGATTTCACATCCTTTGGCAGCGGATTGAATATCATGTTGAGGTCAAGTTCGCCCGACTGAGGTATGGTGATGCCAGCGTTGAGGGCATAGTTCTTTATGCCCTTAACCTTATAGTCCTTGCCATCCGCCTGCAGCATCGCCTCGCTTGTGAAACCAATCTGGTGTCCAGCAGGAAAGTTCAGGTGGAAGGTCAGTACCGTAGCTGTGTCCGTAAACTCCACCTTGCTCACGCTAAGGTGTTGAGCTATATGGCTGAACGCTGTCAGCGGGTTCTCCCAAACTACGCTGTTCTGTGCCCATGAAGTCAGAAAAACAGACAGTAGGAGAGAGGATAGAATAAGAAATCTCTTCATCATGATTAGGTTGTTAGAATGGTGTGAACTATTGATTAATCGCTTTTATGTGCAAAATTACACTTTTTAATGCAATAAATGGCAAGGATACACTTAAAAAATGCTAATGCCGTTAATTATCTGTCATTATGCGTATTATATATTAATGTGTGATGATAATATGCAAAAAATAAGAGGAATTCTTGCTCGTATAAGAAAAAATAGTTATCTTTGCACGTGGAAAAACTTATTCACGAAATAAACTAACTAACACAATGCGAAAGATAATTGTTACTGTGGCACCGGTGTGTCACACAGGAAAGGTGATTCCGGCAGAGTGTAAAAACCCGCTGACACCTGAGGAAATAGCAGAAGATGTAATCAATTCGGTGAAGGCAGGAGCAAGCATTGCACACCTGCATACACGCACCATCACCGGCGAACTGACCAACGAACTGGACGTGTTCACACGTACACTCGACCTGATTCGCAAGGAAACGGACGTGCTGATACAGGGCTCTACCGGCGGACTCTCATCGCTCTCGCTTGAGGAACGCTGCGTCAGCCTTAACGTTCCGGGTGTGGATCAAGCATCGTTGAATATGGGTTCGGTGAACTTTGGCGAGACGGTGTATGTCAATACCATGCCAGAGCTGCGCTATTGGGCGGGCAGAATGAAGGAGACAGACGTCATTCCGGAGATGGAACTCTTTGACCTCTCGCACGTAGAGTGCTGCACTCGCCTTGCCGACGAGGGCGTCATCAAGCGTCCGTTGCACTATAACTTCTGCGTAGGACCAGGCAATTCCAGCAACCTTTCTGCCACTGGCAAGAACCTCGCGCTGCTGAACATGATAACGGAGCAAGGCTCAAGCTGGGGCATCACCCACGACTCGATGAAGGACTTCCAGATGCTGGCATGCGCCATCGCCATGGGTGCTAACTGCGTCCGCGTAGGTTTTGAGGATAGTTTCTACTATGCCGAGGGCAAACGTGCTCACACCAACGCCGAGCTTGTTGAGCGTCTGGTGGCCTTGATACGCATGATGGGCTGCGAACCTGCTACCGTTGATGAGGCAAGAGAAATGTTGGGAGTGGGTAAATATTGGAAATCTTAATGCATAATTCATAATATCGATATGATAAAACTCGTAATACTTGACGACGACCCTACCGGAATACAGACAGTGAAGGGTTGTCTGCTTGTGACGCAGTGGGACGATGATACCATCCGCGAGGCGATGACCGATGCCGAGCCGTTCTTCTACGTGCTTACGAACACCCGCGCCATGACCCGTCAGGATGCCGCCCGCGTGGTTCGCGAGGCAATGGAAGCAGTCGTCAGAGTCAATAAGGAGTTAGGCTACCAGCTGATCTTTATCTCCCGCAGCGACTCATGCCTCCGTGGACATTTCCCTTTGGAGACAGACGCGATGAGCGATGTGCTCCGAGAACACGGCATTCCCGAATGGAACAAAAAAGTGTTCTGCCCGGCATTCATCGAGGCAGGTCGCTATACGATAGACGGAACGCACTATATGAAGGATGGCGACCGACTCATTCCTGTCTCCGAAACCGAGTTCGCACGCGACAATGTTTTTGCATATAAGAACAGCGTACTTACGGAATATATCCGTGAGAAAGGCTGTAACCCAGACGATTACATTATTGTCGATGCGCGATCGTATGCCGAACTTGATGCGTTCTCTGCACAGTTCCTAAACGAAATGCAACAGTTCGGAGGCTCAGCAGTAATCCGTTGCTCAAGCTCACTGCCTAAAAGCATGAGCGATAGCCTAAGAAACGTAATGCCCGAGGTGCAAAACAATAAGAATCACTCCTCCTTTGGAGGGAAAGAGAGAGGCCGTAGTGCAGGCCTCTTCATCGTCGGTTCCCACGTTCAGAAGACCACTCGCCAGTTGGAACAACTACTGCTGTGTGACGGAGTCAGTGGCATAGAACTGCCGATAGAGCCAATACTCGACGACCCAGAGCCGCTGTTCGCTGAGACGATAGCCCAGATGCGTGAACTGCATGATGCAGGATTAACCCCTGTTGTCTATACCGCCCGCAAGGAAGTGCGCATCGACGATGCCGACAAGCGTCAGAAATTAGGGCAGACAGTCAGCGATTTCCTCGTCCGCTTGGTACGCGAGATGCCGTTCACCCCATCGTTCCTCGTTGCCAAAGGAGGCATCACGAGTCACGACATCCTCACCCACGGTCTCGGCATCCGTTCTGCCCGTGTCCTCGGACAGATACTCCCCGGCGTGCCAGGCATCATGACAGAGGCGTTCCCTTACATCATCTTCCCTGGCAATGTGGGCGAGGTGACAGCGCTGAAAGAGGCGTTTTTGAAATTAAGAAATTAAGATATTAAAAAATTAAAAGATTGAGATATCGAAGAATCGAAAATTCGATAAATCGAAAAAAAATAAAAACCATTATGAAAGTAGTTTGTGTACACACGGCGATGGCGCTGGTAGGACCATTGACCGAACTGTTTAAGCAGGAGTTTCCTGAGGTAGAGGTAGAGCATATCGCAGAGAGCTCGCTCATCAAAGAAGTGATAAAGAACAACGCGGTGACCAATGCCGTTCGCCGTCGTCTGTTGGATTACTATAACGCTGCTGCCGATTCGGGCGCAGACATCATCTTCAACACATGTTCGTCGGTAGGCGATGTGGCAGACATGGCTGCTGGCATCTGCCGCATTCCGGTGTTCCGCATTGATGGTCCTATGGCCGAGAAGGCAGTGACATCAGCAAAGCGCATCGGCGTTATCTCAACCCTTCCAACCACTCTCGACCCAACATGCCGCCTGCTTCAGAACAAAGCAAAGGCTGCCGGCGTAGAAGTGGAACTCGTTGAAGGACTGGCAGATGGCGCATTCGCAGCAGGACAGAGTGGCGACAGCGAGACGCACGACCGCCTCATTGCTGAGGCTGCACAGCGCATAGCAGACAAAGTCGATCTCTTCGTGCTCGCTCAGGGTTCGATGGCACGCATGGAACAGCGTCTGTCTGAACTCACCGGCAAGCCAGTCTTGTCAAGTCCGACACTCGGTGTGCAGGGATTGAAGGCTTATCTTAATTCATAATGCATAATTCATAATGCATAATTTTAATGCATAATACCGATGAGTAAAAGGAACTTCATACTCACCATGCTCGTCATTCTGAGCGTGGTGACCTTCCTCGACCGCACATGCATCACCTTTGCCTCTATGGAGATAAAGGAAGATCTGGGCATCGACCAGAGCGGATGGGGATGGGTAATGTCCATATTCACGCTCTCTTATGGCCTGATGCAACTACCGTTGGGTGCGCTGGGCGATAGGGTAGGCCACCGTTGGGTGCTGGCATTGATAGTGCTTTGGTGGTCGGCGTTCACCAGTTTCACCGGCATGGCAGGCGGATTGATGTCCATGCTCGCCATACGATTCTGCTTCGGCATAGGCGAGGCAGGAGCATCGCCATGCTCGACGAGCGTCAACAGTCGTTGGTTTGAGAAGGACAAGGTGGGCAAAGCGCAGGGATACGTCTGGGCAGCCACCCGCCTTGGCGGTGCCGCTGCGCCGTTCATCGTCATCCCAATGGTAGCCTCTGACACCATCGGTTGGCGTGGATCGTTCTACATTCTCGGTGCCATTGGCGTTATCTGGTCAGTAGTTTGGTTTGCCACTTACCGTGACAAGAACCGTCATCTGACTCTACACGAGAAGGCACATAAAGCGAAAGAGAAACTCGCCGTTGGCATGCACCAGGCTCATGAGGCAGAGAAAATAGTGAAGGAAAAGACGCAAGAGATACCATGGCGCAGCCTTTTCACTAACCGTCAGTTCTGGATCCTGTGCATGATGTACTTCTTCTACGCCTTCGGTTCGTGGTTCTTCTTCACCTGGTTCCCAGAGTATATGAAGCAAGGTCGTGGCTTTGAGGCATCAGAACTGAAGTATGCCGTTGCCATTCCGTTCATAATGAGTATGATAGGCAATATCGCTGGCGGTCATCTTACCGATAAGTTGACAGTTAAATACGGTGTGACAGTAGGCCGAAAGGCACTCGGTTCGAGTTGTCTTCTGCTCTCTGCGCTGTGCATGGTGCTGGCAGCGTTCATGCCAGGCAAGGTGAGTGTCTTCATCTTCCTGTCGCTATGCTTTGGCATCTTCGACCTGATGCTGCCATCGGCATGGGCACTTTGCATCGACCTCGGCAAGCAATACGCCGGTTCGGTGTCAGGAGCGATGAACACGTTCGGCAACCTTGGCGGTTTCTGTTGCAGCCTTATGTTCGGTTATCTGCTCAGCAGCACCGGCAACTACAATCTGCCACTCTATCTTATTGCCGCAATGCTGGTACTCTCTGCAATACTCTTCGCATTCATAAACCCTGCTAAACCAATCATAGAGGAGTAGTCAGGGCATATAAACCGATAAAAAACAAAAGGCATAAGAAACCAGTGAACTCTGCGTTTCTTATGCCTTTGTTTTATAGAATGTTATTCAGAACTTCGTTGTTGACTGTTAATTGTCAACCGTTTACTGATTACTTGCCAATCTTGATGTCCTTGTACTTCCAGTTAGAACCAGGCTCTGTGAAGTTGAACTGTGTGTCTTCAGGACTCAAAGCAGGGAAAACCAGGGCGAAACGAAGTGTCTGCTTGCCAAACTCTATGTCTGTTCCTGATGGTGCCATGTTGATATTCTCCACGCGAAGCAGTTCCAGTTTGCCAGATTTCTTGCCCTTGATGTAAGTCTTTCCCTTAATCTGAATCTTTACAGAACCAGCGTATGGGTTGGTGAATTCCATCTCAATGCGTGTCTCCTTGTCGTTGCTGCAGACGCGAGTGATAATGGCATGAACATCCTTCTTTGAGCAATTGTAAACAGGATTAACAATGTCGCGGGTGTATTTGCTATAGTCGGCAAGTGTAATTTTGTCGTTATTGAAAGGGCTTGTGCCTTCAACCTTGTGATTAGCCTTCTTTGCACATTCGGTGATGCGTGATACGAGAATGCCCTGATCGCCATAACTCCAGTTGAAATGGTCGTTCAGACGGGCGATGTCGCTATAGTGAGCGAGAGCGTTTACCCAATCGCCGTTCTTGTATTCCTCCTCTGCAAGCGCTTGCTTTTCGTTGAATTCAGGCAGCATACGCTCTTTCTCCTGAGCATAGATTTTCTCCTGACGTGCGCGTTCTACGCTTCCTATGATCATGCTGGCAATACCAACGCCAGCGTTACTCAGAGTTGTAATGTTACGATCTTGCTGTGTACGCCAGAAGAATTGAGCATTGGCGGTGTTTGCTGTTGCAAGCAGTGTGACAGCGATGATGAATTGTTTGATTCTTCTTTTCATTTTTTTTGTGTTATTATTTGTTATGTGTGAGCAAAGGTAAAAAATAAATCTGGCAATCAAGTGCCTTTTACTGATTTTTTAGCAAATATAGTGTAATGTATAAAAAAATGGTGTATCTGAACTGAAAATTCTGATACACCATGTAAATCTTACATTAATCTGCCGATTATCGACGGAGACCGAGAGCCTTAACGATAGCACGATAACGGTTGATGTCGCGCTCGTAGAGGTAGTCAAGGAGTGCACGACGCTTGCCAACGAGCTGAGTCAGTGAGCGAGCAGTAACGTAGTCCTTGTGGTTCTTCTTAAGGTGCTCTGTGAGATGCTTGATGCGGAATGAGAAAAGTGCAATCTGGCTCTCTGCAGAACCTGTGTCAGTTGTGGTCTGTGCCTTGCTGAACTGTCCGAAGATCTCTGTCTTCTTAGCTGAATCTAAATACATTTTGTTTGAGTGATTAATGTTTGTAAATTACATCTTTCGGAGGACATCGTACCCTTAATCACAAGCACGCACCTCGTCAAATGCAGCTCTTCGTCGTGAAAAGCGATGCAAAGGTACACAATTTTTAATGAATAATGGATAATGAATAATGAATAATGGGAGGTTCTTAACATTTTTTATAAACTTTCTTGCGCTACATCATTTTTTGTGTGTACATTATTTTATAAACGAAATATTTTTTGTAACTTTGCACAAAATTTATAATTCGTAACACGTAATTCATAATTCGTAATCAAATAAACGATGCAAGATATTAGAAACATAGCAATTATTGCGCACGTCGATCATGGCAAAACTACCCTGGTTGACAAGATGATGCTGGCAGGAAACCTGTTCCGTGAGGGAACGAACAATTCTGACCAGGTTTTGGATAACAACGAACTGGAACGTGAGCGTGGTATCACGATTCTCTCAAAGAATGTCTCTATCAATTGGAAAGGTACGAAAATCAATATCATTGACACTCCGGGACACTCCGACTTCGGTGGCGAGGTGGAGCGAGTTCTGAACATGGCAGATGGCTGTATCCTATTGGTCGATGCTTTCGAAGGTCCTATGCCACAGACACGTTTCGTGCTGCAGAAGGCGCTCCAGATAGGTCTGAAGCCTATCGTTGTGGTCAATAAGGTGGATAAACCAAACTGTCGTCCGGAGGAAGTCTATGAGATGGTCTTCGACCTGATGTTCTCTTTGGAGGCTACCGAGGACCAGTTGGACTTCCCTGTGGTATATGGTTCGGCAAAGAACGGCTGGATGTCAGAGGACTATAGTGCACCAACGGACAATATAAACTATCTGCTTGATAAAATCGTTGAGGTGATTCCTGCTCCTGAGTCATTAGAGGGAACAACGCAGATGCTTATCACTTCGCTCGACTACAGTAACTACACCGGTCGTATCGCCGTAGGTCGCGTTCATCGTGGCAGTGTCGTTGAGGGACAGAACGTTACTATTGCGCATCGTGATGGCTCAATGGAGAAGACGAAAATCAAGGAGATTCATGTGTTCGAAGGCATGGGACACGCTAAGGCTCATGAGGTGAAGAGTGGTGATATCTGTGCTATCATCGGTCTTGAACACTTCGAAATCGGTGATACAATCTGCGACTTCGAGAACCCAGAGGCCCTGCCTCCAATCGCCATTGACGAGCCAACGATGTCCATGCTCTTCACCATCAACGACTCACCTTTCTTCGGTAAGGAAGGTAAGTTTGTTACTTCGCGCCATATTAATGACCGACTTGAGAAGGAACTTGAGAAGAATCTCGCCCTTCGCGTTAAGCCTTTCGAGGACTCAACGGATAAGTGGATTGTCTCAGGTCGTGGCGTTCTCCATCTCTCTGTGCTTATCGAAACAATGCGTCGAGAGGGATACGAACTGCAGGTTGGTCAGCCACAGGTTATCTACAAGGAGGTTGACGGTGTGCGTTGCGAGCCAATCGAGGAACTGACCATCAACGTTCCTGAGGAGTTCTCGAGCAAGATGATCGATATGGTAACACGCCGTAAGGGCGAGATGACATCAATGGAGAGCCAAGGCGAACGTGTAAACATTGAGTTTGACATACCATCACGTGGTATCATCGGTCTGCGTACCAACGTGCTTACAGCCTCTCAGGGTGAAGCAATCATGGCACACCGCTTCAAGGAGTATCAGCCTTTCAAGGGCGAGATTACTCGTCGTGTTAACGGCTCGATGATTGCCCTTGAGACAGGCAATGCCTTTGCTTATTCAATTGATAAGTTGCAGGACCGTGGTAAGTTCTTCATCGACCCAGGCGAGGATGTCTATTACGGTCAGGTTGTTGGCGAGCATGTTCATGACAACGACCTCGTCATCAACGTGACAAAGGCAAAGCAACTCACCAATGTCCGTGCTTCAGGTTCGGACGACAAGGCACGCATCATCCCAAAGACTATCCTCTCGCTTGAGGAGTGCCTGGAATACATCAAGGCTGACGAACTTGTAGAGGTAACACCAAAGTCAATGCGAATGCGAAAGATTATCCTTGACCATAACGATAGAAAGAAAGCCCGTTTATCTACTATTTAACAATTTACGATTTACTATTTATTCTTCAATTTGATTATTTCTCAATTCATTGATAGTTAATGACTCAACAAGAGCTCAAAGATAGGTTGACAAACTTTGCTATACGTATAGTCAAGATGGTGGATTGCTTACCAAACACCATCTCGGCTAATGCGATAGCAAGGCAGATTGTACGTTCGGGTACATCGCCTTCTGCCAACTATCGTGCTGCTTGCTTAGGAAAGTCTGATAAAGATTTCCTTAATAAACTAAAAATGGTAGAAGAGGAATTGGACGAAACGTCACATTGGCTTGTTATAATAATGAGAACAGGCATGTTGCCAGAAAGCAGAGTCGCCGATTTATATACGGAGAATATAGAATTGCTGAAAATAATAGTACGATCGATAATTACAGTAAAGAATAGGATAAACACAGATAAGCTTATATAAGGAAAAGAAATTAGTAAATAAAAAAATAGCGGGATAAATAGTAAATTGTAAATCGCTAAATTGTAAATGATAACAACTAACTACTACCTTTATGACTGGATGGACTTCGATCCATCTCTTTCCAAGGACGAAGCGCTTTGGAAAGCCTACGAACCTACTGACATTAGAGAAGACGATGGTGACATCGTTGTGACCATTCCTTACCAGAAGCAGGTGCTTCAGGAGGATATGCTTGCCGATAAGGACGTTCCAATGCAGAGCTATGACCTGCGTATCCGTGCTTATGGCGACAGTATTGTGCGTGTGTTTACATCAATGACAGGCGACGAGATGCAGGAAACGAGCGATATGCTTGCACTGGATAGTAACCTGAAGCGTTGTCCACTCAGCCTCCGCAAGGACGGTTCCGTGTTCGTTGTCCTGGACAACGAAGGCAAGACTCGCGCTCAGATTGACCAGACTCCATACGAAATAGAGTGGTGGAGTGACCTTCAGCCAGGCCCACAGCCAGAGCCTCGCATCACAATCTACCCTGATGGTAACACAGAAAAGCCTGTAATCATTGGCGATGATCATTTCTCTCCTCCACGCTATGATGCCTTAGGCTTAGGTTTCAAGAGCCTCTCCCAGTCCCTTCCAAAGAGAGGAGAAGAGGCTGGGGTTGCAACCCTCTCCTTCAAATGCGAAGCCGACGAATGCTTTGTCGGTACTGGTGAGCGCTTTCGTAAGATGGATTTGAGCGGACAGACGTTCTATTTGAAGAACCAGGACGGTCAGGGTGTCAACAACCGTCGTGCTTATAAGAACATCCCATTCTACATGTCGAGCCGTATGTATGGCGTGTTCTACCACACCAGTGCCTACTGTCGTCTGTCCCTTGCTGACCATTCAAGTCGCTCGGTGCAGTTCCGCAACGACCGCGCTACCGTCGATGCCTTCGTCATTGGCGGAGAGACGCCAGAGCGTGTACTCTATCACTATCGTCAGCTGACAGGTTTCCCACCAATGCTCCCTGTCTGGTCGTACGGTATATGGATGTCACGCATGACATATTTCTCTGCTGATGAGGTAAATGAAATCTGCGACCGTCTGCGTGCAGAGCAGTATCCTTGCGATGTGATACACCTTGACACCGGTTGGTTCGTCACCGACTGGTTGTGCGAATGGAAGTTCAATCCAGAGCGATTCCCTAACCCAGAGGCATTCCTTAAGCGTCTTGCAGATAACGGATACAAGGTGAGCCTATGGCAGTTGCCATACGTTGCACAGGGTGCTGAGCAGATAGACGAGGCTAAGGCTAACGGATATATCTCGTCGCCAAAGGGCGGATGGGAAAATGCAACTACTGTTGGTGGCTCGTCAAACTTCTCGACACTCGATTATGCCGGCACCATCGACTTCACGTATGACAAGGCAACAGAGTGGTACAAGAATCTTTTGCGTGAGCTTCTCCGCATGGGAGTGAAGTGTATCAAGACCGACTTTGGCGAGAATATACACATGGATCATGAGTATCACTCGATGACTCCAGAACAGCTGAACAACATCTACGCCCTCCTTTACCAGAAGGCAGCATACGAAGTGACAAAGGAAGAGACTGGCGACGGCATCATCTGGGCACGTGCTGCATGGGCAGGCTGTCAGCGTTTCCCTCTGCATTGGGGTGGCGACAGCGAGTCATCATGGGCAGGACTGGCAGGTTCGCTGAAAGGCGGACTGCATTTCGGACTCTCAGGCTTTGCCTTCTGGAGCCATGATGTGCCAGGATTCCATTCCGTTCCAGACTTCATGAACTCACCACTCGACCCTAAGGTCTATGTCCGTTGGACACAGTTCGGCGTATTCTCGTCACACATCCGCTACCACGGCAGCCACAAGCGCGAGCCATGGTACTATCCAACAGTCAGCGATATTGTCAAGAAATGGTGGCGTCTGCGCTACCGTCTGCTGCCATACATCCTTGAAGAAAGCAAGGTTGCGACAGAGTCGGGCTACCCAATCATACAGGCGCTGCTGATGCACCATGCCGATGACCGCACCGTTTGGCACATCGCCGATGAGTATTACTTCGGTCGTAAGTTCCTCGTTTGCCCTGTAATGAACGACAAAGACTGCCGCGACATCTACCTTCCAGAAGGCGAATGGGTGAACTTCTTCACACGTGAGCGCTTCACAGGTCCATGTCTGCTGAAGAATGTTCATGTCCCACTGGACGAGATGCCAGTATTCTGTCATCCAGGAACAGAGATTCCTGTCTATGAGCCAGAGGTGAACAGCACCGACGATATTGACTTTACAAAGGTTACAACGATAGTCATAGAGTAACGTTATTTAGTTGTTTGGTTGTTTGGTTGTTTGGTTGTTTTGTTGTTTGCGCTACAGAACACCACTAAACCACCACACTACCAAACCACTAAATCATCAAACCAATTAAACCACAAAACAACATGAAAACAGTTATCGGACTGGATGTCGGCATCTCGACGACAAAGATTGTCGGCATACGCGACGGTGAAATCGTCTCCCCGATGCGTGTGAGAGCAAGCGATGCCATAACGTCTCTGTATGGCGCTTTTGGCAAGTACATGAACGACAATCAGCTTTCTTTCTCTGATATTGAGCGTGTCATGCTGACCGGTGTTGGCGCAAGCTTCATTGGCGAACGAGTTTACGACTTGCCGACAGGCAGAGTCGATGAGTTTGCTGCTGACGCTTTCGGTGCCCGTCAGGACATGGACATCGACGAGATGATAGTCGTTTCGATGGGTACAGGTACCACTATCGTGAAGTATGACAAGGGAATCGTAACACATATTGGTGGTATTGGCATCGGAGGCGGTACTATGGCAGGTCTCTCCCGACTGCTTCTTGGCACCGATGACTTTAAGGAAATCGTGGAACTTGCCAACAAGGGCGACATCCGAAACATAGACCTGACCATCGGCGATGTATGCAGAGGCGATCTACCTGACCTTCCTACCTATGCCACAGCGTCGCTTTTCGGCAAGGCACACAGCACGGCTACGAAGGAAGATATTGCCATCGGCATTGTCCGAACAGTAGTACAGACCATCGGTTCGGCTACGGTTCTTGCTGCAAAGAACACTGGCATCCGTGACTTCTTTATGATAGGCAACCTCTCGCAACTGCCACAGTGTAAGGAAGTCTTTAAGATGATGGAAGGATTGTATAACGTTCGCTTCCACATTCCGCCACATTCTGAGTTTGCCACGGCTATCGGTGCTGCGCTCAGCCCCTTTGCCTAACTCTTCATTCTTCATTCTTCATTCTTCACTCCCCCTAATCTCTAACCTAACTATCAACATGATACCTTACGACCTGAAGAAAATAACAACAATCATCTTTGATGTTGACGGCGTTCTGAGTGCCAACACTATCACTATGGATGGTAACGGGCAACCTGTTCGCACGATGAACATCAAGGATGGCTATGCCATTCATCTGGCACTGAAGATGGGTCTTAGATTAGTTATAATCACAGGTGGCGACACAGAGAATGTCCGCCTGCGCTATGTCAGTCTTGGAATGCGTTCTGAAGACATCTTCCTCGGTGCATCAGTCAAGATTGATGTGTACGATAGGTTTGTCAAAGAGAATGGAATCAGTGACGAGGAGGTTATGTACGTCGGCGACGATATCCCTGACTACGAGATAATGCAGCGTGTGGGTTGCCCATGTTGCCCTAAGGACGCTTGCCCAGACATTAGGGAAATAAGCCTGTATGTGTCACCATGCGAGGGCGGTTACGGTTGCGGACGCGATGTCATTGAGCAGGTTTTGCGTGCCAAAGGGCTATGGCTCAGCAGTGCAAAGGCATTCGGATGGTAAAAGATAATGCATAATTAGGCTTGCGGAATAATACGACTTAGGTTGTTTCGCAGTTCTGCTGCGAGATTTTATAAATACAAACCAACTAACACCACTACTATGAAACTACTCTCCACCTTATTGTTATCAATCCTCACCCTCACTGCCACAGCCGGCGACATCTACGTTTCTCCTACCGGAAACGACAGGGCGAACGGTACGAAGGATGCTCCTTTGCAGACCATTCAGCGTGCGTTGCGCATGGCAAGAGAATGGCGCAGGACCAGTGATGCCCGCATTGAGGGCGGCATAAACATACGCCTGGAGTCAGGCGCAGCATTTGTTCTCGACGAACCTCTGTACCTCCGACCAGAAGATAGCGGCACGAAGGACAGCAAGACCGTTATCACTTCCACTGCACAGACTAAGGCCACCATTGCTGGAACAAAGCAATACACACCGCTGTTTGCATATCCTGAGCGCATGCAGTCCATGCTTGCGTTCGACAAAGACAACGAAACGATAACCATACCAGCATCTGCCGTTCCGCAGGAGGGATGCAACGGCGCTTACATGCTTGTGCATCAGCGCTGGGCCATCGCACTCCTTCGCATCAAGGATGTGCGCATTGAGGGCAACAAAGCAGTCGTGTCGTTCCGCAATCCAGAGAGCAGATGGGAGTTCGCTCACCCTTGGCCACAGCCTGTTTTCGATGGAGACAGGGGCGTGTCGGTATTCGCCATCGTCAAGCCTGACTGCAAGTCGCATGCCGAAATGCTCAATCGCCTTGTTACAGTAGAAGGCTATGAGGCAGAGCGTGTACACGATATAACGTTCGAGAACGTAGCATTCGCCAACGCATCATGGCTCCGTCCGATGCGAAGCGGACACGTTACGTTGCAAGGAGGCTTCCCAATAATCGACGCATATAAACTGAC
>JAZUKC010000182.1:0-2078 GCA_045643065.1 Prevotella sp.
AGGATGTCTTGCCTGCCAGAAATTAGGCAAATGTGTCATAAAGGACGATGTGAATGATATCATGGCAAAGGTTATTGATGCTGACGTCGTTGTTTGGGCTACTCCAATATATTACTACGAGATGAGTGGACAGATGAAGACACTTATCGACCGTATGAATGCCATGTATTCACAAGAATACAAGTTCCGCGACATTTACATGCTCACTACTGCGGCAGAGAATGAGGAGTCTGTGCCTAAACGTGCGGAGGGTGGACTTACAGGTTGGATCGACTGCTATCCAAAGTGCGAACTCAAAGGCACTCTCTTCTGCGGTGGCGTAGATGCACCTCGCACAATTGAGGGCAATGCGAAGTTACAGGAAGCTTACGAAATGGGTAAGAACGTATGACAATAGAACAATTCAGAAAACACATGGCAGATGGGCTTCCTGTCGAAAAAGGTTCGGAGGCTCATCTGTTGATGCACGAAATGTCGCAACAGGCACTTCGTATCACAGCAGAGATAAACGGCAAGTGTCATGAACCTGCCGAATTACGTAACCTGCTTGCTGAACTCTGGGGACATGAGGTTCCAGAGAGTATTGGCATGTTCCCTCCTTTTGGTACGGATTGCGGAAAGAACACTTGGGTTGGTGAACGAACATTCATCAACATGGGTTGTAAGTTCCAGGATCAAGGTGGCATTTTCATCGGTAATGACTGCCTGATTGGACATAATGCCACACTCTGCACAATCAATCACAATCCCGATCCAGAGCATCGTGGTGACATGACCTTCAAGCCTATTCGCATTGAAGATAAGGTTTGGCTTGGTGCAAATGTAACCATTCTGCAAGGTGTCACAATCGGTGAAGGAGCCATTGTTGCTGCTGGTGCAGTAGTAACTAAAGATGTCGCTCCAAGAACAGTTGTGGGTGGTGTACCTGCTAAGTTCATCAAGAACGTATAGTTAAAATAATTTAAAGTCAAATTTGTAAGCATTTGAAATGACCAATGCTAACCTTTAGGTAACCAAGGTAAGAAAAAGTGCCTTCTTGCATAATCATTAGAATGACAGCAACTTTGTAGTGCAATTTTGCAACAAAACAACTCCAAAACAGCAGTACATTATGAAGAATTATGCAATCAAGAACCTCAATGGTTGGCAGAACGTAGAAGGTAAGATTTTCCTTGGTCAAGAACTCGGTATGACGGGTGCAGAAGCATCGTTGCAGCGTCTGGCTGCTGGTGATGACGCACCTTTCCTCCACTCACACAAGACACACGAAGAGATCTATGTAATCATCTCGGGCAAGGGTGAGTATGAGGTGGATGGCGAGAAGATTGACGTAGGCGAAGGCTCTATCATCCGTGTGGCTCCTGCTGGCGTACGTGCATTGCGCAACACCTCTGACGCGGAGATGGTGATGATGTGCATTCAGTACGAGGCAAAGCCTATCACCAGCTTTATGGACGATGCTAACATCATCCCATTGGATAAATAATGAACGAACAAAAAGAACAGAAGAACAAAGAGATAAGAGACGCATTATTCCCCGATTGCCCTATTCGCAACGTCCTTGCGCGTGTAGGTGACAAATGGTCGCTCCTTGTGCTGTACAACCTGCAGCACAGGGAGCCTGTGCGTTTCAAGGAACTGCAACGACAGATTCCCGACATCTCGCAGAAGTCGCTCACCCAGACACTCCGCACACTCGAAGAGGATGGCTTCGTTACACGTGAAGTATTCCCCGAAGTTCCTCCACGTGTGGAATATTCTCTTACCTCTCGTGCTCTTTCCTTTCTCCCTTTGGTAGAGAACATGATCAACTGGGCGAAGGAGAATATGGACGAGATCATTAAGGACAGAACAAATAACATCGTGTTATGACAAACGAAATATCACTACAGGACGTTGCCAACTATCTTGACAACATCGGCATACAGTTTCTGGCTACAATCGGACTTGACGGCAAGCCAAAAGTTCGTCCTATGCAATACATGATTCTGGATGATGGTAAACTATGGTTTTGCACAAACAGCGAAAAGGACGTTTATAAGGAACTGCAAGCCAATCCTGCACTTGAACTGTGCGGA
>JAZUKC010000183.1:0-7883 GCA_045643065.1 Prevotella sp.
TTTAGGTGGGTTCTATTAATTAGCTTTGTCATATTTCGAGGCTATTTTCGAGATCAAAGTGTTAGTGAGGGAGGGAGCAATGCAAGCATTGTGACCGAGTAAACTGACACTTTGAGCCGAAAAGAGTCCGAAAGATGACAAAACGCCGAACTCACTGTTATATGTTAAACCTAAGGTGGTAATTAATAGAACCCATCTTTATGGTTCTACAAGGTTTTGTGTGGGTAAACATAGTTTGTTTTTGTAATTAAAAGCTATGATATTATCGAACGTAACGTAAGTGTTGAGCATGTTAAAACTACTTGATTAGCGTTGTTTGAGTGCTAACGTATGTTCGTTTGAGTGCAAGCAAATGTTCGTTTGAGTGCAATCGTACAATGATGCGAGTGCAATGAAACGAAGCAATCAACTCCCACACACTTTCTCGGAGAACCCTTTTTATAGCCGGTCTCGGTATTCTCTATTCTCCGGGGCCGACATTTTTTCTAACACCCTAACAATGAATAATGTTCAATCAAAAAAAAGATTGCCATAAACCTACCTGAAAGAAATAGGATTATGGCAATCTTTTTGCTAATATTTGTATGCTAATGCGTACTCTATGAATACACTTCAGCAAAATAAATTTTAATCCTGCGAACCACCAGCAAGGTCAAGAAGCTCATTGGTGATGGCCTGCTGACGCGACTTGTTGTACTGAAGGTTGAGCGTACGGAGAAGTTCGTCGGCGTTGTCCGTAGCGGTCTGCATGGCTACCATTCGTGCTGCATGCTCAGACGCATTGCTGTCGAGCAGAGCGGTGTAAACCTGAAGATTCAGATACTGCGGTATGAGCTTTGAGAGCACCGTGTCCATATCAGGTTCCACGATGAAGTTATCATTGAGTGGCTTAGCCGCAACGTCCTCCACCTTATGCTCAGTAGCATGCTGACGCAGATACTCCTGGCTCTCCTTGGTGGCAGCTATGCTTGTCAGGTCACGATTCTTCTCCTCAGTGAAGTCAATCTCAGTAACATCGATAGGGAGGAACGTCTTACGCGTAAGAATCTGCGAACCTGCGCTCTTGAAGTGATGATAGATGAGTTCTACCTTATCTATCTCACCAGAGGCAAAGCTTTTCGCCACTGCATCAGCAACATCAAGACACTGCTGTGCATTTGGATGGTCGCAGAGCGAGTTGAAATCGCCTGCTATGCTGAGTCCCATCTTTGCTACCTTTTCTGCCACCTTACGACCTATAGGATAGACAAGGATATTGTCCTTGCCAAGGTCCTCATAGTCATCGACAGCTTTCTGGAGTGCCTTGATGACATTGGCATTGAAGCCTCCACACAGCGAACTGTTAGAGCTGTAGGCGATGATAGCCACCTTCTTGACCGGACGCTCTACCGAATATATTGTATGTGCGTCAGCCTCGCTGGCAAGGAAAGTCTTGAGGATATGCTCCAGCATACTCTCGTATGGAAGCATATTCTCTATCATTACCTGTGCGTGATGGAGTTTGGAACTCGCAACCATCTTCATGGCACTCGTAATCTTGCGGGTGCTATTGACTGAAGCGATGCGGTTTTTTATTTCTTTCAAACTTGCCATAGGCGGATAAATTAATAATTAATAATGAATAATTAATAATTCAAAATGCCTGGGCTTATTTGTAAGAACCAGCCACATCTGCCATTACAGCCTCAATGGTTGATGTACAGTTGTCGTCAATCTTTCCTGCACCGAGGGTGTCGATGACGTCCTGATGCTTTGAACGTAGAACCTCAAGGAACTGATCCTGACACTCACGTACTTTCTCAACTGGTACTGGGGCCATGAGGCCGTGGGTACCGCAGTAGAGGATGGCAATCTGCTCGCCTACTGGCATTGGGCTGTACTGTGCCTGGATGAGGAGCTGGTTGTTCTTACGTCCGCGGTCGAGGGTCATGGCTGTAACGGCGTCCATATCGCTTGAGAACTTTGAGAACGACTCAAGCTCACGATACTGTGCCTGGTCAATCTTCAGAGTACCTGCTACCTTCTTCATCGACTTGATCTGTGCCGAACCACCTACACGCGATACGGAGATACCTACGTTGATAGCTGGACGGAAGCCCTGGTTGAATAGGTCTGACTCAAGATAGATCTGACCGTCAGTGATTGAGATTACGTTTGTTGGGATGTAGGCAGAAACGTCACCAGCCTGTGTCTCGATGATTGGGAGGGCTGTGAGCGAGCCACCACCCTTTACCTTGCCCTTGAGACATGCTGGGAGGTCGTTCATCTGCTCTGCCACTTCCTGCTGCTCGTTGATCTTAGCAGCACGCTCGAGGAGACGTGAGTGGAGATAGAAGACATCACCAGGATATGCCTCACGTCCAGAAGGACGACGGAGGATGAGTGATACCTCACGGTAGGCAACGGCCTGCTTTGAGAGGTCATCATATACAACGAGTGCATGCTCGCCACGATCACGGAAATACTCACCGATGGCAGCACCTGCGAATGGTGCATAGTACTGCATAGCAGCTGGATCAGATGCTGTTGCAGCCACGATGATGGTGTAAGGGAGAGCGCCATGCTCATGGAGGTTCTGAACGAGGGCTGCTACCGTTGATGCCTTCTGACCGATGGCAACGTAGATACAATATACAGGTTTGCCCTGCTCATAGAACGACTTCTGGTTGATGATGGTATCGATGGCGATGGCTGTCTTACCTGTCTGGCGGTCGCCTATGATGGGCTCACGCTGACCACGACCGATAGGAATCATCGAGTCAACAGCCTTGATACCAGTCTGTAGTGGCTGCTTTACCGGCTGGCGGTAGATAACGCCAGGAGCCTTGCGGTCGAGCGGCATTTCGTATGAGTCGGTAAGGTCGATGTCGCCCTGTCCGTCAATAGCCTGACCGATAGGGTTGATTACTCGGCCCAGCATATTGTCGTTGACGCGAATTGAAGCGATGCGCTTTGTACGCTTCACCTTCATACCCTCCTTGATACCGCTTGTAGAACCGAGGAGCACACAACCAACGTTGTTTTCCTCAAGGTTCATCACGATAGCCATCGTACCATTCTCGAACTCAAGCAACTCGTTAGCCTCTGCGTTGAGCAAGCCGTAGATACGTGCCACACCGTCATTAACGGTAAGCACGGTACCAACCTCCTCAAAGTTCTGCTGGCTGCCGATATTGTTAAGCTGTTGAAGTAATACTTCAGATACTTCGCTTGGTTTTATCTTGTCCATTATTAATTACTTTAGTTGTTTGAGGACGTTGCGCAGCTGCGACTGCACGCTGGCATCCATCCTATAGGTGTCATACTCGAGGATGAAGCCACCGATGATGTCGGGGTTCACCTCAGTGAGAAACTCTACCTGACCGTTTGTACGCTGCTGAACCATCTGTTTCATCTTTTGTTCAGTCTCTGCACTAACGGCTGTGGCAGTGATTAGTCGGCCGTGGATGATATTCTTCTGCTTGCGGTAGAGAGTGATGTAGGACGAAGCAATGAGCTGCATGACCGACTCCCTACCCTCCTGAAGCACGAGATCTATGAAACGCAGTGTGAGATCTGTTGGCTCTTTGCCACATGCTGCTGCAAGCACCGCTTTCTTTGACTCTACAGGAAGCATCGGATTGTCAATCGTATGGCGCAACTGCGGCACATCAACGTATGCCTGAGCAAGTGTAGTCATATCTGCATACACCGCCTCCTCGCATTTCATCTGCTCAGCACTCTTCATCAGGGCGCGGGCATAGCGAATTGTGATAACGCCTAAATCCATGCTCTATACTTTATTTATTAGTTTGACTGTGAAGAAACCTCATCCAACAACTTATCGACATACTTCATCTGCGTGGCATCGTCAGAGAGCTGCTGACGCAGAATCTTCTCAGCGATAGAGACTGAGAGCTCAGCAACCTCGCTGCGTATCTGCTGGAGGGCTGCCTGCTTCTCGTTCTCAATCTGTGCCTTAGCTTCTGAGATTATGCGTGCACTCTCTTCGCGAGCCTTGTCCTGAGCCTGTGCTACGATGCCATCGCGTGTGGCAGCTGCTTCCTTCACGATTTGTGCAGAACGCTCGCGTGCCTCGGTGAGCATCTTCTCGCTCTGCTCGGTGATGCTTGCAAGCTTCTCGTTGGCGTCATGAGCCTTCTGAAGACTCTCGTCGATATACTGCTTACGCTTCTCGACCATGCCTACAATAGCAGGGAAGCCGAACTTAGCAAGTATGCCGAAGACCACCAAGAATGCCACCAGCATCCAGAACAGCAGACCAAGGTCTGGAGTCAGTACGGCAGGCAAATTAAGTGATTCCATTTGTTGAATGTTTAATTAATGACTAGAGTATCTAGAATGTCTAGAGTTTCTAGAGCATCTAGAATGACTAGAACATCTAGAATGTCCAAGAAGAATATTAGATAAGGAACGCACAAGCAACAACAGCGAAGAGAGCTACACCCTCAACGAAAGCTGAAGTCAGGATCATGTTTGTCTGAATCTGGCTTGTTGCCTCTGGCTGACGAGCGATAGCGTCCATTGCTGAACCACCGATCTTACCGATACCCATACCTGCGCCAATAACTGCGATACCTGCGCCAATGCCACAACCAAGCTGTGCAAGGCCTTCTGCTAATAATGAAATCATAGTTGTAAAATTTATAAGTTATTAATTTATTGTTATTTATTATTTCTTGAATTTGTTGTTTTGAATCTGACAACCTACCACCAACATAAAAACAGTAAATAGCAAATCGTCAAATTATGAATATTAATGATGGTGTTCTGGGTGTGCCAATCCGATGAAGACGGCAGACAACAGCGTGAACACGTATGCCTGAACGAAAGCAACGAGGACCTCAACACAGTTCATGAAGAGAAGCATCAAGGCGCTGAAGATGTTCAAGCCAAGTCCCATGCCTGTTCCCATGGTCCAGCCAAGGAAGATGACACAGGTGAAAGAGAGTATGATTGCGTGACCAGCCATCATATTGGCAAAGAGACGGACCATCAGGGCGAATGGCTTCGTGAAGATACCAACAACCTCGATTACAGGAATCAGTGGTGCTGGGTAAGCCTTCAGGAAGAGTGGCACCTCTGGCCAGAAAATCTCTTTCCAGTACTCTTTGTTACCGAAGATGTTGACGAGCAACATTGTGCAAACGGCAAGGAACAGAGTGACGTTGATATTACCTGTCACATTGGCACCGCCAGGGAAGATAGGCAGCAAGCCAAGGATGTTCGTCGTCAGGATGAAGAAGAACACAGTAAGCAGATATGGAGCGAACTTCTTGTAGTGCTTCTCGCCCACACATGCCTTTATCACGCCATCGTATATCGCCATCACGAGCATCTCCATACATCCCACGAAACCGCCAGGTGCAGCACTCTTTTCATCGTGCTTCTTGTACCAGCGTGCACAGCTCAGGAAGACTGCGAGCATGGCAAAGACAACTATCCATATCTGCACCACCGACTTAGTCAAACTAAGGTCAAGAGGACGAACGGACGTGCCATCAGCCATTTTCTCGTATATCTTTCCGTGAGCCTCGTGGTTGAAGTAAAGACCTTTGTAAGTCTCGCCTTCCTCACATGCCTCCTCGATGGTAGAACTGCAACATGTAATCCATTCACCTGTCTGTTCGCTACGAACGATGACAGGGAGCGGAATGCTCAGATGCTTACCCTCATAAGAAGCGATGTGCCACTCGTAGGCGTCGGCAAGATGCTCAAGCACAATCTCCGGTATGTTGATTGTTTCCTCCTTCTGCTCGTTTTCCTGTGCGCAGACAGGTAGTGTCAGCATGGCTGCCACGAACAAAAGGATTATTGACTTGATACGTTTCATTTTTTAATTACGAATTACGAATCACGAATTACGAATCCATACGGATGGTTCCGCATCCGGAATCCGAAATTATTATTTCTTATTATTTAAGCGAGCAAAGAAGAAAGAGTGAAATCCGGTTGAGATAACGTAGAACACGAAGAACACCAGTACATGAGTTAGCATGTTTGCTCTGCCGACGATGGCATAGACAATGCCCAGGGCGACAAGCGACAACAACATGCGGAAACCAGACACAGCCATGAAGAAGGATGTGAGCATCTCCTTATGGCTGGTAGCAACCCAGCGCCACAGATAGCCTATAGCAAGGGACAGGACCAGAAAAAACATGGAACTGTAGAATGCCGGGAGGCCTAATCTGAAGTAACCGGCTCCATACTGAGGACCTACCACGAAGTCATATATCTGAAACAGTGCGAATGCCCCGAGTATGAATATCCAGTTGCGGTACATGTACCGTTCGCTTTCTTTCTTTATGTCTATCATATCTCTACACAGACGTTAACTTGATTCTTCTTTACGGTAACGAAGCCGCCAGTAATGGCAAAGCTCTGTTCGCCTTCCTGTGTCTTATATACCACGTTGCCCTTCTCAAGAGTAGAGATAATAGGAGCATGATGGTCGAGAATCTCGAACTGTCCCATGGTGCCAGGCACCACGATGCTCTCCACAACGTCGTCAAAGACAACCTTTTCAGGCGAAACGATTTTCAGTTTTAATGCCATAATTACTATTTACTATTTAGCTATTTACTATTTACAATTTATTTACTATTTGGCTATTTACACATTTATTATATATATAACAAAATTACTATATAACCCAATAAATAGTAAATTGTAAATTGTCAAATCGTAAATGAAATTATCCCTGAGCCTGAGCCAGCAGTTTCTTACCCTTCTCAATAGCCTGCTCGATTGTACCTACGTTGAGGAATGCCTGCTCTGGCAGGTCATCGAGTTCGCCGTCAAGAATCATGTTGAAGCCCTTAATAGTAACTTCGATAGAAACCATCTCGCCCTTAACGCCAGTGAACTGCTCTGCCACGGTGAATGGCTGAGAGAGGAAACGCTGAACGCGACGAGCGCGGTTTACGGTCTGCTTGTCCTCGCCAGAGAGTTCGTCCATACCGAGGATGGCGATGATGTCCTGAAGTTCCTTGTAACGCTGGAGAATCTGCTTAACACGCTGAGCACAATCGTAGTGTGCCTTACCAACGATCAGTGGGTCAAGGATACGTGATGTAGAACCCAGTGGGTCAACAGCAGGATAGATACCGAGCTGAGCGATAGAACGTGAAAGCTCTGTTGTAGCGTCAAGGTGAGTAAAGGTTGTAGCTGGAGCAGGGTCGGTCAAGTCATCGGCAGGCACATATACAGCCTGTACTGATGTGATAGAACCTGTCTTTGTAGATGTGATTCGCTCCTGCATAGCACCCATCTCCGACGCAAGTGTTGGCTGATAACCTACGGCTGATGGCATACGACCGAGAAGAGCCGACACCTCAGAACCTGCCTGAGTGAAACGGAAGATGTTATCAATGAAGAAGAGGATGTCGCCACCCTGATCACGGAACTCCTCAGCAACAGTAAGACCAGAGAGTGCTACAGAAGCACGTGCGCCAGGAGGCTCGTTCATCTGACCATAAACAAGTGTTGCCTGTGACTTCTTAAGTTCTTCAGGGTCAACGAGTGAGAGATCCCACTTGCCTTCTTCCATAGCCTCTTGGAACTTCTTGCCGTACTTGATAACGCCTGACTCGATCATCTCGCGGATAAGGTCGTTACCCTCACGAGTACGCTCACCTACACCAGCGAATACCGAGAAGCCGTTGTGTCCTTTGGCAATGTTGTTGATAAGCTCCATGATAAGCACGGTCTTACCTACACCAGCACCACCGAACAGACCAATCTTACCACCCTTGAGGTATGGCTCGAGAAGGTCGATGACCTTGATACCCGTAGCAAGCATCTCCTTAGAGGTAGAGAGTTCCTCAAACTTTGGAGCCTCACGGTGGATAGGATAAGCACCCTCCTGTGAGAGTGTCTTC
>JAZUKC010000184.1:0-3494 GCA_045643065.1 Prevotella sp.
TTTTCGCGCTTTCAGTATTATTCATTACTGCATGCGTACAAAACAAGCCAACAAGTATGAACGAACAAAACATCTCCATGACTCAGGAATGGGATAAGACATTCCCATTGAGTGAAAAGGTTAACCACGAAAAAGTAACCTACAAGACACAGTACGGGTTTACATTAGCGGCAGACCTCTACATTCCGAAGGATGCTAAGGGCAAGATGAAGGCTATTGCCGTAAGTGGACCTTTCGGAGCCATCAAGGAGCAATGTTCTGGTCTTTATGCCATGACGATGGCTGAGCGTGGTTTTATCACCTTGGCTTTCGACCCCTCGTTTACAGGTGAATCATCTGGTGAACCTCGCCGTACAGCATCACCTGACATCAATACAGAGGACTTCCTTGCAGCCGTTGACTATCTCTCAATGCGTGATGATGTTGATGCAGATAAGATTGGTATCATCGGTATCTGCGGTTGGGGAGGCATTGCTCTCAATGCAGCAGCTGCCGACCCTCGTATCAAGGCTACTGCCTCAATGACCATGTACGATATGAGTAGAGTAAATGGTAATGGATACTTTGATGCCGACAACAATGAAGAGGCACGTTTTGCAGCACGAAAGGTTCTTGCTGATGAACGAATTAAAGCTTCAAAGAGTGGAAAGATGACTCCTGGTGGTGGCGTTGTTGATCCATTGCCTGATGATGCTCCACAGTTCGTGAAGGATTACTATGACTATTACAAGACGCAACGAGGCTATCATAAGCGTTCAGGCAACTCAAATGATGGTTGGCACACCTTTGGCTGTCAGGCATACGCAAATACACGTTTCCTTTATTATATCAATGAGATTCGTTCGGCTGTTCTGATTATCCATGGTGAGAAGGCACACTCACGTTATTTTGGCGAGAATGCCTACGAGTACATGATGACAGGAAAGGCAGAAGGTTATGATGCAGTCCGCAAACCAAATCCAGTACCAGAGAACAAGGAACTTCTCATCATCCCTGGTGCCTCACATTGTGACCTCTATGATGGAGGCAAGGACAAGGTGATTCCTTGGGATAAACTTGAATCTTTCTTCAACGAAAACCTCAAGACCTTATAACCTCAATGCAAGAGATATTTCTAAATACAATACAGCAGTTCAACGACTATCAAGGGATGGAAACACTTCATCCCTTGGTAAGCGTTGTTTATGTGGATAGCACCGAGCACATCAAAGAGTGTGTGATGCACTATGGCTTGTACGCCATCTATCTGAAGGAGAATAAAGGTTGCAAACTCTCGTATGGCCGTACGGAGTATGACTTCGATGAGATGACCGTAACAAGTTTTGCACCAGGACAGGTGGTGAATGTAGAGCCGAATCCAGATGTGCCGTTCCCAAAATTCTCAGCCATAGTCTTTCATCCCGACCTTCTCAACCGTACCTCACTTGGCAAGCAGATGAGTCGTTATGAGTTCTTTGACTATACCAGCAACGAGGCACTCCATCTCTCTGCTGCAGAGGTAGAGATATTCAAAGGCGTACTCACCATGATAGAGCAAGAGTTGCATCATGCCATCGATAAGCATACCCGCGAATTGATTGTCAGTCACATAGAACTTCTGCTAAACTATTGCCTCCGTTTCTACGATCGCCAGTTCATCACAAGAGAGGAAATAAATCATTCGGTAGTCAAAAAGTTCCTCCCCCTGCTTGATGAATACATTGCAGAGAAGGCAGAGCGTGATGGTCTTCCAACGGTTGCATACTTTGCAGATAAATGTTGTCTATCATCAGGTTACTTCGGCACACTCGTAAAGACAGAGACAGGACGCACAGCAAAGGATATCATCAACGACCGCATCCTCGCCAAGGCCAAGGAACTATTATCATCAGGAGGTAATGAGGTGACTCTTACCGTTTCCCAGATCAGCCAGCGCCTCGGCTTTGAATACCCACAGCACTTTGTCCGTTTCTTCAAGGCTTTGACTGGAAAGACTCCTACACAATGGAGAGCGGCATAATGATAAGAAAATTCAAGTTTCGAATAATATGAAGACTATAATCAACATTCTTTTATTCTCAATGATTGCACTCAATTCATTAGCCATGGATATAGAAATCAACATTAACGGAATGACATTTACTGCAGAGATAGAAGACACAGAAACAGGACGTGCTTTCTGTGCTTTGCTCCCTATGACTCTCGATATGAGTGAATTGAATGGCAATGAGAAATATCACTATCTGATGAACGGGCTTCCCACAGATGCTCATTACTGTAGTTCTATCAACGCAGGCGACCTGATGCTTTATGGTAACTCATGCATAGTGTTGTTCTATGGCAATGCAGGTGGTTACAGCTATACCCGTCTTGGCAAACTTACCTCTACAACTGGTCTTGCAGAAGCCGTAGGACGAGGAAATGTCAGCGTTACATTCTCTGCCAAATCCACGGCAATTGAGCAAACCCCATCCTATGAAGGTCAAACAGATTCTATCTTTGACCTCACAGGCAGAAGACTTGTAAAAGAACCCACAAAGGGTGTTTTCATCAAAAACGGCACGAAAATAACAAAATAAACATATTACAGGTGTCCAGTAGCAATAATTAAATGAAAAACTATACTTTTACTCATAGCTTATATCTTCAGTTCTATTAATAAGTGATGCCAAATGAAGCATAGCAGATAGCCACTCACACGTCAATTCTTATCTTTTGTAATTTCATGGCAAAGATACGAACAATTTATCACACCTCCAAATTCCCCTTGTGTTTTTCTCCTCGAACTGTTATTATGGAAAAGAATCTGCAATAAAATCACCGATATTCCACTATTATCACAATAATTTTTGCTATTTCTTTCTTCTTTTCAAGAATTATAAGTATCTTTGCCACGCAAAGGCGCATAGCTGATGCAGAAATCTTATGATACTGACTTTAGTAAAACACCTAAAAAATAAATTCTAAACAATTAAAATGAAAGACTACTCTATATATAAAGACCTTTCACTTAGAGAGGCACGCATTCTGAGAATTTATGAGGTTGCTGTATGTCTGTGCAACGAGTATGTCAAGAAGGTACGTAGTGGCGAAGGCACATCACGTGATCTTATCCATGCTGCATGGATTTATCACAAATACATCTATTGCCTCGACAGATCATACTACTTCATATATCAATGTGCATTCCTCGAAAAGGGTGGAAAACTACTTCCTGCATACAAGGCAATCAGGCAGGTGTTCAAGGATATTCTCTCATCTGCTAACAGCAATCGCAAAACGGTGAAGAGCGTGCTGAAGGGTGGTTGGGCTTATCGTCTCATTGACAATTCCATTGGTAGAACAACATGGAAGGATGAGTTCAATAAGTCTGTAAAGGAGGAGATGTACGATTTCACCCACACTTGTGACCTCCTTGATGCTGGCAGCTCACACTTTGCAAGCCGTAAGGATTCACGCATTGATGATCACGGAAAGATAGTAGTCATCGAGTTTATTGCCTATGACCACTACCC
>JAZUKC010000185.1:0-2656 GCA_045643065.1 Prevotella sp.
CATTGCTGCGGTTGGTTGCCATAAGCATGCGTATCACCTGCAAGGCATAGCGGTTGAGGAGTTTTCCCCGGTAACTGCTTGCACCTTCCAGATGCTCATTCATGGCCATAACCTCAGGGTCGTTCTTCGAAGGATAATACCACGGATCATTGAGGTAATCGCGCACAGACTCGCACAGCTTTGCCACAAGCAGCAGTTCATAGCCATCCTTGCCAAGTTCCTTGACGATAGGCTTCTGCTCCTGCTTCAGTTTGTCGATGCTCCATCTGTAAACCACGGTCTCGAGTTCAGATTCTGAGAATCGGCATCCCGTCTGCTTGCGCCACAACTGCAGGTTTTCCTTCCTTTCATCGCCCACAGGTATTGTCTCGTACCTATAGAACATATCTTCCGAGCAGTAGGAATAGTATGGTGACACATCCTCCACAAGACGATACACCATATTGTCGCGAGGGGTTCTTGGCGGAAACCAGCACGCCTCACACACAGAGCTAAGAAGGCAGAGACTAATTAGCAAATATATTCTTAAACTGTTCATCCTGGTATCCGTTTATGTTTGACTCATCCAAATGATAAAGAATAGTGCTGTGGCCATCATCAGAAAGGTGCAGATGTTGTCTGAGTATACTCTTCACCTTCATAATCTCTTCGTATGGCACATTCTCATGCCTTACCATATAGCTTTTCTCAGGCACTTCTCCCTTGTAGCAGATGCGCACGAAGTTATACTCATAGTCAAAGAGCAAATCCCAATCGTATATAGGCAATGCGACATCCAGCGGAATGTTGCATCTGATATTGCGTGTGAGGAATTTCTCCACCGTCCTGCTATTGAGGATGGAGTTCTCTTCATTTGGGTTCTTGAAATTACCCACGTTATAGACCATCAGCACACCGTAGTCCACAGGTGGTGGTGCCTGCTGAAGCTGATGCAGACGAATGGTGGAACTGAGGAGCTGCCCCTTGCCCATGCACTTCTTCACCTCCTTGCATAGTCGATAGAATGCATCACGCGTGGTGGTTGTCCAGTCGCAGTCAAGCTGGAGTTCGTTGCAGTTCTTTATTTCCTCCCATGACACCATGGCATTGACGCGTCGCACTATCTTCTCAGCCAACTTATCCACGGAATGCTGATTCATAGACTGCCGCAGGGCATCTACGGTGATGAATACGGTTGGCACTATCTCCATGCTGTCAGGCAGACTCGAATGGAACGTGATGGTGGCATTAGGCTCTGGCTGTTCAGCACCCTCCACCACATCAAACATTCGCACATACATTCTTTTCACATTATTCTGTTTCATAAACTGCAACTCAGAACTGCTGGCAGAGTATGATGTCTTCCAGTAATACACCGAGTTAACAGGCTTATGCAGAGAAGTCGTAGGCTCGATTCTGCCATTTAGCAGATGACAATGTACGAGAGCAGCCACGGCAAACAGCATGACAGCAGCTATAACGCCCCACAAGGTTTTGTTCTTTTCCATTTCTCAACAATGATGATTATTTCCTGCTTGCAAAATTACATTTTTTTTTCTGATTACAAATCTTTTTTGTGCAAAATGTATAAATTAACGTTAATTCGACGAGATTTGTCGAACCAACGTTAGTCCTATGTAGTTCCTATATGAATCCTATGTGGTTCCTATGTAAGTCCCATTTTCCTTCGCTCTATCCTCCGCTCCTGAACGGACAAATAGCAGAGGCATAACAGAGGCATAACGGAGAATCAACGGAGGCACATCGAAAGAATAACCAATTTTTACTATAATTCCCTTTTTACTACAAAGGTGTTGTAACGAAAAAAATCACGAGTTTTCACGCAGGGGGGTGCACGCCCACTTTTTATACCACCTATCATCTTCATTATCAAGCAGTTATCATGCGTGCAACCCCGTTGCACGGAGTGTAACCTTTTGCAAGGGGGTTGCACGCACTCTTACCTGTTGTGTATCAGTGCTTTACAATCGCAAAAACGTGAGCGTGCAACCCCCTATGCAAAAAACTCCCGAAAAAGACACTCTGCTGATGAACCTCGTTCGGTGTCTGATACCCGATGCTCATATGCGGTCGTTTGTCGTTGTAGAAGTCGATAAAACTACCAATACTCTTCCTTGCCTCCTCTACATTCATATAAGGGGATTGCCGATAGAGTTTCTCCGTCTTGATAATGCCATTGAGGCGCACAGCAATGCCATTATCTGTGGGCTTGTAGTCTTCTGTCATGCTTATGCGGATACCAAGACTTTGCAGCGTCTCTACATACATATTACAGCAGTATTGTACACCTCTGTCCGAGTGATGGATCAGTTTGCTCAGGTCGCTCGTCTCTGCCTGCTTCACAGCCATAACGAGTGCCTCCAGCGTATATCTGGCTTCCAATGTATCTGAAAGGCACCAACCGACTACTTTGTGCGAGTAAGCATCCGTGACTAAATGCAGATAGCAGCACTTGCCATTCGCCAACTGGATATACGTTATATCACTTACCCACAGTAGATTAGGTCCTACTGGTACGTATCCCTTTATCAGGTTCTTCCACTTGTGATAGCGATGGTTGGAGTTGGTGGTATGTCTTGGCTTAGGACGCTTCAGCTTCAAGCCTTCACGGCTCAGAAAACTATAGAATGCATCTCTTCCCATCATACTCGTGCCA
>JAZUKC010000186.1:0-2434 GCA_045643065.1 Prevotella sp.
TACGCCCCGCATTCGTAGACTTTACACCCCATACTTATAGACTTTATGGTCGTACACCTTGACTCAATGACCAATTATGCGGAGAGTTGGAGGAGAGTTGCGGAGAGTTCAGACAACTTTCCGCAGAAGCAAGTAACTGCATATCAGTCTGTTACAAGAGGCTTGCGGAGAGGTGGAGAGTTGTGACAGCTTTTGTGGCAGTCTAAATGTTGGAAACGATTTTTTTTATACTGTTTTTTATGTGCTCCCAAGAGACATCCTCAAACATTTTTGGCATAACTTGTTCGTCTGCATCGTCAAAATATGTTAGACTCATCATAGCTCTGAATATGGAGTACTCGGGATATTTTCTTGAATAGAACTCAAGTATTTCTGACAAGTGGTATTTCTGGAGTAAAAAGTAGATGTCTATAAAATCTTTTTTACTACCTCTACCTTCTACTGCATTGATTTTCATCGCTGCAATGTCTTTAGGAGAGGCTAGGATTATTCCATCTTCCTCAACAGGATTGTCTATCCATGGATATTTGTAGTTCACAATATCCACCTTTACTCCATTCACAATAAACTGTTTTATTGTTGAAGAATTCTTTATAACCATGACGTTACCATACTGCTTTAGCATGGTAATGTAGTCTTCTTCTGGATCTATCTCGCCGAAGAAATCCAGATCAACGGAATTCCTGTGTCCATACTGTAATGCTAATGCTGTACCACCGACTAATCTCGTATTAGCCAGTAACTTCTCTTGCATCAGATTTTTCAAGAGTTCCAGAGTGTCGGGTTCGACTGTGACAAGTGATAGCATCTATAATCCTCTTTATTTGTGTTTGAAATACAACAGATATATGACAACGCCTTTTTGTCAAGCGTACGGAGTTTCTTGCATATTTCCACTATTCGCTCTAGCCCATAATGATTTCTCGTTATGCGCCAATCTTCCAGTGTACCATACTCTAACACACGCTGGACGATTTGTGATGGGCATGAATCCCACGTTACTTGTGAAATGTCCATATCCCAAAACAGATGTCTGGAAAGGGATGTTATATCATGTTGAATTGATTTCATAAAACTATATGCGTTCGGCGGAGAACTGATTGTATACCTCAAACACTTCGTTGAAAAGGTTTTCTTCCTTCTCTGTTTCAAGTGCTATAGGGTCTCCTTGCGGCTCAATCCCCGCACGACCGTATGACTTGTAAAGCTCATAAACCTCTGGCACAACAGGACCATACTGCCATGCCACGATGTCCTCATTGAAAAGAGGTGTACCGAAGTATGCCAAATGAAAACCTTGTTGGCAATGTCTTTTACTGCTAATGCCATAATGTTGTATTTTAGAGGGTTAATGATTGAAAGATGTTTATCTTCTGCGTGCAAAGTTATGAGTTTCTTTCCAAATAACCATCATGTTTGTGCAATTATTTCATTTTCAGAAGGGATTTTTATATGTAGGGCGAGGATTTCCGAGCCGTGATTCAGTTTTTCCTGTAAAACGGCTCGGAAATCCTCGCCCTACAATGTATTGTAATCGAGAAATTCTCTCTTACTTCAACCACTTGTCAAGCCACTCGAAGAATGTGCGCTGCCAAAGGATGCCGTTCTGTGGTTTAAGCACCCAGTGGTTTTCGTCTGGATAAAGGAGAAGCTGCGCAGGAATGCCACGGAGGCGTGCGGCGTTGAATGCGCCGAAGCCCTGGTTGGCGTTTATGCGGTAGTCCTTCTCGCCATGTATGCAGAGGATAGGTGTGTCCCACTTGTCGACGGACTTGTGAGGGGAGTTCTCGTTAGTCTTCTTTGCTCGTGCTGTCTGGTCCTTGTTCCAGTATGCATCGTCGTACTCCCAGTTGGAGAACCAAGCTTCCTCTGTGTCTGTGTACATTGACTCAAGATTGAAAGCGCCATCGTGAGCGATGAAAGCCTTGAAACGCTTGTCGTGATGACCTGCGAGATAATATACAGAGAAGCCACCGAAGCTTGCGCCCACGCAACCGAGTTTGTCCTTGTCAACGTATGGAAGCTTCTCGCAAGCATCGTCGATAGCTGTGTGATAGTCCTTCATACAACCGCCTGTCCAATCGCCTGAAACAGCCTCAAGCCATTCCTGACCGAAGCCTGGGAGACCGCGACGGTTAGGAGCAACTACCACATAGCCATGAGCAGCCATGATCTGGAAGTTCCAACGATAGCTCCAGAACTGCGAAACAGGACTCTGAGGGCCGCCCTCGCAGAAGAGCAATGTTGGGTATTTCTTGTTAGGACCAAAGTTTGGAGGAAGCACTACCCAGTAGAGCATATCCTTGCCGTCGAACGACTTGCACCAATGCTCCTCTACATTACCGAAAGAGAGCTTGTTGTAGATGTGAGCGTTTTCATCCGTAATCTGCTGATGCTGGTCTGCTGTCTGAACATCAAGGCTTGGGTTAACGAG
>JAZUKC010000187.1:0-3815 GCA_045643065.1 Prevotella sp.
GGGTCAGATGTTTGCCTACGGCTTCCTTCAGATTCCACCTCACGATGGACACCCTTGCTTTCGGCTGTAGCCTTCCCACTGTCAGGGCGGCTTGGGGACTTGCACCCGTTAGAATACGTTCGTGCTGGGCGAACACAAAAACAGCAGACATCTTCACGATGTCTGCTGTCCGGGGTTGTATCGAATTTATAATTGTTATCGTTAAAAGAGGACTAGCCTCACGGCCGGTCGAGTGTTACCTGATATAACTAATCTTTTTCCTTAAAAATCCAATACAATCTAAACTAACTAACTTTTTTACCTAATAACTAAAACCTAACTATATACTATCTATGAAAAACTATTCTTTCCTAAAAACTTTTCTCAACTAATCTTATTACCTATTTAGCAATCGATTATCCTTGTTTCAATCTTTTTACCTTGTCAAACCTTAGTGTCGAAGATAAGACCGGTTGTCTGTCAGAAGTCAGGGCTTTGTTCATTGCTAAACCCCTTGTTTCTGATTTCGAGTGCAAAGTTACTACTGTTAACGCACACAGCAAAATATTTTTGCTATTTTTCTTCTATTTTCGTTGTATTCTTGACACTTATCAAAGCGGTTAGCAAAAATATAGCATAAAATGACATTTTGTAAGTAAAATCACGGATTACATCTCATACAGTAGCGAAATGCCTGGATATTGATTTAAAACAAAGAAAATGCCAAAAATCTGCAGTAAGATTTTTGGCATTTTATATAATATAATAAGGTGTATCGTTTCTTATCGCTGGAGCTTCTGAACGTAAGCGTCAATAACGGCAACAGCAACGATGTTCACGACGTCGCGTACGCTTGAGTCGAAGTCGGTGAAGTGGATTGGCTTGTTAAGGCCCATCTGGATAGGACCGATAACCTCTGTCTCTGGCGAGAATGCCTTGATGAGCTTGTATGCACCGTTGGCAGCGTTGAGGTTAGGGAATACCATTGCGTTGACGCTCTGGCCGTGGAGACGGAGGAATGGGAACTTCTCGTCACGGAGTTCGTGGTCGAGTGCCATGTTCACTGTCATCTCACCATCAATCTTAAGCTGTGGATACTCCTCCTGAAGTTCTGCCACTGCGTCATGGAGCATGCGTGGAGAACCGTCCTTATCGACACCGAAGTTAGAATATGTCACCATCGCAATCTTTGGCTCTTCATTGAAGAAGCGTACTGTGCTTGCAGTAAGGCGAGCGATGTCCTTGATGACATCCTTTGTTGGATTGCGGTTGATGAGTGTATCAGCGATGTAGTATGTGCCACGCTTTGAGTTGAGGATGTGCATTGTACCGAAGTGCTTGTAAGGCTCACGGATGCCGATAATCTCCTTTGCTACCTTAATAGTGTTAGAGAACTTGGTGTAAACGCCGGTGATGAATGCATCTGCGTCGCCTGTCTCTACCATCATCATGCCGAAGTAGTTACGCTCGAACATCTTGTCGTTAGCCTCCTCGTAGGTGTAACCCTCACGGCAGCACTTGTCTGCAAGAATCTTAGCGTAACGCTCACGGCGATTCATCTCGCGGTCATGACGGAGGTTAACGATTTCTACACCTGTAAGGTCGAGGTCGAGCTCTGCAGCCTTCTTTGCAATCATCTCATCGTTACCGAGGAGGATTGGCTGGCAGAGGCCTTCCTGCTTTGCCTGAACGGCAGCCTTGATCATTGTTGGATGGAGACCTTCGGCAAACACTACGCGCTGTGGATGCTGACGAGCATTCTCGAAGAGCTGCTGCGATACGCTTGTCTCCTGTCCCATACGCAGACGGAGCTGGTTCTTGTACTCCTCCCAGTTTGTGATAGGCTTGCGTGCAACGCCTGATTCCATAGCTGCCTTTGCAACAGCAGCAGAAACCTCTGTGATGAGACGTGGATCAACTGGTTTTGGAATGAAATAATCAGGACCGAAGGTAAGGCTGTTTACGTTATATACCTTATTTACTACGTCTGGCACTGGCTGCTTAGCGAGGTCAGCGATAGCGTGAACGGCAGCAATCTTCATCTCCTCGTTGATTGCCTTTGCCTGAACGTCAAGAGCGCCACGGAAGATGTATGGGAAACCGATTACGTTGTTGATCTGGTTTGGATAGTCAGAACGGCCTGTTGACATCAATACGTCAGGACGTGCTGCCATTGCATCCTCATAAGAGATTTCTGGAGTTGGGTTAGCACAAGCAAATACGATTGGATGGTCAGCCATTGAGCGAATCATGTCCTGGCTAACGACGTTGCCCTTGGAAAGACCGAGGAACACGTCAGCACCTACCATTGCCTCCTCAAGGGTATGAACATCGCGACGGTCGGTAGCGAACATCTTCTTCTGCTCTGTCAGATTCTTACGGTCAGAAGTGATAACGCCCTTTGAGTCGAGCATCAGGATGTTCTCAACCTTTGCACCAAGCGAAATGTAGAGCTTTGTACACATGATGGCAGCAGCACCTGCACCGCTGACAACGATTTTCACCTCGTCAATCTTCTTGTTGGCTACCTCAAGGGCATTAAGAAGACCTGCAGAAGAAATGATAGCTGTACCGTGCTGGTCGTCGTGCATTACAGGAATGTCGAGAGAGTTCTTCAGACGCTCCTCGATGTAGAAACACTCAGGAGCCTTGATGTCCTCAAGGTTGATACCACCAAATGTTGGGGCAATCTTCTCTACAGCCTCACAGAACTTCTCAGGGTCCTTCTCAGCAACTTCAATGTCGAACACATCGACACCACCATATATTTTAAAGAGGAGTCCCTTACCCTCCATAACAGGTTTGCCTGACATTGCACCTATATCGCCAAGTCCGAGGACTGCTGTACCATTCGAGATTACAGCAACAAGGTTACCCTTGTCTGTGTATTTATAAGCAGCGTCTGGATTATCCTGAATCTCAAGACATGGGAATGCAACACCTGGCGAGTAAGCCAGCGAAAGGTCGGTCTGTGTGCGGTATGCCTTTGTTGGCACTACCTCAATCTTACCGGGACGGCCTGCCTCGTGATATTCGAGAGCAGCATCTTTTGTAATCTTTACCATAAAAACGTTTTATATGTATGTTATCTATCAATCTTTTTACAAAATCAAGTGCAAAATAACAAAAAAAAACTGAATTGAGCAAATATAAAACAATTTTTATTGAAAAATAGCAAAATAATTTATCGTATGTTTGGTCAATACAACAAAAATGAGTAATTTTGCGGTATCAAAGAAAACTTAGTATAAACTAAATACACTATCTAAAAAAATGGTAAATTACAAAGATCTTGGCCTCGTGAACACACGTGAGATGTTCAAGAAGGCAGTAGCTGGTGGTTACGCTATCCCAGCATTCAACTTCAACACAATGGAGCAGATGCAGGCTATCGTAATGGCAGCAGTTGAGACAAAGTCTCCAGTTATCATGCAGGTTTCTAAGGGTGCACGTAAGTATGCTAACCCAACAATCCTCCGCTACATGGCTGAGGGTGCTGTAGCTTACGCTAAGGAGCTCGGCTGCGAGAACCCACAGATTGTTCTCCACCTCGACCACGGTGATTCATTCGAGACATGTAAGGATTGTATCGACTCTGGTTTCTCTTCAGTAATGATCGACGGTTCACACCTCCCATTCGAGGAGAACATCGCTCTCGCAAAGAAGGTTGTTGACTACGCTCATCAGTTCGACGTAACTGTAGAGGCTGAGCTCGGTGTTCTCGCTGGTGTTGAGGATGAGGTTTCTGCTGCAGAGTCTCACTACACACAGCCTGAGGAGGTTATCGAGTTCGCTACACGCACAGGTTGCGATTCACTCGCTATCTCTATCGGTAC
>JAZUKC010000188.1:0-13048 GCA_045643065.1 Prevotella sp.
GAAATCCATTGCACATTATGGCCTACTTACTTGCCAATGCAAAGGTAATACTTTTTTGGCGAATCTGTAGCGGAAGAATGATATTTGTTATTTCTGGTTTCGCTCGTGGGAAGGCCCCAGGTGGTTAACTGAGTAGTTACAAGGAAGTGCAGAATCGTTAATTTTATATAAAACAGACAACAAACTTTCTGCTCATCGCAAAATTATTAGTAACTTTGCATTCGCTTTTGTGTGCAAAAGTGTTGGTCCGGTAGCTCAGCTGGATAGAGCAACAGCCTTCTAAGCTGTGGGTCTTGGGTTCGAGTCCCAACCGGATCACTGAAAAAGAGGAAGACGATACGCTTCCTCTTTTTTGTTTTACAATTACCAGATACTCCTTAAATCAATAGTTATGAACAACAAATCACGCTTTCAGACATTGTTTGTATTGCTCATTCTGAGTATAACAGCATGGGCAAAAGTAGAAGTACAGTTCTATTCCGATCGTACTGTCCGCATTACAAAGAACGCAACAGATGCTAATCCTAAACCTGGCGACAACCTATCGCTCGTTGTTACGTCATCTCCATCTGCTAAGTATGCAAAAGTAAGTCATAATGGAGATATTACCACTTACACCACAAAGTACCTTTTGATCAAAGTGGACGAAAAGAACGACAACGTCAGTTTCTTTGACCGTCAGACGGAGAAACTGCTCCTCGGCGAGCAGAATCACCAGTTTACACCTATCGCTGACGGACCTGATGAGGGAAGATTCCGTGTACTGCAGTCTTGGACAATGGACAAGGACGAACCTGTCTATGGAGTCGGAATGCTGCAGAACGGAAAGATGGACCAACGAGGAGAGGACAGACTCATGATACAGACCAACCTAGAGGACTATGCCAACGTGTTCCAGAGTATCAAGGGATATGGCATATATTGGGACAACTACTCTCCAACACATCTCAAGACTCCTTTGGCCGACAAGCAGGACAACACAACGATGAGTTTGGAATCACAGGTTGGAACGCGTGTTGACTATTACTTCATGTACGGACAGTCTGCCGATGGCGTAGTAAAAGAGATGCGTTCACTAACAGGACACGTACCAATGCTCCCACTATGGACATACGGTTTCCATCAGAGTCGCGAGCGCTATAAGAGCAGTCGTGAACTGCTTGACGTAGTAGATAAATACAAAGCAACCGGGGTACCATTCGACGGAATCATACAGGACTGGCAGTACTGGGGGAACAACTATCTGTGGAACGCCATGGAATTCCTCAATGAGGATTTTGCTGACTACCAGCACATGATAGACCATGTACACGACTTAGGAAAGCATATCAGCATAAGCATCTGGGCAAGTTTCGGTCCACATACCAAAGCATACAAGCAACTAAAAGAAAAAGACTTGCTCTACAGTTTCCAGACATGGCCTATGAGTGGACTGTCTGCATGGCCACCGAACATGGACTACCCAAGTGGCGTGAGATGTTATGACCCATATTCTGCTACGGCACGCAGCATCTATTGGGATAATCTCTCGCGTCTCCATCGCACAGGCATAGATGCATGGTGGATGGACTCGACTGATCCAGACCATCTCTACTGGCCTGACTCCGACCTCGACGAGACAAAGGCAATAACAGACCCTGAGACAGGCAAGGACTACATTGGATCATGGCGCTGCGTCCGCAATGCTTTCCCTTTGGCAACCGTAGAAGGCGTTTATGATGCGCAACGAGCAGTTGATAGCACAAAGCGTGTCTTTATCCTCACCCGTTCTTATTTTGCTGGTCAGCAACGCACAGGAGCACAGACATGGTCGGGCGATGTTTCGTCAAGTTGGGATTCCTTCCGCAAGCAGATACCTATCTGTCTGAACTACACACTTACAGCAAACCCTATGGTCAACACCGATCTTGGAGGTTTCTTTGCCAACGCCTATAACAAGTATTCGCAAGACAATTCCGCAACACGCAATCCTTTGTATCAAGAACTGTACGTCAGATGGATGCAGTTTGGCACGTTCTCTACAATGATGCGAAGCCACGGCACTGAGGTATATCGTGAACTCTACCACTACGGCAAGGACGGCGAACCTGTTTATGATGCGTTACTCAATGCAGTAAAACTGCGCTATCGCTTGCTACCATACATTTACAGCACAAGCTGGCAGGTTTCGAAGAACGATGATTCGTTCATGCGTGCACTCATGATGGACTTTACCAATGACCACAACGTATGGGACAACAACCGCGAATTCCTTTTCGGTCGTTCCATACTCGTAGCACCAGTAGTCAACGCGCTTTATACGCCAGAGACAGTAAATGAGACAGACGAGATGTCTGGTTGGAATCACGATGGGCGACAATCATTATACAACGATAGTTTCAAAGCCGACTGGAACGCAACTAAGACTTATGAGGTGTATCTGCCAAAGGGTACATTCTGGTACGATTTCTGGACAAACCAGATATTGGAAGGTGGACAGAACATACAGGCAGATGCGACGCTACAACATTGTCCTGTATATGTAAAGGCTGGTTCTATCATACCTCTCTGCAACAAGGCCGTTGACCATGCAGATGTGAAGGACTGGGAAAGTCTGGATCTCATGGTGTACCCTGGTGCCGACGCATCGTTTACTCTCTACGAGGACGAAGGCGACAATTACAATTACGAAAAGGGACAATATTGCACTATCGAATTGAATTGGAACGATAAAGCACGCACGCTAACCATCGGTAAGCGCAAAGGGGCTTTCAACGGAATGCTATCTAAGCGTACATTTACTATAAAGACTCCTACTGGCACTAAAAACATTTCTTACAACGGTAATGCGATAAAAGTGAAAATGTAATAGCAATTCAAACGAACCAAACTAACATACACATGAACGAACTACAAAAGAGACTCGCACGGATTCTCGTTATCTGCATGACCATTATGCTGCTTTGTCCATCTGCCATCATGGCAGGCAAGCGACAGGCACTATGGCCTAAAGGCAAGATGCCTCATGCTCAAAATCATCAGATAGGCGTAATGAGTAATGAGAGGAAAGTACCAGGTTTCAAACCTGAGGAACACAGGATGGGATACATCGAATGGTTTGATGCTCCAGACAAGAGCGTTGCTAACGGTGGTATCATGGTACTCATCTCTGGCGGTGCATACAACGGTTGTGTTGACGTGAAGCACATTGAGAATTGGCGCAAGCGTTTCACAGAACTTGGTTTTCAATGCGTAAACCTTGTCTATCGCACCCCACGTCCAGTCGGTTTGGCCTACTATCAGTCGGCATGGGAAGATGGTCAGCGTGCCATTCGCATAATAAGAAAGCAAGCAAAACAACGCAAATTGAATCCTGACAGAATTGGAGCAATATCCATGTCTGCCGGTTCACATCTTGCATTGCTTCTGGCAACAAGTTCGCTGACACCTGCTTACGAGCGTATTGACGAAATTGATGACATTCCATGCAACCTCAATTGGGCTATAGTCAATGCCCCTGCCTATGTAACCACTGATGCTGACAAAGAAGGAACAGCTGCCACTCGTCAGGGTTACGGACCAGATGTAAACCTCAGTCCTTTGTTTAAGTTTGATGCCAACACATGTCCAATGAGTCTGCATCATGGAGGCAACGACATCTATTCGCCAAACGGTTCCACCTTAATATATAGGCAGTTGCGTAGAATGAAGGTGCCAGCAGAACTTCATCTCTATCCAAACAAACCTCACGGCGTCTATGGAACAGAGCGTGGCATTGAGTTCATGAAGCAGATGGGATTCATGGATAGCCTTGAGAAAGAGCAGCAACTCACAGACAGATATCCTAACGACAACGCTCGCAAGGATGTTATCATGGAGGACATCTGGCCAGAAGGGAAAATGCCTGATGCACAGGACGATCAGTGCAAGCCATATATAGAGTGGCACATTCCGAACACACTAAAGACGAAAGCGATACAGATAATCTACTCTGGCGGAGCGTACATGCGCAACGATCCTGATGGTTTTGAGGTAGCACCAGACCGTAGGTATCTCAATTCACTTGGAATGACGGTAGTTACGATGAAGTATCGTACACCTCGCCCTTCTGAAGCATCTGGGCTAAAGAAACATATATCGGCATGGCAGGATCTTCAGCGTGCCATCCGTATTGTCCGCAGCGAGGCAGTAGCGAGAGGGCTTTCTCCTGACAGCATCGGCATAATGGGTACTTCTGCCGGAGGTCATCTGACGCTCATGGGCACAACATCATCGCTACAGAAGTCGTACCTTCCTATTGATTCCATAGACAAGTTGCCATGCAACGTGCAGTGGGGCATCGCAGTCTATCCTGCTTATGCTCTCACCGATGGTCTTGAGGAGAACAACACAACTGGTGGCAATGACGATAGTGCCGTCCTCGCCCCAGAGTTCAACTTTGACCTCCTCACCCCACCGATGTTATTCCTTCATGGTGACTCTGATCCTTGGGCATCAATGAACTCCGTCAAGACATGGGAGAAGCTCAGATCCATGGGCATACAATGTGAGCTTCATACCCTTGCAACAAGGAAACATTGTTTCCAGCGTCAGGCATCACCAGGAACAGGCAGCTACACCTATCAGGAGCGCATAAAGGAATTCCTGTGCAATAGCCTAAACATAAAACTATAGGTAATCTCCACGTTAAGACATAACAAGTTTTTCACAATACTATTCAGCGACCAATTCAATACCTTTTGTGGTATAAATCACTCTCAAGAAAAGTTTTTTTCGTTTATTTTCTGACGCACTGACGCAAGACCTTGCAACGTATTGATTCTTATGCAATTAAGAAATCGGTCTATCCGAATATCTGTCGCATATCTGACGCGCGGTACTGTACGCACTGACGCGCTATTGAAATTCAGAAATTACAATAGCGCGTCAGTACTGCGTCAGTGTTTCGACAGATATGCGACAGAAAAAGGGGGATGTCCTTTACAAGAGCAAGCACTATACTGCTGAATATCAGTCTGTTGTAAATTCGGTGTGTTAGTGTGTCAGTAAAACATCAGATTCTTGAAGAACCCCATGGTGACAAAGGTCCATTGCCATGTCCCACTCGTAAATTCGCTCCACCACGTATAAAATCGTCCATGATGTGCTTTGCATTGCCTACTGCTGTTGCGAGTGACTGCCCCTTCGCCATGAAACTTGCAATGGCAGAGGACAGTGTACAACCTGTTCCATGAAGGTTCTTAGTCGAGATTCGAGGAGAAGTGTAATGCTTCTCATCGCCTGTATCAGAGATAGTTAGGATGTCCGTCATCTCTTCACCTTCAGAATGGCCGCCCTTTACGAGTGTTGATAAAGAAAGAGACAGACGGTTGCCATTGCAGAATGACTGTAAATACTCCCACTCTGGTATGTTTGGGGTGATAAGTGTACACAAAGGGAACAGACTTTCCACTACCGTTGACACACAATCTTCTGCCATCAGGCGAGTGCCACTGGTCGATATCATCACAGGATCTGCCACAATAGGCAGAATACGTTTCTGTCGTTCTTCTGACAGTACCTTTACTATTGCCTCAGCAACTTCCCTATTAGGTATCATGCCAATCTTTACAGCGTCAATGCGCAGATCACTGAACACGGAACGCAACTGCGACTCAACGATGCTGGCAGGGATGGGCATAACATCTTGTACGCCCACGGTGTTCTGGGCCGTAATGGCAGTGACTACTGTGGCAGCATAACAGCCACAATGCGTGGCCGTCTTCAGATCTTGCTGTATTCCTGCACCTGCAGAGCTGTCGCTTCCTGCTATGGTAAGTACGACTGGAGGGCTAAAAGTTCCCCTTGCAGGGGGATTTAGAGTGTCATTCCATGCATCTCCCAATACCATGACTCCTCCGAATCCATACGCCATTGCCTCGTCTATGTTGTCATGGCAGATTCCTCCGAGTGCCATCACTCTATGGTCTATAACACCATTCTCCTTCGCCTTAACGAGTTCTTCATGACTGAACGCAGCATCATAGCCTTGCTTTGAGATGGAATTGAATATAGGCGAAAGACTGAGGTAATCGTACGCTTCTGACTTTTTCTCCGTAAGTTCTGCTATGCTATGGCATGAGCAGGAAACAGATATGGATGGATGGTTAGCAAAGAATGATGCCGACGGGCGTGGTGTGCGTGAGTTAAGATGCACGCCACCAATACCGAACTCATCAAGCAGTTCGTAATGCTCATGCACTACGATGCGGGAATGATATGCTGATGGTATGGCACGCAGGAAATCGCGACATTCATTAATGGTGCTGCCAGGTTTGCGCAAATGCAAACGTTGTAACCCCGATTGGAACATCAGGGTTACAGCGTCTGCTTCGCCGTCAAAGAACTGCGGAAGTGATATTACTATATACACAGGGTCTCGCTTTGCTCGAAGTTAAAGAGTTAAAAGTGGGTTCTATTAATTACCACCTTAGGTTCAACATATAACAGTGAGTTCGACGTTTTGTCATCTTTCGGACTCTTTTCGGTTCAAACTGTCAGTTACCTCCCTATGGTCAGTGGGTCTTCGACAAATCTCACTCGGTCACAATGCCCGCATTGTTCCCTCTCTCACTAACACTTTGAACTCGAAAATAGCCTCGAAATATAACAAAGCTAATTAATAGAACCCACCTAAAAAGATATAGAGTTAAATTGAGGGGTTTATCTTATCAGATCAAACGAGGCATCCCAATCCTTCCATACAGGTTCTCTGCCAAGTTCCTTCAGGCGAGCGTTGATTTCCTTTGCTGTACGCTCATCGCTGACGGTGAACTGCTCCAGTGCCTGCGGATAGGTGTGGTAACCACCTGGATTTACGTGCGATTCTGCCGACATCGTTGTTACTCCAAGCGTACACATGTTGTCACGGATGTAAGCAGGCTCACGTGTCGAATAGCTGATGTCAACATCATGGTCGAAGATACGCATGGCAAACGTTGCCTGGGCAAGTTCCTTGTCGGTCATATAGCAGTTGGGATGGAAACCCTCGTTCTGAGCCGGACGCATACGTGGGAAGTTGACACTGTACTTCGTGCGCCAATAATGCTTCTGCAGATAGCGCAGATGGCGTGCCATCATCACTACGTCCGTTCGCCATTCCTTTTCCAAACCTATGAGGACACCCATTCCTATGGAGTGTACGCCAGCTTGTCCCATACGGTCGAAGCCATCGCAACGCCATTCAAACTTTGACTTCATGCCACGAGGATGGTAGAGTTTATAGTTCTCACGATGGTAGGTCTCTTGAAAGCAGATGACACCATTGAGTCCGTGGTGCGTCAGTTCTTTATAGTCTTCGGCCGAAAGGGGCATCACCTCAATCTTGATGTTTGAGAAATATCTCTTGGCAATGTCAATAGCCTTAGCAAGGTATGGCACACCTGCCTTTGCAGGATTCTCACCCGTGACGAGAAGGATATTCTCAAACGGAGCGAGCTTCTTTATTGCCTTATACTCATCTTCTATTTGCTCTGGGGTTAGGATAGTACGTGCCATAGGATTCTCACGATGAAAACCACAATAGACACATGAGTTAGCACACGAATTGGTGATATACAACGGAATGAACATTGACATGGTACGGCCGAAACGCTCTTCTGTGTAACGGCGTGACAAGCGTGCCATAGTCTCAAGATATGGTTCGGCAACAGGCGAGAGGAGAGCCATAAAGTCCTCTACATCGCAGTGGCTCTTGGCAAGCGCACGGCGAACATCATTATCGGTCTTTGAGGCAATCCGCTGGGTTGTCTCATCCCAATCATACTTTAATAATTCTTCGCTAAACACTTTTTTCTTGTTATTTTTTTTTCAAGGATTCGAGTTTTCGATTATCCGAAGAATCGACATTTCGAATAACAGAAAACTCGAACATTTTAATATTTCAACATCATCTTGCCATCTTATAGATGTTGACCATATCGTCACGAGTCAACACCTTCAAGCAACCAGAAGTTGTGGTGCCATAGTTGCTGCACTTGTCAGCCATCTCCTCAATCTCAGCATCAGAGATTTCCTTACCAATAAGGTCATGGATATTTGTTGGCATGCCGATAGAACGGTAGAACTCCTCCATCTTTTCTATGCCACGGAGAGCAGTACCCTTAACGTCGTTGAAATCGTTTGGCACACCAAGTACGTTCACTGCGAAACGAGCAAAGCGTGTTGGATTCTCGTCAAGGACATAACGTGCCCAACTGCCCCAAAGGGCAGCAAGTCCTGCACCGTGAGAGACGTCAAACATACCTGAAAGCTCATGCTCAAGCTGGTGTGTAGCCCAGTCGCTTGAAGTACCGCAACCTGTCAGGTCATTGTGCATTACCGAACCAGCCCACATGAGCTGAGCACGATGACGATAGTTCTCTGGCTCGCGGAGCACAATCTTCACACTGTTCATGACAGTACGGAAACCAGCCTCTGCGAGGTTGTCTGTCAGGTCCATATCGTCATCCTTTGAGAAGTAACGCTCCTGTGTGTGCATCATCATGTCTGTAGCACCACATGCCGTCTGCCACGCAGGGAGGGTATAGGTCAGTTCTGGGTTGAGGATAGAGAACTTTGGACGCAGTTCGCTGCCGCCGTAGTCTTTCTTCAACATGCCTTCGTCCTTGGTTATCACAGTAGCATCGCTCATCTCGCTGCCTGCAGCAGGGATTGTGAGCACTGTACCAAGTGGCAGACACTCAGGATTGTGAGCCTTGCCTGTGTAGAAGTCCCACACCTCACCATCGTAAGGCACACCCTTGCTGATAGCCTTGACAGAGTCAATAACCGATCCGCCACCTACAGCAAGCAGGAAGTCAACGCCTTCCTTACGGCAGAGCTCAATACCTTCGTGAACAAGACTGAGACGTGGGTTAGGCACTACGCCACCAAGGGTAACGTACGCCACGCCAGCTTCCTGGAGTGATGCACACACGCGATCAAGAAGACCAGAGCGCTTCACGCTACCACCACCGAAGTGTACCAGCACCTTTGTGCCACCATATTTCTTTACCAATTCGCCAACCTGGCTTTCTGTATTCTTACCGAACACAACCTGTGTCGGCGCATAATAAGTGAAATTTTGCATTGTTATATACTTTATATTTGAAAAGAGATTATCTTGATACTCTACAAGGTTGGAATGAATACTCATCCAGCGATGTTATCATTGGTCTCTCTCCACATAATATGCAATCGTCGTTTTTATTGAATTCCAGCCGCATGAACTGCATCGTCATGGTGTCGAACGTCAACAGGCTATTCGTCAGCAACTGCCCTACCCCACCAAGACATTTCACAGCCTCTGTGGCCTGTATCGTTCCCATGATGCCTACGGCAGGACCAAGTACACCAACCTTCGCACATGTCTCAACATCATTCTCTGCTGGTGGCTCGGGAAAAATACACCGATAGCAGGCTGTGCCTGGCACGTGAGTCATTATCTGTCCGCCCCATTTCACTACGCCTCCACAGCAGAATGGTTTACCGGCGAGCACACAGGCATCGTTGACCAGATATTTCGATGCGAACGAGTCTGTACAATCAAGGATAAAGCCGTAGGGTTCAATGATTTCCATTGCATTATCCTTCGTGAAGAACGTCTCATACGCTTCAATCCTCACGTCAGGATTGAGCATTTTCATCTTAGCAGATGCTGATGCCACCTTGGCGCGTCCAACGTCATTGGTATAATGTATTACCTGACGTTGCAGATTACTCAGTGAAACGATGTCACCATCAACGATGCCGATGGTGCCCACTCCTGCTGCAGCAAGATACATGGCACAAGGTGAACCAAGTCCACCGGCACCAATGATAAGCACCTTTGACTCCAACAAGCGCTGCTGACCTTCCTCGCCAAAGCCCTCAAGCAGCAAATGCCTACTATATCTTCTATCCATAGTATCTTGTACTACAGTTTTCTAAGATCGTGAGTCAGCTTCGCTGCACAGAAGTTTGGTCCACACATGGTACAGTATTCACCATCGGTATGACCAGCTTCCTCGAAATACTGAAGGGCAAGTTCTGGGTCAAGAGAGAGATGGAACTGATCGCGCCAACGGAAATCGAAACGTGCTTTGCTCAATGCGTTATCACGAATCTGCGCTCCTGGATGGCCCTTGGCAAGGTCGGCAGCATGGGCTGCTATCTTGTATGTTACAACACCAGTACGAACATCGTCGCGATTTGGCAGAGCGAGGTGCTCCTTTGGAGTAACATAGCAGAGCATTGCCGTACCGAACCATGCTATCTGTGCATCGGCAATGGCAGACGTGATGTGGTCATAGGCAGGAGCGATGTCTGTCACGATAGGACCGAGGGTGTAGAATGGTGCCTCATGGCAGTGGTCGAGCTGACGGTCCATATTCTCCTTAATCTTATGCATTGGCACATGACCTGGTCCTTCAATGAATGCCTGCACATTCTTCTCCCATGCACGCAGCACGAGTTCACCCATCGTGTCAAGTTCTGCAAACTGTGCTGCATCGTTGGCATCGGCTGTACAGCCAGGACGGAGGCCATCTCCAAGCGAGAGTGCCACGTCATACTGTGCCACGATGTCGCAGATCTCATCAAAATGCTCATAGAGGAACGACTCCTGGTCATGGATGAGACACCACTTCGACATGATGCTGCCACCACGGCTAACAATACCACAGAGGCGACTGTCGGCAAGGTGTACGTTATGGCGGCGAATGCCGGCATGGATGGTGAAGTAGTCAACGCCCTGCTCACACTGCTCAATGAGTGTATCCTTATATACTTCCCAGTTCAGGTCCTCAACGCGTCCATTGACTTTCTCAAGTGCCTGATAGATAGGCACGGTGCCTACTGGCACTGGGCAGTTGCGGACAATCCACTCACGTGTCTCATGGATGTTGGCGCCGGTAGAAAGATCCATCAGCGTGTCGCCACCCCATTTGCATGACCATACTGCCTTATCGACTTCTTCCTCAATACTTGAAGTAGTAGCAGAGTTACCAATGTTGGTATTTATCTTAACGAGGAAGTTACGACCAATTATCATTGGTTCTGCTTCAGGATGGTTGATGTTAGCAGGCAGGACGGCACGTCCACGTGCAATCTCGTCACGGACAAACTCTGGAGTGATATGGCTCTTGATGCCGAGTTCTTCGCAGTTCATGTTCTCACGGATGGCCACATATTCCATCTCTGGCGTGATGATGCCAGCCTTGGCATAGGCCATCTGTGTTATCGCTTTGCCCTGCTGTGCACGGCGTGGCAGTTTGATATGTTCAAAGCGAAGTTCGTCGAGCGAATGGTCGGCAAGGCGCATCTTGCCATATTCACTTGTTACCTCTGCCAGTTCCTCTGTATCGTTACGATCGAGTATCCACTGCTCGCGGATGCGTGGCAGACCTTTCTTCAGGTCAACCTCGATGTTTGGGTCGCTGAACGGACCACTGGTATCGTAGATATAGACAGGTGCATTCTCTTCGTATGATGGCACGCCATGCTTATCCTTCACTACGGTAGGAGTAAGGTTCACCTTTGTCATGCCCACCTTTATCTCAGGGAACATCTTGCCCTGCATATAATATTTCTCGCGCTTTGCGTATGCTTTATTATCGTTTGGCATAATTATTTGATTTGTCGAGCTATCGAATTATCGATTATTCGAATTATCGAAAAAAGAAATTAGTTCAAGAAAGAAGTCAGAGGAGAACTTGCTTCGGCACAATCGCTGATAGCACCAAGACCAGCCTCATAGGCACGACGACCAGCAATTACTGCTTCCTTGAATGCTACAGCCATCTGTACTGGATCGCCAGCAACAGCAATGGCAGTGTTTACGAGACAGCAGTCGGCACCCATCTCCATTGCCTCGGCAGCATGACTCGGAGCACCGATACCGGCATCGACCACTACAGGCACTGTTGCCTGTTCGATGATTATCTGGAGGAAGTCCTTCATGCGGAGGCCCTTATTCGTACCGATTGGGGCTGCCAGTGGCATAACGGTTGCTGCACCAGCTTCCTCAAGATGCTTGCAGAGTGTTGGATCTGCCTGACAATAAGGCAGGACAACGAAACCAAGTTTCACCAGTTGCTCAGTAGCCTTCAGCGTCTCTACCGAGTCTGGCAGCAGATAGCGGGGGTCTGGGTGAATCTCCAGTTTCAGCCAGTTTGTGCCGAATGCCTCACGTGCCATCTGTGCAGCGAACACAGCCTCTTCTGCATTACGCACTCCACTGGTGTTTGGCAGCAACTGGATGTTGGGATTCTTCACGATGTGCTGAAGCAGATCGTCCTGCTTATCCTGCAGTTCAATACGCTTCATTGCTACTGTGACCATCTCGGTCTCTGATGCCTGAATGGCCTGTGCCATGACATCATTATTATTAAATTTGCCTGTTCCGAGGAACAAACGTGAGTTGAACTCACGTCCTGCGATTATGAGTTTTTCCATTTTTCTATAGTGCTTATTATTTGTTTCGTTTCTTCTACAGGGTCAGCAGCACGCAGCACCGTTCCACTCAAGGCAATGCCCGTGACGCCAGTCTGCATTATCTGCGGGATGTCTTCCATCGTTATGCCGCCTATTGCTACAATAGGAACATTTATGTCTGCTGCTTTCATTTGTGCCGTCACCGCGCTATAGCCATCAAGACCGAGCACTGGCGACAGTTTTTCCTTTGTTGTCGTAAAGCGGAACGGACCGCAACCGATGTAGTTCGCTCCGTTTCTGACGTGCATCGCCACATCCTCAAACGTATTTGCCGTACCACCTATTATATAATTAGGTCCTAACACACGTCGCGCCTCATCTATTGGCATATCCTTCAGTCCCAGATGAACGCCGTCAGCACCTATTGCCTTTACGAGCTCCACATGGTCATCGATGATGAATGTTGCGCCATACAGGTTACATAACTCACGCACCTGACGCCCAGCCTCCAGGAACTCCTCGTCTGTAGCGTTCTTCATGCGCAGCTGCACCCATCGGCATCCACCCTCAAGTGCAAGGCGTGCCGACTCAACGTAGCCAATACTGTCAGTATAATGAGTAATAAACTGTAACATTT